>CACBMH010000014.1 GCA_902539825.1 uncultured Alphaproteobacteria bacterium
TTTTTAAAATTGCATTTTTAGCTCCTGCATCAATAACAATCGATCCTGATGGTTTTAAATGATTTAATAACCATTTTTTTTTGGACGAGTTTGTAGAAGTTAAGGGATAAAAAATTGTTGAATTTTTTTTATTAATATCACTGATTGGTTTGTTTTTATCACTATTAGTGATTATCGTAGCACAACCGTTTTCAGCACATATCTTTGCCGCTAAAATTTTTGTGGCCATTCCTCCACTACCTAACTCAGAAGACTGATAATTTCCAAGTTCTTCAATTTTTTTATCAATTTTAAATACCTCTGAAATTTTTTTTACATCCTTGTCTTTTTTTGGATTACCCTGGTATAACCCATCAATATCACTTAATAAAATTAATAAATCAGCTTCAATCATCTGTGCTACTCGTGCTGCCAATCTATCATTATCACCATAGCGAATTTCTTCAGTAGCAACAGTGTCGTTTTCATTGATGATTGGGATTATGTTTTTGTTTTGTAATGATGATATTGTATTTCTAGCATTTAAATATCGTCGCCTTTCTTCACTATCTTCTAATGTTAATAGAATTTGAGAAACACCTATCTTGTATTTTCCTAGTTTATTTCGCCATTGATGGGCTAATTCAATTTGACCAACTGAAGCTGCTGCCTGTTTATCTTCTAATTTTCTTAACTTTGTATTTGAAATACTTTTTGCACCTAAAGCAATAGCGCCAGAACACACAATCACAATTTTTTTTGTTTTATTCAATTCAGCAATGTTTTTACATAAATTATCTAACCACTTAGATTTGATCTTTTTTGTTTTCGAATCAACAATTGAATTTGAACCAATTTTAACAACTACTTTTTTATATTTTTTAATCATTTGTGATTTCATTATATTTGAATAAATAATCAATTAGATCATCTATACCTTCATTATTAAAACTTGATATAAAAAGAATATCAGAATTTAATTTTTGATTGATCTTAATTTTTTTTTCCTCTAAATTTTCATTGAGTAAATCAAGTTTGGTTAAAACAATTATTTCTTTTTTTGAAGATACTTTTTCACTATATTTTGAAATTTCGTTTCTTACTGTAATATAGTTTTCGTACCAATTGTCGTTATTTATATCTACTAAATGAAGTAAATATTTACATCTCTCAATATGTGCTAAAAATTTATCTCCCAAACCTTTTCCCTCATGTGCACCTTCAATCAACCCTGGGATATCTGCTAATACAATTTCTTTATCAAAGCGCTTCACGGTACCAAGCACAGGATGTAAGGTTGTAAATGGATAATCCCCAATTTTTGGGTTAGCATTAGAAATTGTTGATAACAGAGTTGATTTACCTGCATTAGGTAAGCCTATTACTCCTATATCTGCAAATAATTTTAGTGATAACCATATCCATCTTTCTTGTCCTAATTCACCTTTTGTAAATTTTCTTGGAGCTTGGTTAACTGATGATTTAAAATGATTATTTCCTAAACCTCCATTACCACCCTTTAATAAAATGTATTCTTCATCAATTTTTGTTAGATCAGTTAGCAATACCGTTTTATCTTCATTGTAAATTTCTGTTCCAGGTGGAACTTTAATAACCATGTTGCTTCCATTTGCTCCTGTTTGATTTTTTCCCCTTCCATTTTCACCTTTTTTTGCTTTAAAATGTTGTTGGTATCTAAAATCAATTAGTGTGTTTAAATTATCATCCACTTTAAAAATAATATTTCCACCTTTTCCTCCATCGCCTCCATTAGGACCACCAAACTCAATATATTTTTCCCTACGAAAACTAGCGCAGCCATCTCCACCATTGCCTGATGCAATATATATTTTTGCTTGATCTAAAAATTTCATAATAAATTTTTAATTAATTGGGATTATTGTTCTGTGGGAACAACTGATACAAAAGTTCTTACTCTTGTTTTTTTAAAAGCTACTTTTCCATTTATTGTAGCAAATATTGTGTGATCTTTACCTATGCCAACATTTTCACCTGGATGAAACTTTGTGCCTCGTTGCCTAATAATGATGTTTCCTGCTATTACGTTTTCACCGCCAAATTTCTTAACTCCAAGTCTTCGACCCGCCGAGTCTCTTCCATTCCTAGAACTACCACCTGCTTTTTTCGTTGCCATTATTTATCTTCTTTTTTAGTTTTAACAGTTTTTTTAACAGTTTTCTTTACTGATTTTTTCTTAGTAGGTGAAGCTTTATTTACTGCTTTTTTTGTAACTGTCTTCTTTTTTGCAACTTTTACCTCTTTGGACTCAATTTTTTCTTTACTAACTTTAGTTTCAGTTTTTTTAACTTTTTTCGTTTCAGGTACAGCAGTGGACTTTTTTCCACCATAAGAAATTGATTCTATTCTTAATACAGTTAGATATTGTCTATGACCTTGTGTCAGTCTGTAATTTTGTCTTTTTCTTTTTTTAAAAACTATTATTTTTTTATCTCTGATTTGATCAACAATTTTTGCTTCAATTGAAGCATCTTTTAGTAATGGCTCGCCTAAGCTATTTGTGCTTTTATCACTGATCGCTAATACATCAGTAATAGACACTTTATCACCTTTAGATCCCTCAAGTTTTTCTACTTTAAGTATCTGACCAGCTCTTGCTGAGTATTGCTTTCCACCAGTTTTGAAAATTGCTAACATATCTTTTGATGGCGGGGTTTATAGTGAACTATGTAAATAGTCAAATTAAAAATATGGCGTAAATATTGGAAATATAGACCTTAAAAGCTATCCTTTGCTTTTCGCAAATAAGCAAACAATTCATAGTCTGTAAAACCTAGCTCTCTCTTAATTATAGTACCTAATTTTGAATTTTGATTCAGGAATAAGTTATAGCGTTGTTCATCTTCTAATAAAAAAGGCACGGATTTTCCTTTATTATTTAAATCATCTTTAATTTTATTTCTAACCGTCAAATAAACATCCTCTTTTTTAAGTATTTTTTCAAGAAAATTTAAATTGTTTAAAGTATATTCATGACCACAATAAATAATTGTATTTTTATCAAATTCATTAATTTTTTGTAAACTGTTAAACATTTCATTTAATGTTCCTTCAAACACACGACCACAACCAAGTCTGAACAGTGTATCACCACAAAATAAAATACCATTGTTTTCATCATAGTAAATTATATGATCTAATGTATGCCCAGGTGTTTTTATTATTCTAAATGTATTTAAGCAGGAGTTGACTTCATCTCCATCACGTAAAACGAATCTTGTATTTTCAATCTGAGCACTTGGAGAGTGTATATTAACTTCTGGAAAAGCTTTAAGTATTCCTTTTACCCCTGATGTGTGATCTTTATGATGATGTGTAATAAATATATCTTCTATGGTTAAATTGTTTTCAATAGCAAAATTTAATATAGGATTACTATCAGCAGGATCTATAATACAGCTCTTAAGCGTGTCATTATATAAAACAAAAGAATAGTTATCTTTTAATTGATTTATAATTTCAACTTTCATCTAATAACTAATTTGCAATAACAGAATTTTTTGCAAAAACTTTTTTTGATGATTTAATTTTTATTGGTTCAAAATTTTTATAACTTAATAAAAAGATAGCTTCGTGAGTGAAAAAATTAACTCCAGTAACTGATTCACTTATATCAAATTGCTTACCTTTTGATGTTAATCCAATACTTTTTTCAATCACAATATTCATTTCATTACACAAATTCAAAAAATCCTTAATTGTAAAAAAATGAATGTTAGGTGTATCATACCATGTATAAGGTAAACTTTCTGTTACTGGCATTCTCCCAGATATTAAAAGCTGTAATCTTATTTTCCAATGTCCAAAGTTAGGAAAAGAAACTATTGCTTTTGATCCTATTCTTAATAATTCAGACAGAATATCTTTAGGCTTCATCATTGCTTGTAAAGTTTGACTTAAAATTACATAATCAAAACTATTATTTGAATATTGGGACAAATCCAATTCGGCATTCCCATGTACAACATTGAAGCCTCTTGCAATAGCATTTGCAGCTAGATCTCTATTTAATTCAATGCCATGAGTTATCGCATTACGATTAATTTCTAATTGTTCCATAAGACCGCCATCACCACATCCAATATCTAGGATTTTTCTATCTTCTGCGATAAGTGTTTCAATAAGAGACCAATCTTTTCTTAAGCTATTAATTTTATTCATCTATTTTCGCAAAGTTGTTCGTTAGGAAACCTTTTATTACATCATCTAACTGTGGTTCCTCTAATAAAAAACTATCATGTCCTTTATCAGTATCAATTTCTAGAAAGCTTACTTCTCTTGATAGAGAATTTAATTGATTTACAATCATTTTACTTTCTATTGTAGGGAATAACCAATCCGAGGTAAATGAGACAATTAAATATTTTAAATGGTTATTTGGATTATGACTAAACTCAATATTTTTTCTAAATGTTTCATCATGATCAAAATAATCCATAGCCCTTGTTAAATAAAGATATGAATTTGCATCAAATCTTTCAACAAATGATTTACCTTGATATCTCAGATAACTCTCAACTTGAAAATCAGCATCAAATCCAAAAGAAATAATATCTCTTGATTGAAGTTTTCTTCCAAATTTTCTATGCATCGCATTTTCGGATAAATATGTGATATGTGCAATCATTCTTGCTACTGATAGACCTCTTTCTGGCACTTCATTATTTTCAAAATACTTTCCATTTTTCCAAATAGGATCACTCATTATTGCCTGTCGCCCAACTTCATGAAATGCAATATTTTGAGCCGAATGTTTTAACGCGCCCGCAATATGTATTATATTTAAAATTTTATCTGGAAAATCTATTGCCCATTGAAGCGCTTGCATTGCTCCCATCGAACCACCAATGACAGAAAATAACTTCTCTATATTTAAACTTTCAATTAATAAAGATTGAGCCTTCACCATATCTTTTATTGTTATGGAAGGAAAATTACCACCATATGCAACATCACTACCATTTTGTAACTCTTTAGGACCTGTTGAGCCAGCACAACCGCCGAGTACATTTGAGCAAATTACAAAAAATCTGTTTGTATCAATTGGTTTATTAGGCCCAACCATTCTAGACCACCAACCTTCTCTCCCAGTAATGGGATTATTCCCAGCAACATATTGATCTCCAGTTAAAGCATGGCAAACAAGAATAGCATTAGTTTTATCAGCATTTAATTTGCCATATGTTTTGAATGCTAGTTTAAAACTATCTATTATATCTCCTGATTCTAGTTTTAAATTAATATTCTCGAAATAGGCTATTTCGCTTTCAAGTTTTGTGTCAGTAGTAAATTTTATTTTCATATCTTTTTAGTCTAACACTATTTGAAAGAATGAAGGAGGAGTGTAAACGCTTTAGCTGATCTTTGCTCCACCCGCAAGCTGTCTCAAATCGGTGATATTCGGTCTTATATTTATATATCTTTCTAAGTCAATAAATCGTCATTTTTTAAATTAAATACTACTTTATTTTGATTTATCGTAAGATAGTTTGTAAAGAAATGTCCAAAATTATGAAAAATAAAGAATTAGACAATTTAAGAAGCAAAATTAATAACATTGATGATGAAATTTTATCTTTATTATCTAATCGATCTAAAATTGTTTTAGAAATAGGAAAACACAAAAAAGATAATTCAGTTGTTGATCTAGATAGAGAACAAAAAATTCTCGACAGATTAAGCTCTAAATTTACAGGATTTTATCCGAAAGATACTATTGTTAGACTTTGGAGAGAAATTTTTCAATCTTCTGCAAAACTTCAGAAGTTAACTAAAGAAAATATTCAATCAAAAAGATCTATAGAAAACATTAATGTTTATAAAGGTGGTAAGGCAAAGTTAAATAACAATAAAAGAGTTATCAAACTTTCTTCAAATGAAAATCCCTATGGTGCTTCACCGAAAGCAATTGAATTGTTAGAAACAAAAAATATTAATCATGATTTACATAGATACCCAGAAATTGATGGATCATCATTAAGAGAAGCAATAGCTAAAAATTTTTCTATTGATAGTAATAGAATTATTCTTGGCTCTGGCTCAGATGAAGTTTTATTATTTGCAGCTTTGGCATTTTGTCAAGATGGCGACGAAATTCTCCACGCAAACCACGGCTTTGAGATGTATTCAATTGTCAGTAAAGTAGTTGGTGCAGTTCCAAAAAAAATTAAGGAAGATGTAAATTTCAATTTAAATATTGAAAATCTCATAGATCAAACAAATGACGCTACTAAAGTAATTTATATTGCATCACCTAATAATCCAACCGGAACTTATTTGTCTAGAGACCAACTTGTTAAATTAATGAATAGTATTTCTAAAAATATTATAGTTGTTATAGACGGGGCATATGTCGAATATGTGCAAAAAGACGATTATGATAAAGGATTTAGTTTAACGGATGAATATGAGAATATTATTTTAACAAGAACATTTTCAAAAACATATGGACTCGCAGCTTTAAGAGTTGGCTGGTGTTATACCAGTCAAAAAATAGCTGATATAATTAATAAAATAAAACCTCCTTTTAATACGACAACTATTTCACAGTCTCTTGCAATTAAAGCTTTGGAGGATAAAGAACATATTGAAAACTCTGTTAAATTAAATTCTGAAATTAAAGATTGGTTTGAAAAAGAGCTCAAACTTCTAAATATTAAGACCAGACAAACTGAAGGTAATTTTACTTTAATTGAAACTTCAGAAGAAGAAGCTGAGAAAATTAGTAATCATCTTATGAATGATGGCATTATTATAAGGCGTTTAAATACTTATAATCTGCCTAATTTTTTAAGAATTAGTATTGGTACAAAAGAAGAAATGAATTTGACAGTTGAAAGTTTGAAGAAATTTAATGTTTAAATTAACTTATGATTCAGCTCTGGTCATTGGTATGGGATTAATTGGATCATCCATAGCAAGGGCACTGAAGGAAAAACAATTATCAAAAAAAATTTTTGCTATTGATAGAGATAGTGAGGTAATAAATATTTCAAAAAATTTAAATGTTGTGGATGCAATAGAGAGTGATTTAAATAAATATAATCAACAATTTGATATTATTTTTATTTGTACGCCTTTGAGCTCATATAGGGATATATTTAAGCAATTGAATAGCTATGTTAATAAAACAACACTAGTAACAGATGTTGGTTCAACAAAAGTAAGTGTTATAGAAGATTTTAAAGAATCAATTAATAATAAAAAAATTTTATTTGTTCCTGCCCACCCTATTGCTGGGTTAGAGAAAAGCGGACCAGAATTTGGTTTCGCAAAGCTGTTTGAAAATAGGTATTGTATTTTGACCCCAATAGAAACTCAGAGTGAGATAACAAGATCAATTTCAGATATTTGGGAGTCATTTGGAATGAATATAGAAATCATGGAACCTAAACGTCATGATAGAGTACTAGCTATGACATCTCATATTCCACAACTCATTGCATATTCTGTAGTAGGAACTGCAACAGAGCTTGAAACTCAAATGAAAGATGAAGTAATTAAGTATTCAGCTGCAGGTTTTAGAGATTTCACAAGATTGGCAGGTAGTGATCCAGTAATGTGGCGTGATGTTTATGAAAAAAATAAAGAAGCCGTTTTAGAAATGCTTGGTCGTTTCAGTGAAGATCTACTTACTTATCAAAAAGCAATAAGAAATAATGATTTAAAATATTTGGAAGAAAAATTTATAAAATCAAAAGAAATTAGAAAAATTATTGAAGAGATTGGTCAAGCAGGAACTTTTGATCCCACAGAAAAGAATTAGTTATCCAATAATAAATTTGAAGCAGTTTCTATTCTATTTTGAACTTCGTTTAATAAAACTTTTTTATCTAAACCTTCATCAATCGTCGGTAAAAATTTTATAGTAATTAATCCTTTTTCTAATACCCATGATTGTTTTGGCCAACATAAACCTGAATTTAAAGCTACAGGAAGGATTTTTCTTTTCGTATGATTATAAATTCCAATAAAACCTGTCTTATAATCAGGTCTGCTCCCAGGCAGCTTTCTTGTTCCCTCGGGGAAAATAATAATTGAAGATCCAAAAGATAATTTTGATTGAACTTTTTGTAACATATCTCTCATAGCTTTTGTTCCACCATCTCTATTAATTGCAACCATATTAGACTTGAATAAATATTGTCCAAAAATTGGTATAAAGAAAAGCTCTCTTTTATGGATAAAGAAACAATCTTTTAAATAGTAATAGAGTGCAAGTGTCTCAAATGCGGACTGATGTTTAGACGTAATTAAGACACTTTCATTTGGAATATTTTCTAAACCCTCAATTTTATGTTTAATATTACATATAAGATTAAGAAAAACAAAAATAATACGTATCCAAAGTTTTGTTGGATATTTAAGTAAATAACTTGGTAATAAGAGAAAAGGTAAACATACAATACCCATCAACACAGTCCATATAACCAAGGAAATATAAAATATTATACTTTTTAAAATTAACATACTTAATGATTTTGTTTTATATACTAGCCTGACTGATCTATATATAATTTATGTTCATTGTTTGCTCTAATTGTGAATTCAAGTATTTAGTAAATTCTGCAGATCTTAAACCAAATGGTAGAATGGTTGAGTGCGCAAATTGTAATCATCAATGGTTTCAAGATTTAGATGATACTGACATTACATCATCAGTCCCATCTACAAAAAAAGAAGAATTAGATCAAAATATAAAAAATAATAACCAAAAAGAAAAATTAGAAAAAGATCCAGTCAGAAATTTACCAAGTACAGTTGTAAGACAAGAAAAACCAAGTGTTATTAATTCAACGATAGTAATTTCTCTAGCTATAGTTGTAATTTTAGCAATATGGATTTATCGATCCTACGGTGTAAATACTTTTATTATTATTGATTTCTATATTAGGGAATTTTTCTTTAATTTAAATTTGATAATTTCAGACTTAGCTAAAATTATACACAATACTTTAAATTAGTTACAACCAGCTAGGAATAATATCAGCTTCAATTATTTTCTCAATTTTTTCTGGAGAATAAATAATTGCATAATTATCATTGTTTATTAAAATTTCAGAGGGCAGTGGCCTAGAGTTATAATTTGAAGACATTACTTTTCCATAGGCTCCTGTATTTTTTATAACCAGTAGATTGCCAATTTTTTGTTTAGCCAATTTAATATTTTTTAAAAAAACATCTGAACTTTCACAAATTGGACCAGCAATAGCATAATCCATAATTTCCTCTGATTTTACATCAATCGCTAAAATTTCATGGTGTGCACCATACATGGCTGGACGTATCAATGTATTCATTCCTGCATCAACAATTAAATAATTTATACCTCCATTATTTTTAATTGTAACAATAGAAGTGACTGTAAATCCAGCCTCAGCAATTAAATACCTACCAGGCTCAAATGATAATTCATAGTTTGTTTGCGAAAAACAATTATCAAGTTCTTCTTTTACCATCTCAATATTAAAGTCAGGATCAGATTCTTCATATTTAACATGAAAACCTCCACCCAAATCTACATGCTTGATATTAATACCTGATTCAATAAACTTATTTGCAGCCATTTTCATTTGAGAAAACGTATTTTTATATGCCTCAATTTTACTAATTTGACTTCCAATATGACAACTAATACCAATTAAATTTAAATTTTTACAACTTTTAACTAATTTGATAATTTTATCTAAATTTTCAAATTCAATACCAAACTTATCAGTTTTTTTTCCTGTTGAAATTTTACTTAAAGTCTCACCATCAACATCTGGATTAAGTCTAACACCAATATCAACGTTTTTATTTTTTTCATTTGCTAAATTATCGAGTAGTTTTATTTCTTCTAAAGATTCAGTATTAATTAAACGTATGTTTTTATGCATAGCATAGAGTAAGTCTTGTTCAGATTTTCCAACACCTTCAAAAATTATTTTTTTTGGATCGAAACCAGCTTCCAAGGCCCTTTTTAATTCACCAACTGACACTACATCTGCTCCAATATCTAAAGAGTTCATTAATTTCAAAATAGCTTGATTTGAATTAGATTTAATTGAATAAAAAATATTGTTACCTAAAATTTCTTTAGTTTTATTTACTTGATTTATAATTTTTTGTTGTGAATACACATAAAAAGGTGTCTGACAAACTTTAACTAAGTCATATAAAGAAGTACCCTCAATATACGGGTCGTTATTTTTATAAGTTAACATTTATTCAGTATTTATAATAACGGATTGTTGACGTTTTTTCTCTTCTTCTAATTTCTCTAAACATGCTTCATCACATGGATATGTAATTACGGATTTGTCTACTTGATCTTCTGGCAAACTTAAAGGACCAACTTTACCACAGCTAAAAGTAAACAACAAAAATGATAATAATATTAATCTGATCATCATAAGTATTTTTTTATAACAAGTTTTATAATTTTTTTAGTAATTTCAGGAGCCGTACCCCCAAAACTTGATTTTGATTTAACACTGTTAGTAGCTGATAGCACTTTTTTTGCGTCAGCTGTTATATTTTTGTCAAATTTTTTTAATTCTCCAAGAGATAATGAATCTATGTTTCTATCTTGTTTTGAGCAATAAGAAACAATCTTTCCTGTAACAACATAAGCATCTCTAAATGAATATCTAAGATTTTGAACCAACCAATTAGCCAAATCGGTAGCGGTTGCATTTGAATTATCAATCAACTCTTTCATTCTAGTTTTATTGAATGTAGATTTTGATAAAATTTCATTCATAACTTTTATACATAAAGAAACATTGTCGTATGAATTAAATGTTATTTGTTTATCGTCTTGTAAGTCTTTACTATAAGAAAGTGGTAACCCTCTAATAATATTAAGCATTGAACTTAAATTACTAATGATAATACTTGTTTTTCCTCTAACAAGCTCTGCACCATCTGGATTTTTTTTCTGAGGCATAATTGAACTACCAGTTGAAAGATCATCTGGTAAATTGATAAAATTAAATTGTTGATTTGACCAAAGTACTATTTCCTCTGCTATTTTTGATAAATGAACAGCAATTAGTGATAGAACAAATAAAAATTCTATTACAAAGTCTCTATCTGAGACAGTGTCCATAGCATTTTTTGTTGGCTCTCTAAATCCCAACTCTTTAGTTGTATATTTTCTATCAATAGGAAAAGAAGTCCCTGCAAGTGCAGCTGCACCTAATGGGTTTTCATTAAGACGATATAAACAATCTTCAAGTCTTGTTCTGTCTCTACCAATCATTTCAACGTAAGCTAAAACATGATGAGCCAATGTTATTGGTTGAGCAATCTGTAAATGAGTGTAACCTGGCATAATTGTTTCAGTATTTTTTGTTGCAATATTAATTAAAGTTCTCTGAAATTTTTTTAGTTCACTATCTAAAATTTTAGATTCTTTTTTAACCCATAATTTTAAATCAGTTACTACCTGATCATTTCTAGATCTTGCAGTATGAAGCTTTCCTGCAATTTTTCCAATTTTCTTAAATAATAAACTTTCAATGTTCATATGAATATCTTCAAGTTTTTTTGAAAATACGACCTTGTTTTTGTCAATATCTCTTTCAATTGCTTTAAGTCCAGAGACTATTGCACTTTGTTCTTTTTTATTTATTATTTTTTGTTTACCGAGCATTCTAGTATGCGCTATTGACCCAGTTATATCTTCTTTATACAGACGCTGATCGATATCTATAGACGAATTAATTTCATCTAAAATCTCACTAGGTCCTTTTGAAAAATGGACATTTCTTGAAGGATTTTTTTTCATTTTGCGCGCCTATAAGAGATATTTATATTAATTTCCACCCTTATGCTTAAATTATTTTCATACGGCAAATTTTTCTTATATAAGCTCAGCTTTATAGAACTCACATGAATATTAAAAAAGTAGTAGTAATAGGATCTGGCACTATGGGCAGTGGAATCGCAGCCCAAATAGCAAATGCTAATATTGATGTTACACTTCTAGACTTACCTTCAAAAGAAGGATCTAGAAACCAAATTACAGAAAACGCTAAAGAAAGAATTATAAAATCACGACCTCCACTTTTAGTAGAAAAAAACAAAGCAGAATTAATTAAGGTTGGAAATATTGAGGATGACTTTAATGAAGTTACAGAAGCTGATTGGGTTGTGGAGGCTGTTGTTGAGAGAATAGATATTAAACATAACATTTATGATAAAATTCAAACTACAAGAAAGAACAATTCTATAATTTCATCTAATACATCTACAATTCCATTGAAAATCTTATCTGCAAATATGTCAGATGAAATGAAAAAAAATTTTTGCATTACCCATTTTTTTAACCCAGTTCGATATATGGCATTGCTCGAGATAGTAACTGAAGAAGTTAATGACATTGAAAAAATAAATTTATTAAAACAATTTTGTGATGAAAAACTTGGTAAAGGTGTCATTATTTGTAACGACACTCCAGGATTTATTGGAAACAGAATTGGAGTTTATGCAATGCAAGTTGCTATGACTGAAGCTTTTAAAATGAAGATATCAATTGAAGAAGCTGATGCAGTATTTGGAAGACCAATGGGTATCCCGAAGACTGGAATTTTTGGGCTATACGATTTAATTGGTATCGATTTGATGGCTGATGTTTTAAAAAGTTTTATCAAAGAACTCCCAAAAGAGGATCCTTTCCACGAGGTTGCACAAGAAATTCCATTGGTCACAAAACTTATTGAAACTGGGTATACAGGAAGAAAAGGTAAGGGTGGTTTTTATAGAATGAATAAATCTGATGGTAAAAAAATTCTTGAGGCAATTAATTTAGTAACTGGCGAGTATCACCCAAGTCAGAAAATTAATTTAGGCATGGGAGATAAAATTGACATAAATAAACTCATTCAAAGAAAAGACAAATACGGTGAATATGCAAAATCAATTCTGACAAAAGTAATTAGGTATGCTGCATATTTAATCCCTGATGTATCATCAAAATATATAGACATAGATGATGCACTAAGATTAGGTTTTAATTGGACTGTTGGCCCTTTTGAAATGCTTTCAAATATTGATACAAAAAATTTTATTGATCAAAATACTGATATTAACTTCTTTAAAGATCTAAAGGGAGTTTTTGAATTTAAAAAAAGACCTGGATATTTAGATTCAAGTGTTGATAATTTAAGATCGTTAAATTTACAAAAAACTTTTGAGAACCCTTCTGCTAATATTAAAAATGCTTCATCATATCAGGTTGTTGAATTTACTACTAAGGCAAACGCTTTAGATACTGACTCTATGTTAGCTTTAAAAGAAGCTGCTCAAAATAATAAAAGCACAATTGTGATTAATGATGCAATGCAATTTTCTGCTGGTGTAAATTTAAATTATGTCATGGAATTTGCTAAAAATAATGAGTGGTCTAAAATTGAAAAATTTATAATTGATTTCCAACAAACGTGTAAAACAATAAAATATGCAGATAAGCCTTTTATTGCTGCGCCATCAGGACTTGCTATTGGCGGTGGTTTTGAAGTGGTATTGCATTGTGATTATAACGTTGCTCATACAAATGTTGTTCTTGGACTAGTTGAATCTTTAGTTGGACTCATTCCTGCTGGTGGGGGTTGTAAGGAAATGCTGTGGCGTTGGTTACAAACTCCAGAAGGTAAAGAAAATTCTGAACATGCGTCTATGAAAGTTTTTGATCTTATTGGTTATGCTATTACTGCTACCTCACCAAATGAAGCGCTGCCAAATCAATTCTTTTTAGAAAAGGATAAGGTGGTAATAAATAGAGACAGACAATTATCAACAGCTATCGATTTATTAAATAATATTGAGGGAGGTTATGAAAAACCATCTCAACCTAAATTCAATTTAGGCGGTAGTGCTGTCAGAGATAAAATGTTTGAAAAACTTGAAGCACTATATAATGAAAATAAAATCTTAGACCACGGATTAGAAGTAGGTAAGCAAATTGCTTTTGTACTTAGTGGTGGCAATACAAATATTGATAATGAATTAAGTGAAGATGATCTTTATAATCTTGAATTAGAAGCTTTCATGCGACTTATCCAGATGCCTAAAACTCAAGAGCGAATAAAACATACACTTGAAACTGGAAAACCATTAGTAAATTAAATTAATTTCTTGTACTATTTGATCCTTATAGGAGACCGATGAGTAATTTTGATACAAACTTAGATAAAAATTCAGCCAATTTTGTTCCATTATCACCGTTAAGTTTTATTTCTCGAGTAAAAGATATTTATCCAAACTATGACTCTTTAGTTTATGGAAATAGAAGTTACACTTGGCTTGAAACCTATAATCGATGTACCAAGTTTGCTAGTGCTTTAGCAAAAAAAGGAATTACAAAAGGAAGTACCGTTTCAATTATAGCAGCAAATACTCCAGAATTATTCGAAGCACATTATTCTATTCCAATGACTGGTGGTGTTATTAATACGATCAATACCAGACTTGATGCAGAAACAATTGCGTATATTCTAGATCATAGCGATGCAAAACTTCTAATAACTGATACTCAATTTTCACCTACAATGAAAAAAGCTTTAAAAATATATGGGAAGAATATTCCTATTATTGACATTCATGATGATCAGGCAGTTTTTAAAGATGGTGAGGGTGAACAAATTGGAGAAATGACATATGAAGAATTTTTACAAACGGGTGATGACAATTATAATTGGTCTTTACCTGAAGATGAATGGCAAGCAATCTCACTAAGCTATACATCAGGTACAACAGGTAAACCAAAAGGTGTTGTCTATCACCACCGTGGATCATATTTAATGTCTACAGGAAGTGTTACGGCATGGAACATGCCTAATAAGTTAACATTTCTTTATACTGTTCCAATGTTCCACTGTAACGGATGGGGCTACCCTTGGACAGCCGCTTTAATACATGCAAAGATTATTTGCTGCAGATACATTGTTGCAAAAGATATTTATCATTTAATAGATAAATACAAAGTAACTCATTTTGGAGGTGCTCCTATAGTTTTAAGTTTAATTGCTAATGCTGATGAAAAAGATAAAAAAGAAATAAATCATAAAGTATATGTATTAACTGCTGGCGCTCCACCAACGAGTGCAATTCTTGAAAAGATGGATAACTTAGGTTTTGAAGTTATGCATGTATATGGATTAACTGAAACATACGGTCATATACTTCAGTGTGCTTGGAATGAAGAATGGGAATCACAATCAAAATCTGAAAAAGCTGATATTAAAGCAAGACAAGGTGTTCGTTACCCAAATACTGAAGAAGTATGTGTTGCAGATCCAGAGACCTATGAAAAAGTTCCAATGGATGGAGAAACTATGGGAGAGATTTTAATTCGAGGTAATGTAGTAATGAAAGGATATTATAAAAATAAAGAGGCGACTGAAACATCCATGAAAAAAGGATGGTTTCACTCTGGTGATTTAGCCGTTGTCTATCCTGATGGATATATTCAAATAAAAGATAGATCGAAAGATATCATAATTTCTGGGGGAGAAAATATTTCATCTGTGGAAGTGGAAAATGTTGTTGCAAAACACCCAGCTGTTTCCTTGGTTGCAGTAGTAGCCAAGCCAGATGAGAAGTGGGGTGAAACACCATGTGCTTTCGTAGAACTAGCTCCTGGAAAAAATGCCACAGAAGACGATATAATTCAGTTTTGTAAAGAAAATATGGCTGGATTTAAAAGACCAAAGCATGTAATCTTTGGTGAATTACCAAAAACTTCAACCGGGAAGATACAAAAGTTTGAATTAAGAATAAAAGCAAAGGAGTTATAAATGGATCCAAAAACTTATAAATTTGACACACTAAGTCTACATGCTGGTTATCAACCAAGTAAAAACGCTGGCTCAAGACAAGTACCAATTTATCAAACAACTTCATATATGTTTGATGATGTTGATCATGCGGCAGCACTTTTTAATTTAGAAAGAGGTGGTCATATTTATAGTCGTATGTCCAATCCAACAGTACAAGTTCTAGAAGAAAGAGTTTGTGCACTTGAAGGAGGAACAGCTGCTCTTGCAACTGCATCTGGGATGAGTGCAATATTTTTAACTATTATGACCCTTTGTAACGCCGGTGATCATATGGTTGTTTCTTCTCAGCTTTACGGTGGAACTGTAAATTTATTTAGATTAACGCTTCCTAAGTTTGGTATTAAAACAACTTTTGTAAAACCAAGAGATACAGAAGGTTTTAAAAAAGCAATTCAACCAAATACTAAAGGTATTTTTGGTGAGCTTGTTGGTAATCCTGGTAATGAATTGATGAACATGCCTGAAGTTTCAAACATAGCAAAAGAAGCTGGTATCCCACTAATTATTGATAGTACTTATCAAACTCCTTATTTGTGTAGACCTTTTGAACACGGAGCCGACCTTGTTGTGCACTCACTAACTAAATGGATGAGTGGTAATGGTTCTTCTATGGCAGGAATATTAGTTGAAGGTGGAACTTTTGATTGGATGCAAAATGATAAATTTCCTTCTATGACAGAACCTTACGAGGGTTATCATGGATTATCATTTGCAGAAGAATTTGGCCCAACAGCTTTTACAATGATGGCAAGAGCTGAGGGTATGAGAGATATGGGGCCGTGTTTAGCACCACAAAATGCATGGAATATTTTACATGGTTTAGAAACCCTCTCTCTTCGAATGGAAAAACATTGTTCTAATGCTTTGAAAATGGTTGAGTATTTATCAAATCATGAGAGTGTTGCTTGGGTTTCACATGCTAGCGCACCAGGACACCCAGACAAAGAACTAGCAGAAAAAATTCTACCTAAGGGTACTGGTTCAATGATCGCCTTTGGAATTAAAGGTGGTAAGGAGGCTGGAGCTGCATTTATTAACAATGTTAAACTTGCATCTCATTTAGCGAACGTTGGTGATGCTAGAACTTTAGTTATTCACCCAGCATCTGCAACACACTCGCAAATGGATGAAGCTACTCTAAAATTTGCAGGATTATCTCATGATATGATTAGACTTTCTGTTGGTCTAGAAGACTTTGAAGATATTGTAAACGATTTTGAAGATGGATTTAGAGCAGCAAAAAAACCTCGTTTAGTTGCAAACAAATAAATGAAATTTAAAGTTAGAGGAATTGATACGTTTGCCTCCACTGGAGGCAGACCTTTTGATAAAAATAAACCTCTTATTATTTTTGTTCACGGTAGTGGACTAAGTCACATGGTTTGGGTTTTACAAACACGTTACTTTGCATTCCGTGGATACAGTGTTTTAGCAGTTGATTTACCAGGTCACGGATTATCTTCTGGTGAAAGTTTAAAGACTATTGAAGAAATGGGAAACTGGGTTGGTGATGTTATTGGTGCAGTTGGATGTAAAGAAGCTTCATTAGTTGGACATTCTCAAGGATGTCTTGTAACAATGGAATGTGTTGCTCAACACCCAGAAAAAATTAAAACCTTAACTCTTATGGGTGGTGCGTCTGCTATTCCCATGAATCCAGAATTATTAAAGCTAGCCGAAGAGAGTAATCCTAAGGCTGTTGATCTTATGATGGATTTTGCACATGGTCCAGCAGGACATTTTGGAGGTCATCCTGTGCCAGGTTTATATCACCTAAATGTTGGTTCCATGATTGTTCAAAATAAAGAAATTAAAGATACTCTAGGTGTCGATTTTAGAGCATGTGATAATTATAAAAATGGACCTGAGGTTGCTAAGAAATTGGATTTACCTACTCTTTCTATATTAGGTGCACAAGACAGAATGTGCCGTTTAAAAGATGGAAAAATTCTTGCTGATTATATTAAAGGATCGGAAGTAAAGATCATTGAAGATTGTGGGCATATGATGCTCTTAGAAGAAGCAGATCAAACATTAGAAATTCTTAAGAAGTTCATTGCTGAACATTATCCTTTACCCAGTTAGTAAATTTTAAAAATTTTTAACAATTAATATTTCTGCTATTACTGATTTTCTTCTTTATCAGGTCTTGTAAGTTCTTCGAGTTTACGCATTTCCTCTTCCATTTTAAGTTTTTCTTGCTCTTCGCGTTTCTTCTTACGTTCCTCAGCTTTCATTTTAAGCTTTAACTCTTTTTGCATTTTGCGGTCTCCCGCTCTTGATTTGTGATTAAAATGGATTCCCATAATTAGCGTGTATATACTAAAAATTTAATGATTTATCTAGACTCTAAATTTTAATTTCTGGCAAGCCAGACAATAACGACAAAAACAAATATAGCTATAGCTTGAAAAAGTACTCTTAAACGCATTAGCTTATTACTATGATTTTTATTAAGTTTGCCATTTACAGCCATTGCTATGACCCCAATGACTACGACTGCTAGAGTTGCAGCCATAAATAAAACTAGCACTATCTGCATTGTACCCATATATCTATCTATATAAAACTTTTCTTGAATGAAGCAAGAATTCATACATAAGGTCAGTATGGACAATATATTGTTAGGCCCATCAATATCAAAACACGATAAACCTAAGAAATTAATGGTAATGCTTCATGGTTATGGTGACAATGCTGCTAATTTTATTCATTTAGCAGAACCTTTAGACCAAGATGAATGGGGAATGCACTATGTAGCTTTAAATGCACCAAGTATTATGCCTGGCAATCCAATGGGTTATCAATGGTTTGATTTATATTTAAACGGTGTTTATATTTCTGATGTCGGTCCAAAAGAATTTGAAAATGTTAGAAGTTTAATAAATGAAAATGTTAAAAAAATTTCTAATACGATATCTCTTCTTACAAATGATTTAAACATAGAGATGAGTGATTGTTTTGTTATGGGTTTTTCTCAAGGAGGTATAATGGCTTTTGAATTGGGTCAATCTCTTAATCAAAAATTAGCTGGCATAGCAATTATTTCTTCAAGAATAATTTCAAGAGAATTTGTTCCAAAAAATTCATTTTTAGAAACACCAATATTTATTTCACATGGTGGCCTAGATAATGTTCTGCCTGTTTCAAATTTCAATCAATCAGTTGAAATTCTAAAAAAATATAATTTTAAATTTGTATCTCACCTTTTACCAAATGATGAGCATACTATGTCGCAAGAAACAATAACTTTATTCCAAAATTTTATTAAAAAAAATATTTAAAGTAATCGAATCTTAATATTATATTACTATTTGAATAATATGACTTGGGTGAGTAGAAACTAAAATGAGTACCGCAGAAAATCCAGCTTTGGTTCTTAATGCTGATTTTCGGCCACTATCCTATTACCCACTTTCCTTATGCTCATGGCAAGATGCTATTAAAGCCGTTTTTCTTGAAAGAGTTTCAGTGATTGAAAATTATGAGCATGAAGTTCATTCCCCAAATCTTACATTTAAGTTACCAAGTGTAATTGCACTTAAAGATTATGTAACGCCTCAAAGAAGACCTGCGTTCACTCGTTTTAATGTATTTTTAAGAGATAATTTTACTTGCCAGTATTGCACTAATCGTTTTCCTGCCAATGAGCTGACATTTGATCACTTAGTGCCTAAATGTTTAAATGGAAAAACTACATGGGAGAACGTAGTTTCTGCTTGTACGTCCTGTAATTTAAAAAAGGGAAGAAAATTAATTCACAATACAGATATGAAACTTTTTAAAAAACCACTTCGACCATCTTCTATTCAACTACAAAACAATGGTAGGAATTTTCCACCAAATTTTTTGCATGAAACTTGGAGAGATTATTTGTACTGGGATACAGAATTAGAAAATTAAATTTTTTTTGAGATTGCAATAGCAGTTTTACATCCAAGCTCAATTACTTTTGACATAATTTTATAACCTGGGGCTTTTTCCGCATCGTGTTCTATTCCAATATCATGGTGCTCTAGTTCATCATCTCGGAATTTAGAAATTGTTTGTTTTAAATCTTTGTGATCATCTCCTAAAAGCTCTAACTGTTCTTGATAATGTTCACCAATAACTTTTTCTACAGCAACTGTACAAGCCATCGCAGCTTTTTCACCCATTAAGGCAGTAGAAGCTCCAAGTGCAAAGCCAGCTACATTCCATAATGGCAGTAGAGCAGTTGGTCTAACACGATGTTCTAATATTAACTCATTGAATTTATCTATGTGTTCTTGCTCTTGATCAGCCATATGCTGAATTGTTTTACCAAGCTTTGAACTTTTGCCAAAAATTGCTATTTGACCATCATATATTTTAGTAGCTCCATATTCGCCAGCATGATCAACTCTGATTATTTCTTCTAAAACCTCTCTATGAGTGGTACTTCTTGACGAAGAATTTTTTTTAGACGCTTTTTTCTTTTTTAATACCATAGTGCTTAAATAAATAAATAGCGTTTAAAATAAAAATAACTAGTAAAACTAGTGTATTAATTGAAGCAGCAGAAATTCCAAAAAAACTCCAAATTACTTCATCGCAACTGATCACTTGTTTTGATAATATCTGTGCTTTAAGGTCTGAAGCATTCTCACTGCTGGTTAGCATTGCTGAACAACCTGCTGGTCCTTTAAGAATTTTATTTTCAACTCCTACGTGCCATATAGAATAAAAAAGCCCATAAACTGATGCAAGCTGTATTACTAAATAAAGCCAAATTTTATTTAGATTTTTAAATAAAAATATCAAAATCAAGCATATTAAAATTAAATAATATGGATGTCTTTGTTTTAAACACAATTCACATGGTTGAAGATTAAAAAAATATTCTGCAACTAATGCTGATGATATTGAGATAAGTGAAATAATAAATAAAAGTGTTGTCCAATTACGAATTATCATAAAAATCTAATTATAAAAACACTTCCAACAAGTAAAATAAAAAACACAATAGTTAAAATATTAAAATAATTATCAATAATTAATTTAATTCTTTCACCGAAAAAATAAAGAAGTATCGCTATTAAATAAAACCTTAAGCCTCGACCAATAATTGAAACAACAATAAACATAAAAATATTTAATCCAAATACACCACTTGCAATAGTAATAAATTTATAAGGAAAGGGTGTTATTCCAGCACCTAGAACAATTAATATACCAAATTCTTTGTAATAACTTTCAAAAACACTAAAAGAATTTTCCAAATGATAAAACTCGACAATGTAAATACCTACTGAATTGAAAAAAAAATATCCTATTGTATATCCTAGTATTCCACCCAGAACTGAAAACAGTGTACACATAAAAGCATAAAATAAAGCTCTTGCTTTAGAAGCTAATGCCATTGGTATCAAAAGTATGTCTGGTGGAATTGGGAAAAATGAGCTTTCTGCAAATGATATTAAACTTAAATACCATTTTGCATTTTTATGTTGTGCTTTTTCTAAGGTCCAGTTGTAAGTTTTTTTAAGAAAATTCATTTAATTTATTTTTTTTAATAATTTTGATTTATACTCTTAATGATGTAAATCTAAATTATCATAAATATTTCTTAAATGGAAAATATAGAAACAAAAGAATTAAAAACCGCATTTTATGCAACCTTTTCACAAGGGTTTTTTGCAACACTTACCTTCAGTATGTTCATGGTAAATACACCAATTCTTTTCGATTTGATTGATATGACAAAAACAGAATTTTCTATAGGACTTATTACTTTTGGTATTTGTAATGTAATTACAAATCAACTTACAACCCGTTTTTTACTCCCAAAAATAGGAAGCACAAATTGTTTAATAATTGCGAGATTATTGTACGCATTTATCCCATTTTCTATTTTTTACTTCTCTTCTTATAATTTTTTTATTTTTGTATCTATGTTGTGGGGGATTTCTATTGGTATACAAGCACCAAATATATTTACACAAGTTGCGATAATAGAAGAGAAAACAAAAAAAATCCTTAATCCAATATTTAAATCATCCTTTAATTTTGGTTTTCTTCTTGGCGCAGGAATATCAAGTTTATGTCTAGGTTTAGAAATTGACCCTGTCTATACTACTTTTATTGTAGGTTTGTTTGTTTTTATATCAACTTTGACAATGTATTTTTTTGGATTGAAAGTGAAATATGATGTAGTTAACAAAAACCCAAGATTTTCAATTCCAAATTATAAAATTATCATGTTTGCATCAATTAATATGTTTATTATCGCATTTATGGGAATAATAATTCAATGGTCACCTCTATGGCTCGTTACGGATCTTTCTGCGCCAATTTTTTTAGTCGGTTCAATTGTAATTTTTTTTAATGTAGGTGAAATAATAAGTAATTTTTTTGCTTCAAATCTAATCGCAAAACTTGGTGAAGTAATTGTAGGTCCAGTTTTTGCAATGATTGGTTCAATAATATTAGTATTAAGTGTTTTTTCTCAAAATATATTAATAATCTTTATAGCTATAACAGTTTTTGGAATGTTAATTTCTAACGTCATGCCTATAGTATTTCGACAAGCAGTTAAAAATTCTCAAAATCCAATCCCAGTTACTATTTCTCATA
>CACBMH010000015.1 GCA_902539825.1 uncultured Alphaproteobacteria bacterium
TAATATGAATTTATAATTATTAAATACTTCTAAAATTATGTTTCTAAAAATTACTCCATCTTTATATTGAAGATATCCATTTAATATAACTTTAAGATGCTCGGGGTGTATATTATCCCAACTTTTATTATTTAAAGAAATTAAAGAATAAAAAAGGAATTTTTCATCATCTTTATTAACAATACTTTTATTTATCTCGTTTAGTAAAAATATTGATGGCATTGATCTATGATCAAAAATTTTATCCAAATTAATTGTTGAATTTGAATTAATATCTAAGTTCATTACTGAATTAATTACATACAACAATTCATTATTTTGATTATCTTGAGCATAAGAGAAATTATCTAAAGTTTCGTTTATAGAATTTATAAATGAGTTTAAATCATTAGAAGAATACAAATCTAATAAAATTCTAGTATAAATACTTTTTGAGTCTATTTCCTTTGCATTTTCATATAACTCTATCCAATCAGCCGCACTATCAAAATTATTATTAAATATATGAGCTGAAGCTATTTGAGTTCCATATATTATATTCTCAGAATTAGCTTCTATAGAACTCAGCATATTAATTGATAGTTTATAAGCAATTTTTTCTAAATTATTTTTTTTGGCAAAATCCCAGAATTGAATTAAAGCATTTAATCTATCATTAGGAAATATTTGGATATTAACTAATTGAAATAAAAAAGCCATGCTCAATTCATTATTGTCTGCAAATGCAACTAATGTTTCTTTTGGATTATTTAATTGATCAGAATTGAAATCAGCTGACATATATAAAGCTGATAAACTATCTACATTAATCTTGTTTTCTAAAAAACTTTCATTTGCAGCTTTAATCCTTAAATCGATTGGTGAAGCTTGGTTCAAAATTATTGGTATTGATAGATTTTTCTTATCAAGTTCATAGAAATCATGTGAAAAAGGAAGATCCGCAATTCTAGTCATAGCGCTATATAAAAATATTAGTTCTTTATTAATTATTTGATTTTTAATTTGATAATTAGAAATTACTTCATCTGATGAATTAGACAAAAGTGAAAACAAATGTTGAAAATAATTGTCTATATTTACTTCTGATTCTAGCAAAATTGAGTTTAATAAACTAGCTTCAGATTTATTATCATTTAAAATTAAACAAAATATATCTAGTTTTTCTAAAAAGAAAAAATTTAATTTTATATTTAAATTTAATTCCTCTTTTAAATTACATGCTTCATTTAATTGAAAAGTTGATAAAAGATAATTAAATTTGAGTTCATTATAAAAACTAGAATTTTTTTCTTTAGTAAATTGATATTTTTCAATTAGTTCATAAGATTTATTTATTTGACCAATTGATTGTAAATATTCATTAACTAAAAAAAATATTTCTTTATCTTTCTCAACCTCAAAATCTAATTGTATGTTTTCTAGAACTTTTACCAATTCATTTTTTAAAGTTTTTGAATTGATTTTTTGTAAATGCTCAAAATAATTTTTAAGATCTTTCAATTCATTTTTATGAACAAAATTATCTCTAATAATTTCAATTTGTTTTACTTCAACTGTATTCAAATCAATTTCTGCAGTTTCATCAAAATTTTCAGCTACTTCTTCAATTTCTTGTTCATTGAGATTGTCTAAAACCATTTGATCAAGGCTTTTACTTTCATATAAGTTTATTAACTCAACATTTCCGTTATTCTCATCATTTGCAAAAATAGGATTAGAAAAAATAAAAAACAATATGAGAATAAAATATTTCATTTTATATTTAAGGAATAGCTATCAGTTATCATTATGGAAGGTGATGGTATTTCAATCATATAAAGTCCTATAAAAACGATTATTGTTAGTATTATAAAAAAATATATAATGTATCTGTTTTTCATATATGCTATTTAAAAATGACTAATATAGATTTTTACCATTTTTTTAAGTTTTTTCTAATTCCAACAAAAATTTGTCAAGAATAAGAATTATTATAATATGTTTGATCTAACTAATATTAAAAAGAAGAATATATGTATTATGGGCCTTATGGGCTGTGGAAAATCTATAGTTGGAAAAGATTTGAGCAAAGATCTTAATTTAAAATTTTATGATTCTGATAAGGAGATTGAATTAAAGACAAAGAAAAGCATAGGCACAATTTTTAAAGAGGATGGAGAGTTATATTTCAGGGAAATTGAGGAAAAAATCTGTATTGAATTATTAATTAATAGTAATTGCGTAATTTCTCTAGGAGGTGGAAGTATAATAAATAAAAAGATTAGAAAAGCAATTAAGCAAAATTCCTATTCTATTTATTTACAAGTTAAGTTAAACAATTTAGAAAATAGGTTAAAATCTTCAAAGAAAAGACCGCTATTAAATACAAATCTAAATAATAGAGAAATATTGAAAAAGCTCTACGATAAAAGACGAATTTTTTATGAAAAAGCTGATTTTATTGTAAATAATGATGACAATAAAATTCAAGTATTAGAGAAAATTAAATCAAAAATTTACTCATATGCAAAATAATTTATCTATTAAAAATAAAAAACTAAAAACTGAAATATTGTTTCAAAAAAATTATATTACCAAATTTATTTATAATATTGCAAAAAAAAATGAAAAGGTATTTTGTATTTTAGACACAAAAATTAAAATTGATTTAAATTTAAGTAAGCAAAAAAAAATAGAAATTATTTCTATTAAATGTGGAGAAAAAATAAAATCTTATGATGGATACAAAAATCTTTCTGAAAAATTAATTAAAAATAACATAAATAGAAGATCTGTAATTATTGCTATAGGAGGAGGTACATTAGGTGATTTAGTGGGTTTCGTTGCAAGTACTGTACTTAGAGGTATAGATTTTTTTCTTGTACCGACAACGCTTTTATCACAGGTGGATAGCTCAATTGGAGGTAAGAATGGGATAAATACAATCTATGGAAAAAATTTGCTAGGAACTTTCTATCAACCTAAACAAGTATTAATTGATATTTCTGTTTTAAATAGTTTATCAAAAAGAGAAATAAGAGCTGGATATGCAGAAATTGTAAAACATGCTTTAATTAGAGATTATTCTTTTTTTTGTTGGTTAGAAGAAAATGCAATTAAATTACTAAATTTAAATAAATATATTTTAGAAAAAGCGATTTATAAATCACTAATGATAAAACTTCATTACGTAATAAAAGATGAAAAGGAGTTGTTGTTAGATAATAATTCTAGAGCAATGTTAAATTTTGGTCATACAATTGGTCACGCTATAGAAAGTCACTATGGTTATAAAAAGTTTAAACATGGAGAAGCAATTTCTATTGGAATGATAACTGAAGCTAGAATATCTAATTATCTTGGAATGCTATCTTTCAATGATTTAAAAAGAATAGTCACACATTTTAAAAAAAGTGGATTAAAAATATACGATACTGTATTAACTGATAAAAAATTAATCAAAAAACTAACTAAAGATAAAAAAAACTTTCAAAATATAATTAATTTTTCTTTAATTGATAAAATAGGAAGTTCTATATTTTATAAAAAATTAAATAAGGACAAAATTTATAAAATTTTACAACATCTATAAATGACTAGTATATTTCTCCTTCTCTTATTAATTGTTCTGGTAATTCTTTCGGGTTTTTTATCAGGATCTGAAACTGCAATAACCGCAACTTCTAAAGCAAGAATTCTTTATAAAAAAAAGAAAGGTAGTAAAAGGGCTAGCTACGTTCTTGAACTTCTAGATAAAAAGGACAATGTAATATCAACTTTGCTACTATCAAATAACTTAGTTAATATTTTAGCATCTTCATTAGCAACAGCATTTTTTTATGATCTTTTTGGAGTAGAAGGAATTTTCTATGCAACCCTGATTATGACAGTAGTGATTGTAATATTTGCTGAAGTCTTACCAAAAACTTATGCAATAAATAGACCAAATAGAACTGCATTATTAATATCTCCGATTATTTATTATCTCAATAAAATTTTATTTATTTTTGTATTTGTGATTAATTTAATAGTTAGACTGATTTTTAGAAATAATGATAATGATATAAAAAATAAAGATCTTCAATCAGAAGAAGAATTAAAAGGTGTTATAGATCTTTATAAAACTTCTAATCCAGATTATGAACAAGAAAAAGATATGTTGCAAAGCATATTACAATTAAATGATATAACTGTTGAAGAAATTTTTACCCATAGAAAAAATATTTATTCAATAGATTCATCATTGAAGACAAGTGAGATTATTAAAAAAATTAATATTTCTAGATATACTCGAATTCCATTTTGGAAAGATAATCGTGAAAATATAATTGGTTTATTAAATGTTAGAACTTTAAATATAGATTTGAAGAATCATAACGAATCAAAAGAAATTATTTTTGATAAAATTTCTAATCCGTGGTTTATTCCTGAAACTACAAATCTATTAGAACAATTGGTAGAATTTAAAAAAAGGAAAGAGCACTTAGCATTTGTTGTTGATGAATTTGGTGAATTACTTGGACTAATAACACTAGAGGACATAATTGAAGAAATAGTTGGTGAAATAGTTGATGAAATTGATGTTCCAGAAAATGATTTTAAACTTAATAATTATGGTAAAGTTATAATTAATGGAGAGAAAAATATTAGAGATCTATATAAAAGTTTTGATTTAGATCCTCCAGAAATTGAATCATCAACAATAGCTGGATATATTTTAGATATGTCTAAAAAAATACCCTCATACGGGGAGACTTTTAAGGATAACTTTTTTAACTACAAAGTTTTATCACATTCAAAAAAACAAATATCTAAGGTTGAAATTTCAAAAATTAACTAATTTTAATTTCTAAAGAATGCAAACCACTGTTAAATTCTTCTTCAAGCAAACTATTAATAATCCTGTGAATATTTAATCTATTAAATGGGGAATTGTCTTTTTTCGTCAAGATTATCTTGATATGAGTTTCGCCACTACCAGTAAAATTATTATGCCCTTTATGCAAATTTGAATTGTCAACAATTTCTAATAAAAAATTGTCAAATTTATTTGATAATATTTTATCAATTCTTTGCTTACGATTCATTATTTTTAAACTATATATTACGTGTGGGTAAACATAAAATAGATATTAATAAAAATAGTCTTTCTTGGGAAAAAACATTTTTTAGAAAATGTGATAACAAAGATTGTAATAGTGAAGGTAAGTTTAAAGCACCAAAATCTAGAGTTTTGTTAAATCAATATTATTATTTTTGTATGGAACATATTAAGGAATACAATAAGTCATGGGATTTTTATAAAGGATTATCAGTTAATGAAATTGAGAATTCGATGAGAGAAGATATTATTTGGAACAGGCCATCTTGGCCATTAAAGGGAAATTATCACAAAGTAATGGATCAAATTAACAATTTTTTTAACGAAAAAATGAACGATTTAAATCCAAATGAACGAGAGAATAATTACTTCAGAAATAAGCTGGTTGATGAAAATCTTACAAAAGAAGAAAGTGAAGCTCTATCATTATTCAATCTAGATCTACCATTGACATTGGATAAAATTAAAAAAACTTACAAAAAACTAGTGAAAATATTTCACCCTGATGTAAATGGTAACGATAAAAAAGCAGAAGAAAAGTTTAAGGAAATAAATAACTCATACAAAATACTTTTAAAAAAATTTAAAAATGACTGATAAAAAAAATATAGAAATATCTCCTAGTATCAAAATTGATCCCAAAGAAATATTTGGTGTTTCCTGTGAGTTTGACGTTTATAAGTTTAAAGAAAAAACTGAACACGTACCAGAAATAGATCAAACATATATTTTTGATCCTGCTACAACTCTATCAATACTGGCAGGGTTTTCTTCTAATAGAAGAGTTTTGATTCAAGGATACCATGGCACTGGTAAATCTACTCATATCGAACAAATAGCAGCCAGACTTAATTGGCCATGTATTAGAATTAATTTAGATAGTCACATCAGTAGGATAGATTTGATTGGCAAAGATGCTATAGTACTCAAAGATAATAAACAAGTGACAGAGTTTCAGGATGGCATACTTCCTTGGTCATACAAAAATCCTGTAGCTTTAGTGTTTGATGAGTATGATGCAGGCAGACCTGACGTAATGTTTGTAATTCAACGTATTTTGGAGTCAGAAGGAAAATTAACTTTACTGGATCAATCAAGAGTAATTAAACCTCACAAATTTTTTAGGTTATTTGCTACAGCAAACACTGTTGGTCTTGGTGATACATCTGGTTTGTATCATGGCACTCAACAAATAAACCAAGGTCAAATGGATAGATGGAATATTGTATCAACCTTAAATTACCTTAGTAACGAGCAAGAAATAAATATTATCTTAAGTAAAGTAAAAAAACTTAATAATAAAGAAGGCAAAGACATCGTTAAATGCATGGTAGCTACTGCAGATCTTTCTAGATCAGGATTCATTAATGGTGATATTTCAACTGTTATGAGTCCAAGAACTGTATTGACTTGGGGAGAAAATTATCTTCTATTCAATGATATAGAATATTCTTTTAAACTATCTTTTTTAAATAGATGCGATGAAATGGAGAGATCTATCTTACAGGAATATTTTCAAAGGTCATTTGGAATTGATATTACTGATGCTAAGGTAGCTAATGTCAAAGAATAGCGAAATTATTGAAGATTTTAAAAAGTCATTAAGTGCTACAATAAAATCAATAGGTAAAAAAGAAGATATAGAGATTAATTTTGTTAAAGAAAATCCTTCAATTATTGGTAACACTATAAATCTAACTGAACCAAAAATTGAAAATTTCAAAAATAATCTAGAATATTTAAGAGCTGAAGCGGACTCTTTTGCATTAGAGTTCAGATTACATTCAAAAGACATACACCAAAACTTTTTAAATCAAGATGAGTTATCAAACGAAATAATTAATGTTTTAGAACAAGCACGAGTAGAAGCTATAGGTAGTAGTGAATTCAAGGGAATACAAAAAAATCTAAAGAATAAGTATGTTAGAGATCTTAAAATTGGAAATACTAAAAAAGATCAAAATTTATTAATTAAAGCATTTAAATACGTTGCATTTGAAGAAATTGTTGGCGTAGATTTAGGCGAAATTAATAGTAGTTTTAAAAATATTGTAAAAGAAAAATTAAAAAAAGATTATTCAAACTTTTTTATAGATCTAAAGAAATGTCTACATGATCAGGAAAAATATACATCTACAATAGTTGAAAAACTAGATGAGCTTGGATTACTTAATAACAGTGTAAACAATACTCAGAACGAAAATATTAATCAAAACGACGAAGATCAAGATAATGAAAATGAAAATAATGATGAAAAAAAAAATGATGAACAAACTGATTCAAATATTGAAATGCAAACAAATGAAACAGCTGTTGAGCAATCAGTTTCATTAGAAGAAAATGATGATATGGGAGAAGAAAGTGGAGATACTGAACTAGATTATTTACCAGATAGAAAAATTATAGAGAATTTAGAGAATTATAAAGTTTATGATTATAATTTTGATGAAATTATTAATGCTGAAGAACTTTGTGATATTAAAGAATTAGAGAAACTTAGAAGAAATCTTGATCAACAAGTATTTTCTTTTCAACCACTAATAGTTAAAATTGCAAATAGACTGCAAAGAAAACTTTTAGCTCAGCAAAATCGTCATTGGGATTTTAATATGGAAGAGGGTTTTCTTGATACATCAAGATTAGCAAAAATTATTGCTAATCCAAATAATAAATTAAGCTACAAAATAGAAAAAGAAGTTGAATTTAAAGATACTATTGTGAGTCTTCTAATTGATAATTCTGGTTCAATGAGAGGTAGACCAATTACGGTTGCAGCCATTTGTTCAGATATTTTAGCAAAAACATTGGAAAGATGCTTAATTAAATCTGAAATATTAGGGTTTACAACCAAAGCTTGGAAGGGAGGTAACTCTAGAGAAAAATGGATCAAAAATGGAAAGCCTTCTAATCCAGGTAGGTTAAATGATCTAAGACATATTATCTATAAATCTGCAGACTCACCATGGAGAAGATCAAAGAAAAATTTGGGTTTATTATTGAAAGAGGGGGTTTTGAAAGAAAATGTCGATGGAGAAGCTTTGTCATGGGCTTATAATAGATTATCTTTTCGAAAGGAAAAAAGAAAAATTCTTATTGTTATAAGTGATGGTGCTCCTGTTGATGACTCAACACTTTCTGTAAATCCAGGTAATTATTTAGAAAAAAATTTAAGAGATATAATTGGTGAAATTGAAAAAAAAGATGAAATTGAATTAATTGCCATAGGAATTGGGCATGATGTTTCAAGATACTATAGTAAGGCTGTAACAATAATGGATGTCGATCAGTTAGGCGAAGTATTACTAAATCAATTATCTGCTACTTTTCATTTAGATAATTAAGAATTTAACCATTTCTTTTTTGCATTATCAAAATCATTTTTATCAATTGCGCTTCTAACTTCTTTCATAAGATTATTCATAAAATATATATTATGATTAGTAAGCAATTGTAATCCTAGTAATTCTTGTGCAGAAAAAAGATGATATAAATATGCCAGTGTAAAGTTCTTACAAGTATAGCAATTACATTCATTATCTATTGGGTTTAAATTATTTTTATATTTAACATTTTTTAAGTTTATTTTTCCCTGTTTACCTTTAACTAAAGCTGATCCATGTCTAGCAATTCTAGTTGGGCTTACACAATCAAATGTATCGATTCCATCTGCAACAAAATCCCATATATCCCTTGGATCGCCTATACCTAGCAAATGTACTGGACGAGTATTATCTAACTTAGAAGAAGTAAAATGAACTATATCTTTCATTTCATCTTTATTTGAGCCTAAACTTCCACCAATAGCAATTCCAAAAGTGTTGATTTTTTTTGTATTAAATTCAATGCTTTCTTCTCTTAAATCTCTGTAAATTCCTCCTTGAATAATACCATATATTTCTTGTCTACCAGCTGAGCCATTTTTAGGATTATAATTAAGTTTAGAGTTAAATGCATTGATGGATCTTAAAGACCATCTGTGACTTCTTAACATAGAATCAGATGTGTATATTTTATCTACATTATAAGGAGTACATTCATCAAAAACTAAGATGAAATCTGCTCCAAGATTTCTTTGAACCTCTATTGATTTTTCAGGAGATAAAATATGAGTAGAACCATCTATGTAGGACTTGAATAATGCGCCCTCTTCATACAAATTTATTAAAGTTTTTTTATTTTTTGAATTTGTTTTTCGCCCTTTTATTTCATCAGCAACTGATCCATGTCCAAGAGAAAAAATTTGAAATCCACCACTATCTGTTAACATAGGCCCATCCCAACCTGTAAATTTATGAAGACCTCCATGTTGAGCTATTAGTTCACTACCTGGCTGAAGCATTAAATGGTATGTATTGGATAGTATAATTTGTGTATTATTTTTTTTTGCTTCAAGTGTAGTAAAAGATTTTAGTGCAGCTTTTGTTGCACAAAAAATAAATGCTGGAGTTTCAATATCACCATGTGGTGTAGAAATTTTTCCTGTTCTTGCTTTATTATTTTTATTTGTTTTTTTAACTTCCCAAGAAAAGTTAGTCATTAGTTTTTGGGACAAAAAACTTAGCTATATAAATAAAAGGAGTGTCAAGTAGAGCTATAAATATTCTAAGAAGATAAGTGCCTAAAATATAAATCATTATGACATTATACACACTTACTGGTTCAGGATTTAATAAGATCCAAGCAAATATACTAAAGACAGTGTTATCAACCAAAGAGGAGGTAATAGTAGATAAATTATTTCTTAACCAGAGAGACTTGCCTGATAAAGCTTGTTTCAAATAGTTAAAGAACCAAACATCAAAATATTGACTTATTAAATAAGCTATCATACTAGCTATGAAAAATCTTGTCATTGGAGTAAATACATTTGATAAACTCTCTTGTACCCAATCAGCATCTGATGGTTGAAAACCAATAGTAATTACCATTAATAAAGTCATAAATAAGAATGCGCTGAAACCAATTAAAATATTCATTCTAGCTTTTTCCTTGCCATAATATTCAGATAAAATATCAGTACATAAAAATGTGGAAGCAAAAAGTATGGTTCCTAAAGCTACCGGTTCGGGTGAATAAAAAAAATCTACTGTTTTTAAAACTTGAATATTTCCTGCTATTACAGCTAGTGCAGAATAGATAAAAATTCCTATATATCCAAATATCCTTAAAAAAATAAGAATAGAAAAGAAACAAAAAAAGAGCATTATGAACCACATAAGTTCAGTGCTAAGTGAATTAAGTATTGTTGTTAATTCAAAGAAAAAACCCATTACAAAAATTTAATTAGATTTTGATAGAATAGTTTTTTTTAATTTTTTAGCCTTTAAGGGCAATTTAGAGTTTGGTGTATTGATAAGGAATTCATCTAATCCACCTTTTTTTTCTACTGTACGTATAGTACTAACTGCAACCTTAAGTTGAAATTTTTGTCCCAATACTTCACTAACAAAAGTAATGTTCTGAAGGTTTGGTTTAAAACGTCTTTTTGTTCTATTTTTGGCATGACTGACGTTGTTACCAGTTTGGAAAGATTTTCCAGTTAATTCACATCTCATTGACATATTGAGTTTGCATGTAAATATAAATATTACTTTGTCAAGTATTCTAAATACTAAATTTATCTATAATATAAGTTGGGGTTATTTGATGATTTTTAATTAAATTATTTATTTGATTTAAATCTTTATGAATACCAGATTTTACTAAAACACTATCTATTTCAAAATTATTAGCACCTTGAATGTCATGAAACAATGAGTCTCCAATAGCTACTGTTCTTTTTTTTTCTAAATTAATTTGATTAGTGGTTGCAGTGTATATGCTTACATCAGGCTTACCTTTTATAATAACATTTCCACCCATTTTTTTGTATATTTCGCCAATTGCACCCATACAGAAAATATTATTGTTACTATTACTTTCAACTGTTTCAAAGTCAGGGTTTGCACAAAACATAGTTATTTCTTTGTTGTAAGCTACTTCTAGTAATGGAATGTAGTCTATTGGTTGTAACTTTACAAAAGGAGTACAAGCTAAAATTAAATCTGCTTCTTCTACTTTTTCTACAAAATTAAAATTTAAACCATCTCTAAAATCTAAACCATCCTCTTTTTCTTCATCATAAATATGAAAACAATTTTTTTTATTTTTATCATCTAAAAATTCTTTTTTAAGTAATTGCCAAATCATTTCTCCACTTGTAACTGTATTTATAAAAGAATTTTTTTTAAAACCAAGCTCTGGCAATCTATCTATGGATGATTTTGATCTTTTTGATGAATTTGAGATTATAAACAAATTTTTATTAATACTATTGAGAATATTGATAGAATTAAAAGCATGCTCATATCCAAATTTTCCATCATGCATTACACCCCATTGATCGATTATAAAATTATCATAATCATTAATAATTTCGTGAATTGATTCTATTTTTTTCACTATTATACTGATTTACCAATAACTTCAGATATATTTTTATATCCATCAGTTTTGATTAGATCGATCAAGTCACCTTTCATGCTATTGATTAAATTGGGACCAGAATAAACCAAAGCGGTATATAACTGTACTAGAGAAGCCCCAGATTTAATTTTTTCATAACAATCCCTTCCGCTTGATATACCGCCTACTCCTATTAATGGTATTTGGCCATTTGTTAATTCATACATTTTTTTTAAAATTATATTTGAATGATCATATAAAGGCTTACCACTTAATCCACCTTTCTCTCCTTTATTCAAAGAGATTAAATTACTATCTCTTTTTACAGTACTATTTGTAAGTATTAATCCATCTATGTTATTAGCTAAGGAAATTAAAGCTATATCTCTAAGTTGATCTTCGTTTAAATCAGGTGAAATTTTTATTAATATTGGCTTGGTATTAATATTTTTTATTTCATCTCTTTTGTCTATAATTTTTTTAATTAAATTTTCTATCTTTCCTCTCAATTGTAAATCTCTCAACCCTTCAGTATTTGGTGAAGATATATTTATAGTAATATAGCTTGCCAAATCGCCTAACTCTAGTAAACCTTTTAGATAATCGTCAATAGCTTCAATAGAATTTTTATTTTTTCCAATATTAACTCCTACAATTTTATTATTTAAGTATGATTTTTGGTATTTAATTAAATTTTTTTTTACTTTTTTTATACCCTTATTATTAAATCCTAAACTATTGATAATGGCTTTATCTTCAATTAATCTAAATACTCTAGGTTTAGTATTACCACTTTGAGGTTGTGGGGTAATTGTGCCAACTTCAATAAATCCAAAACCAAATGAGAACATGGAATGAATCACTTCAGCATTTTTATCAAAACCGGCAGCGAGTCCTATAGGATTTGGAAAATCTAAACCCATTAAATGTTGTGCAAGAATAGGATCCTCAATATTTTTTTGTCTTACTTTAAAATATTTTAAAAAATTAATTGTAATAGTATGAGATAACTCAGGAGGTAATAATCTTAATATTTTTAATGAACTATTGTACAATTAATTAATTATCTATTAATTTTTTTAGATAATCAATAGTTTCTCTTAAACCAAATAATTTAAAAAATGATCCTAGTCTAGGACCTTGATCCTGACCAAGCATCACTTGATATACTAGTTTAAAAAAATCTTTTAAGTTTTCAAATTTGTGCTTTTTTCCTACTTCGTATAATAATGTTTGAATATCTTCAGATGAACTGTTTTCAGTAACATCATTTTCTAAAACATAAATAATATCAATAAATACTTCTTTATTACTACTATCAATCTCTAAAAATTTCTTTTTAGGTAGAATAAAATCTTCATAGAAATTTAGTGCAAAGTCTATGAGACGGTCAAATTCAGGATTATTTTCAGCATTAATTTTATCATCATATTTGTTTATAAAAGACCATATAACTTTTTTATCTTTAGAATTAGAAACATTAACTAGGTTAGTTAGGGTATTAAAATTTATTTCTGATTTAAATTCTTTTGGTTTTCCTGAATGAATATGCCAAATAGGATTATCATACTGTTTATTTTTATCTAAACTTGAGTATGAATTATAATGAGAAAGATAATCATCAACAGTTTTAGGAATAACATCAAAGTGAAGTTTCTTTGCTGATTTTGGTTTTTGGAACATATAGAGTGAGAGACTTTCAGGAGATGCATAACGCAGCCACTCATCCACACTAATACCATTTCCAACTGATTTAGAAATTTTTTCACCTTTTTCATCCAAAAACATTTCATAAATTAGATTAGTTGGCGGTTTTTTATTTAATGCTCTACAAATCTTGGATCCTAAATCAACACTTTCTGTAAGATCTTTACCACACATTTCGTAGTCAACATCAAACGACATCCATCTCATTGCCCAATCAACTTTCCATTGTAACTTACATTTTCCATTAATTACTTCTGTTTCAACTAACTTGTTTAAAGATGGATCTTTGTAAATAATTGTTTTTGAATCCATTTTATATTCTTCAATTTTTACCTGAAGTACCTCACCAGAATTTTCACTTATTGGGAGAAATGGACTATAAGTTTCTTTTCTCTCTGCTCTTAAGGTGGGTAAAATAATATCTAATATTTTTGAATAGTTTTCAAATATACTTAATATTGTTTCATTAAAATCTCCATTTTGATATTTTTCTGTTGAGCTAACAAACTCATAGTCGAAATTAAATTCATCTAAAAAACTTCTAAGTTTTGCATTATTATGATGTCCAAAACTTTCAAATTTATCAAATGGATCTGGTATGGAAGTAAGTGGCTTGCCTATAAATTTTTCTAACATTTCTTTATTTGGAACGTTTTCAGGAACTTTTCTTAATCCATCCATATCATCAGAAAATGTGATCAGTTTTGTTGGGCAATCAACTATAGAGCTAAATGCATTTTTTACCATTGATGTTCTGACAACTTCTCCAAAAGTTCCAATATGGGGTAAACCAGAGGGGCCATAACCAGTTTCTAGTAATACATATCCCTTTGATGGAACTTTAAAATTTTGTAAACCACCATTTTTTTTAATGATTTGTAATGCTTCTTTAAAAGGCCAAGCTTTTAAGGATTGTACTAATTCTTGATCAATCATTTAATTTTGCTCTTATTCTAATTTTTTTACCCAATAACAACTTTAATGAATTTGTGAAATTAAAAATTTCAGATCCTAATTTATTAAATAATTCATTTTCTAGCTCAATAATATTATCAATGATATTATTAATTAAATCATTACCTGCTGTGGTTAGAATTAAACTATCAGATCTTTTATCTTGTGGTTGTTGTTTTGATATTAACTTCTTTTCTTCTAGTTTAGAAACTCGTAAACTAACAACTGATCTATCAATAGATGCATTTTTACATATATCCTGTTGAGTAATATTTATATTTTCTTGCTGTAATAAATAAATTGTCTCGAGAATAAGATATTCATTTAATGTGATTTCACTCTCTTTTAATTTGTGCCTTACTTTAGATTGCCATAAGTTTGATGTTTGCCAAATTAATAATGCTAATCTATTCTCATTAAGAGAAGTGTCTGCCATAGTTTTTATACAAACTGTTTGTAAGCAAATTAATAATGTATGTCAATACTATTCTGGTGCAATTTCTATCTCTAACCCATCAAACTCTTCAGAAAGGTCAATTTGACAAGATAATCTGGAATTATTTTTAACATCAAAAGCTTGATCAAGCATAGATTCTTCATCATCATTCATATTTTTCAACTTATTTATCCATTTTTCATCAATATAAACATGACAGGTAGCACAAGCACAACATCCTCCACAGGAAGCTTCAATATCGTAGCCATTGTCTCTAAGGCTTTCCATTAATGTAAAATTACTATCATATTCAATTTCAGACTTTTTACCTGATCTATCAGTGATAATTAACTTTGGCATTAAACGCCTAGTTTTTTTTGAAGTTCTTTAGAAGATGTTGTGTATCTAAAAATATTTTTCTTATTAGGAAAGCAATACTTGAATACTTCTTGGGCCATTAAGGCAGACTCGTGAAATCCTGATAGAATGAGCTTAAGTTTTCCTGGGTACCAATTTATGTCACCAATCGCAAAGATTGAAGGTGTAGAAGTTTCAAATTTTTCAGTGTCCACTTTAATTAAGTTCTCGTGTAAGTTGAGACCCCATTTCGCAATTGGACCTAGTTCCATTTTTAAACCAAAAAATGGTAAAAGATAATCTACTTCAATATTTAATTTTTCATCATCATTTTCGTATTCTAGCATTATTCTACTATCTTGAATTTTTGAAATCTTTTTTATTTGACCCTTTAAAAATTTAATTTTTCCTTTTGTTTCTAATTCTTGCATTTTTGAAACGGAATCAGGTGCTGCCCTAAACTCTTTTCTTCTATGTATTAGAGTTACATTGGAATCCTTAGATAGCTCATTTGTCCAATCCAAAGCAGAATCCCCTCCTCCTGCAATTAGGAGTTTTTTATTCTTAAATATTGATTTGTCTCTAATTGCATAGAAAACACTCTTGTTTTCGAAACTCTCAATATTCTCAATCGGAGGTTTTCGGGGCACAAAACTTCCTGCCCCTGCTGCCACTACTATACATTTTGCTTCAACTTTTGTTCCAATATTAGTTTCTACAATCCAACCATATTCTGTTTTAGCAATTTTCTCAACTTGTTGGTTGAGATGAAATTTAGGTTTAAATGGGTTTATCTGTTTAATTAACTCGTCAGTTAATTCTTGCCCTGTTACAACTGGTCTTGAGGGAATATCATAAATTGGTTTTTCAGGGTACAATTCAGCACACTGTCCTCCAACTTTATCTAAATTATCAACTAAATGACATTTTATATTTAAAAGACCTAGTTCAAATACTGCAAATAAGCCTACCGGACCTGCACCTATGATTACTACATCAGTTTTTTCTGTCATATCTGAAAAATAACAACTTTTTTTATTATTTCTAGGGATTATATATATTCTGAATGAATTACGCTAATACTTCGAAATATTATAATCCTGCGATTTATATATGGCTATTAACAATAACCGCAATGGTTTTATTAATTATAGTAATAGGAGGTTTAACAAGATTAACCGACTCTGGACTTTCTATGACCGACTGGCGTCCAATTTTAGGCGTAATTCCTCCATTGAGTTTAGAAAGTTGGTTGGCTGTATTTGAAATGTATAAACAAACACCAGAATACAAAATAGTTAATAAAAATATGACGCTAAATGAGTTTAAATATATTTTTTGGTGGGAATGGTTTCATAGAATATTTGCAAGAGCCATAGGAATTATTTTTTTAATACCCTTAATTTACTTCAGTTTTAAAAAGCAAATTCAATCGTCACTATATATAAGACTTGGTATTGTTTTTGTGTTTGGTTTGTTTCAAGCAGTTATTGGATGGTGGATGGTAAAAAGTGGATTGACTGAAAATCCTTATGTAAGCCCTTATAGACTTACTTTTCATCTTTTAAATGCTCTCATAATTTTCTCAATACTATTATGGATAGCAATGGATTATAGGTATTCTTCTAAAATAAGTTTTTTATCTACTCCAAAGACAATTGAATTTTATATTTTAATTGCTGTAATCTTAATATTTATCACAATTGCAACAGGTGGATTTATGGCAGGAACCAACTCAGGACAATCTTTTAATACTTTTCCATTAATGAATGGAAAAATTATACCTGATGATTACATTATTGATGATTTAGGTATTTATAATATATTTGAAAATACAGTTGCAATAAATTTTAACCACCGCTGGTTATCAATTTTTGTTTTTTTTTATATCCTATTTGTGTGTTTCAAATTTATTAAATTTGATAATAAAAACGTTTCAAATATTCTTGTGTATTTAGTCCTATTCTTTCTGACATTACAAGTAATTTTAGGTATCATTACTCTTTTAAGTAATGTTTACTTACCAGTTGCAAGTTTACATCAAACTAATTCAATTTTGTTGTTATCAACTTTATTAATTAGTTATCATCAAATTAAAATTAGAAAGGTTAAAAATGTCTAACAAAAATATTTTTGTATTTGGGGGAACAGGTTCTATTGGAAAATCATTATCAAAAAAACTGAAAAGTAATAATTATGATCCAATAATTATTTCTAGAAATGAGACAGAATTAAAACAATTATCTCAGCAAATTGGTTGCGAATATAAAGTTTGTGATGTTTTAGATTTTGATAAAGTTAAAAGTATTTCGGATGAATATAAAGATCGATTATGTGGTATTGCTTTTTGTGTTGGATCTATAAATTTAAAACCGCTCAAGATGACTAAAGATGAGGATTTTATTGAATCTTTTAAAATAAATACACTTAGTGCTGTAAATGCAATTAAGTTTAATCAAGAAACTCTTGCTAAAAATACTGGTAGTATTCTACTTTATTCAACTATTGCTGTTAAACAGGGCTTTACTAATCACACAATAGTCTCTACTGCAAAAGGTGCCATTGAAGGGCTTACTTTAAGCTTAGCAGCAGAGTTTGCTCCAAAAATTAAAGTTAATTGTATTGCACCAAGCTTAACAGACGCAAAAATGACACAAAAGTTGCTTAATAATGAAACTATTAAGAAAGCAATTGAAAATATGCATCCTTTACCTAAAATTGGATCTGGTGATGATTTCTCTGATATTGGAAGTTTTCTATTAAGTGAAAAAAATAGTTGGATTACTGGACAAATATTTCATATAGATGGAGGAAGATCATCATTAAGAATTAAATCGTGAAATATATCTTCATAATTTGTTTATCTCTTTTTTCTTTTAGCGTTTTTAGTCTGCCATTTCCAGTACCTGATGATAAAGAAGTTAGCTTTGATGTTATTAGAAAAAAGAAAAATATAGGGAGCTTAATATCAAAATTTGAAGAAAATGAAGATAGCGTCGTTATACATTCAGTCTTAAAGATTAATGTAAAAGTTTTATTTTTCCCAGCATATAATTTTTTTCAGGAAACAAAAGAAACATGGGCAAATGGTGAATTTGTATCAATAGATGGGTTTACAGACTTTGAAGATGATCGAGAATATAAAATAGTTGGGAGTGATAAAGACAATTTTTTTATTACTAGTGGTATGGATGGAAAATTAAATTTAAATAAAAATATAGTTCCATTAAATTATTGGAATCTTGAAATGTTAAAAGAAAAAGAAGTATTTGATACTCAAAAGGGTATTGTAAGAACTATAAAAGTAAATCAACTTGAAGATGAAAAAATTAAAATCAATAACCTTGAAATATTAGCTAACAAATATCTTTTCAATGCATCAAAACACCCAAAAGATAAAGGGCCATTCCCAGAGTATACACTTTGGTATTTTGAAAAAGAACTAATTAAAATGGAATTCAAAAACCCAAATGATAAAAAAAATATAATAACAATAATACGTAATGATTGGGGTCTATAATTGCAAACTATATGGATTACTGGTGGATCTTCAGGTATTGGTTTTGCTACAGCAAAAGAATTTATAAATAATAATTGGCAAGTTGTAATTTCTTCAAGTAATAAAATAAAACTTGAATCTGCAAAAAAAAAATTAGAACTAAACAATAATACAAATTTAGTCCATGCTATTGTTTGTGATATTTCTTCAAAAAATAATGTTGATGAAACGATTAATTCTATAGAAAAAAATATTGGTAAAATTGATATAGCATTATTAAATGCATCAGCTTATAGTCCAAACAAAAATCAAATTTTTGATATTTCAAACTACGAATTGCTTGTAGATGTAAATATCAAAGGCACTTTGTATTGTGTTAACAAATTAAAAGATGTTATGAAAAATAGAAATAATACGATTGCTATTATTTCTTCACCTCTGGGATATAGAGGTTGGCCAACAGCTGGGGCGTATGGAATTTCTAAGGCAGCTCAATTAAGCTTGAGTGAAAGCTTGTATTTTGATTTCAAAAAGTTGAACATTAATGTTAGAGTCATATGTCCAGGTTTTATTGACACTGAAGCAACCAAAAAAAATAGCTTCAAAATGCCTTTTTTAAAAAGTGCTGAATATGCAGGAAAAAAAATATTTGATAGGTTAACTAAAGGTAAAGAATTTGAAATAATTTTTCCCTATTTGATTGTATATTTTTTTAAATTTACAAGGATATTACCTTACAAAATATATTTTTATATATGGAAAAAATTAGGAAATTTTTAGTTTATTTCACCAATATAAATTCCAAGACCTTCGGCTACTTTAATCAAAGGATCATTTTTTTGAACAGTTCTTGAATATCCAGCAACTTGACTGAGCATCAAATCTTGTACTCCTCTGTCTTTCCATACAACTACTCTATTAAATTTTTTCTTTGCAATTAAATCAACAGCATAAACCCCAAAAGCACTTGCAATTAAACGATCTCTATGCGTTGGTTGAGCACCTCTTTGAACATGTCCTAAAACTGTAACTCTTGTTTCAGAATCTGTTATTTTATAGATTTCATCACCAAGATAATTTCCAATGCCTCCAAGGCGCACCTCTCCATCAACATATTTCACTGTAGCTTTTTTACCGTTTTCTTTTTTTACAGCTTCTGCAACAACGATTAATGCATGATTTCTTCCTTTAGACCTAAGTTTCTCAATATGATCAGCAATAGATTTTATAGAATATTGAATCTCAGGAATCAAAATAACATCTGCTCCTCCAGCTATTCCTGCATTCAAAGCAATGTGACCTGCATCTCTACCCATTACTTCTAAAATCATAACTCTTCTATGGCTAGCAGCTGTTGGTTGCAGCATATCTAATGCATTTGTTGCAACATCAACTGCAGTATCATATCCTATAGAAAGCTCATTATGCTTTACATCATTGTCTATAGTCTTTGGAATACCTACAAAATTTATATTTCCCTTTTTTGTAATACTTTGTAGGATTTTTAAACTTCCATCTCCTCCAATACCTACTAGTGCATCTATTCCTAATTTTTTAAAACCTTCTATAACTAAATCAGATGAGTCAATTTTTTTTCCATTCTTTACAATTTTTTTAAAAGGGTTGCCTTTATTATTTGATCCCAAAAAAGTTCCACCCATTCTCATTAAGCTACCCTCAAAATTTTGTGGATCTAATTTGATAACGTCCAGTGGTTCTTTCAACAAGCCTAACGTTCCATCTTTAATTCCATAAACTTCCCAATTGTACTTATTATGCGCTCTCAAGGTAACAGCTCTAATTACTGCGTTTAAACCTGCACAATCACCACCACTTGTTAAAATTGCTATTTTTTTTACCACAGGGCGTTTATATACTATTATAATATTTTTACTTATTTATTTTCATGGATGACATAAACAAACTTATTGAAATTTTAAAAAATTTTGAACAAGAACACAGAGATCTTGATGAAATACTCATTAGACTTCAAGAAAAAAATACTGTAGATTTTTTACAAATTCAAAGATTAAAAAAAAGAAAATTAATCCTAAAAGATAAAATATTAGAAATTCAAAATAAATTAGAGCCAGATAGTATAGCTTAAGCTAAAAAGCTTTTTAAAAATTTAGGAGCGTT
>CACBMH010000016.1 GCA_902539825.1 uncultured Alphaproteobacteria bacterium
TTTACAGTTATTACTTTTGATATTTTTTCTTATATTATTGGAAAGTCATTTGGAAAAACAAAATTAATTAAAATTAGCCCAAATAAAACTTTAGAAGGTTTATTAGGCGGTTTTTTTATTTCTTTAGCATTGTCATTAACTTTTGCTTATTCTTTAAATATAAAAATAAATATCCAATTTCTTGGTTTGACTGTTTTCATTATTATTTTCTCATTTATAGGTGATATTATAGAGTCATATTTTAAGAGAAAAAATAATTTGAAAAACTCTAGTGAACTAATACCAGGACATGGAGGTATTTTTGATAGATTTGATAGTTTTTTATTTTCAATTATTCTATACTCAATATTTTTAAATTTTTGAAATGAATATAAATATATTTGGTAGTACTGGTATTATAGGAAGAAAAACTTTAGAATTAGTTGATCATTTTCCAAAAATAAAAGTTAATTTACTTTGTGCTAAATCAAATTCCAAATTGCTAAATAAGCAAATTTATAAATATAAACCTAATTATGTTTTTTTATTTGATATAGAAAAAATAAAAGATATAAATTTAAAAGGTAGCAAGACAAAAATCCTCAATTTTAGTGAATTACTTAGCTATTTAGACTCAAGTAAATCTAATCTTAGTTTATTGGCTATATCTGGTTATAAATCTTTATACTACCTAGAAAATATAATTTCTAATACTGATAATCTAGGTTTAGTAAGTAAGGAAGTAGTTGTATCAGCTGGACACATATTTAAAAAAAAGAAATATTTTAGTAAAACAAAAATATTTCCTCTAGATTCTGAACATTTTTCTCTTTTTGATTTTTTTAATAAGGTAAATGAAAATTATAAATTCAAAAGAATTTTTATTACTGCTTCAGGAGGTCCATTTTATAAAAAAAAATTTAAAACATTACAAAATGTCAAATTTTCTGAAGCCATCAATCATCCAAAGTGGAAAATGGGATATAAGAACAGCATTGATTCTGCAACTTTAGTCAATAAATGTTTAGAGATAATTGAAGCCCACTATTTATTTGATATACCATTTGAAAAAATTAATATTTTAATTCATCCAGAAGCAATTGTTCATTCTGCAATTGAGTATGAAAATTATATAACACATTTTAATTTATTTAAAAATGATATGAAAATTCCTATTTATAATTTTTTATCTAATTCAAAATCAGTCAATAAAATTAGTTATAATAAATTTGAACTTAATTATTTTAATAAATTAAATTTTGAAGAAGTAAAAAAAGATATTTTTCCAATATATAAATTTTTTAATAGTATAAATAAAGAAATTCCTCAAAATTTAATAAAATTTAATGTAGGTAATGAATATGCTGTTAATTTATTTAAAAATAAAATTATAAAATATACAGATATTTACAAAATAATTAAAAAAGTTACTTCTTTAAATTTGTATTCTTCTGTAAACAATATTAAAGGTATTATAAATTATCATGAAGATTTGGAAAAGAAATTGCAAAATTTTAAAACATTTATTAATTAGTTTATTCTTTATTTCTATTTGTACTAAATCTCTTTTTTCAAATGAATTAATTTATGAAATTCGAGGAAATAATTTTACAGATTCTGATGTAATACTTTCTCTTTTATCCAAAATACCTGACGAAGTTAATGAAGAATATACAAACGATATTATTAAAAAACTTAATCAATCAAATTTATTTTCTGATGTTAATGTAATAATTGAAAAAAATAAATATATAATTAATGTAGTTGAGTTCCCAAGTATTAATAAATTATATTTTGAAGGTAATGAAAGATTAGAAGATGAAGAATTAAATACTATCGCTACTGAAATAAGATTATTAAATTTTAATAAAAATTCAATAAAACTTTATATTAATGAAATAACTAATTTATATGAATCTTTTGGCTATAATAATACTCAAATTAATTATACAACACAATTATTTAAAGAAAAAAACACTATAGATATTTATTTTAATATCATTGAAGGAGATATTACCAAAATAAGTAATATTTTCATTAATGGTAATAAATCTTTTTTAGCACAAGAAATAAAACAAAAAATAAATTCTAAGACAAGATCAATACGAAATATTTTTGCTAACAATAATTTTAAACCTTATGTGGTTGAACAAGATAAATTTCAAATAATAAATTTTTATAAAAATAAGGGTTTTTTAGATGTGAATGTTGAATATAAAGTTGAATATTTAAAATCTAATAAAGTGAATCTTTACTTTAATATTGCAGAAGGAAAAATTTATACATTATCTTCAATTAATATAGAAGACAAAGAAGATTTATTAAAACCAGATGTTCTGGATAAAATAAATATGGAATTAGAAAAATATTTATTAAGAGAAAATAAAAGTTTTTCTATTGAAAATATCGAGAAAATTAGAGAGAGAATTACTACTATAATATTTGAAAAGGATATTGAATTTATTGAAATTACTACCTCTGATAAAATTGAAGGTAATAAAATATCTATTATATTTAATGTTAATTCAATATCTCCAAAATATACAAAGCAGATAAATATCATAGGTAATTATAGAACTTTAGATTATGTTATAAGAAGAGAATTAGATATAGTCGAAGGAGATGCGATCTATGATGCTCAAATTGATAAAATCAAACAAAAATTAATATCTTTAAATTTATTTGAATCAGTTAAAATTAAAGAAGAAAAGCTTGAAGGTAATTTAGTTAATTTAATAATTGAAATTGAAGAAAAGCAAACTGGATCATTTAATGCGGGAGTTTCTGTTGGAACTTTAGATGGTTTTTCAGTAGTGACTGGACTTAGAGAAAGAAATTTTTATGGTACAGGCAGATCAGTTGATGTTCTGTTAAATACTTCTGAAGATAAAAATGAATTTAAATTAATTACTACTGATAGATTATCTACTGAAAATAATGCTGATCTTAGTTATAAAATTAATTATAAACAGCAAGATCTTTCTAAATCCAGTTCTTATAAGCTAGATACTTTTACAACTGGTATTGGAATTGGATATTTATTAAATGAAAATTTATTTCATAAAATTGATTTTGAATATGTTTTAAAAGACTATAAAATTACTAATCGATCTACCGCATCTAATTCTATTCTAAACTCATCGGGTGGTAATATGAGTTATCTTATTAAAAATAACTTTAAATATTCAACCTTAAACCCTGGCTTTATATCAAAAAAGGGTCGTTTTTTTAATTTTAATAATACAATAGAAACCCCTACAAGCTCTAGTAATGGATTTGTTAGAAATATCATAACTTTAAAACAATATTATAGTATGAATAATAATATTTTCTCAATACAATCAAGAATAGGAAATATTTTTTCATTAAATAATAATGATATTTTAACTGATGATAAATTTGCCCTCGGTGGCAGATGGTTAAGAGGATTTGATAATTACGGAGCTGGACCTCGAAATTCTAGAACCTCTTATGTTGGAGGTAATAATATTGCTGTTACAAAATTTGACTATTCACATGAAATTACCAATAACTCTAATTTTCCTATATTTTTAAACTTGTTTAATGATTACGGTTTAATCTGGGATAATAAAACTAAGCCTACTAATACTGATAATAATTTAAGATCCTCTGCTGGATTTGGAATAAAATATTACTCACCAATAGGTCCAATTGGATTTACATGGGGTTTCCCTATTATAGATGAGGAATATGATATTAAAAGAATGTTTTTATTCTCTATAGGAAATATAGATTGAAATTAATTTATATTATAATTTTTTTTTTTATAAATATCATAACCTCTATCACTTTTTCTCAAACAATTGCTATTGTGAATGTGCAATCTTTGATCGATAATAATATAATTTATAAAAAAACTTTAAAAGATATCGAATCAAATCAGCAAAAATATCTTAAAAATTTTGATACTAAGGAAAATGAATTAAAAACAAAACTTAGGGATATAGAAGAAGCTAAATTAATTTTAAGTGATGAAGAAATAAATTTTCAAATAGAAAATTACAATAATGAATTATCAAAATTCACTACTTTAATTGAAGAATTTAATTTGCATTACCAAAATCAAATTATCAACATTAAAGAAGTTATTTTGAAAGAAATATTAAAATTATTAGAAAAATATGCTATTGAAAATAGAATTGATATAATATTAGATTCAACTACATATTTGATAGCATCAAATTCATTAGATATAACTAACAATATAAATGAAGAATTAGAAAAATTAAATTTAAATTTGGAATATAAGGATTTTGAAAAAAATTAAATATATAGATATCAAAGAAATTTTAGAAAAAAATTCTTTGGAAGTAAAGTCAGAAGTTTCTGCAAATGAAATATTTCTAAGCTTAAAAACTATTTTAAATTCATCTGGTGAAGATTTATCTTTTTTTTCAAATATTAAATATCTAAATGATTTAAAAAAAATTAAAGCAAAAGCTTGCTTAATAGAGGAAAAATATATTAAATATCTACCTAGTAATTGTAATCCAATTATAGTTAAGGATCCTTATTTAGCCTTAGCTTTTGTAAATAATTTATTCAATCCTGAAACTTTTATATCAAATGGAATTATTTCAAGCTATTCCTCTATAGATTCTAACAGCAAAATTGAAAAAAATATTCAAATTAATCCATTTACAATGGTATCATATAATACCGAAATTAAAGAGGGTTCCTATATTGGTTCAAATTCAAATATTGGTCCTAATGTTATTATAAATAAAAATGTTGTTATTCATGATAACGTCTCTATTTCAAATGCAATAATAATGGAAAATAGTATAATTAAATCTGGCGCAAGAATTGGTGGTACTGGCTTTGGATTTGAAATAAAAACTAAACAGAAAATTAAACATAGTGGCAATGTGTTAATTGGAAAAAATTCTTCCATTGGATCTAATACTACTATTGATAGAGCAGTTTTTGACTCAACCTCTATAGGTGAATTTTCTAATATAGATAATTTAGTGCAAATAGCACATAATGTTCATATTGGAGATTTTGCTATAATTGCCGCTCAAGTTGGTATTGCTGGAAGTACAAAAATTGGCAAATATGTTAAAATTGGAGGACAAGCCGGTATATCAGGTCATTTAGTAATAGGTGATAATGTTACAATAGCTGCTAAAAGTGGTGTAACAAAAAATATACCTAACAATGCCATAATTGCTGGTTTTCCTGCAAAGGATATGAAGTTGTGGAAAAAAGAAATAATAAGAAATAGTTTAAGAAAATGAAATTAAATACTGAAGAAATTAAAAAATTAATACCTCATAGAGACCCATTTTTATTCGTTGATACCTGTGAAATAATCATACCAGGTGAACATGGAAAATCTGAAAAGTTATTTTCTGCAAATGAATATTTTTTTAAAGGACATTTTCCTAATAATCCAATAGTCCCTGGAGTAATTATTATTGAAGCTATGGCTCAGACCGCTGGTATAGTCGTGTCGTACAAACTCAAAGAATTTAAGGACAAGTCAGTTTTATTTATGAGTGTAAATAAAGCAAAATTTAGAAAACCTATTCGACCAAATGAAAAAGTGTCATTTGAAGTAAAATTTATTAACAGTGTTAGAGATGTTTATAAATTTGAAGGAACTTGCTATAAAGGAGATATAAAAGTTAGTGAGACTGAGTTTTCTGCTATGATTACATACAAGTAATAATCAGAAATATATTATTTATTTCAAGTTACATTTTCATAATTTATTAATGTTATATATGATACATCATTCAGCTGTTATTTCAAAAAATGCAGAAATTCATGAATCAACTCATGTTGGTCCTTTCTGTGTCATTGGGGATGGGGTTAAAATTGGAGCAAATAATAATTTAATTTCTCATGTTTCTATTGTTGGAGATACAACTATAGAAAATAACAACAATTTTTATCCATTTTGTTCAATTGGTTCTGAACCTCAAGATTTAAAATACAATAAAGAAAAATCTTGTCTTAAAATTGGCAGTAATAATAAATTTAGAGAAAATGTTACAGTCAATCCGGGGACATCTGGGGGAGGTTTGAATACAATAATAGCCAACAATTGTTTGTTTATGGTAGGTTCGCATATAGCTCATGATTGTAAAATTCAATCAAATGTTATTTTAGCAAATAATGCTACTCTAGCTGGACATGTAGAAATTGATCATAATGCAATTTTAGGTGGTAACTCAGCAATCCATCAATTTGTTAGAATAGGCAAATATGCAATGATAGGTGGTATGAGTGGTGTTGAAAAAGATATAATTCCCTATGGTTTATACACTGGAATAAGAGAAAATCTAAAAAGCTTAAACCTTATTGGCCTAAAAAGAAAAGGAATAAAGTCTAATTCAATTAATGAGATTAAAAATCTTGTGAAAATAATATTTGATAAAAATGATACAATTGAAAATAATTTGAAAAAAAATGTTGTTGCAAACTCTGAAATTCTAGAAATTAATGAAGTAATTGAATTTATAAATTCAAAATCAAAAAGAGGTATTGCTATTTTTGAAAATGACTAAAATAGGAATAATCGCTGGTGATGGCAATTTACCTCTTTATATTGGTAATTCGCTATTAAATAAAAATTATGACGTAACTATTTTATTACTAAATAAAAAAAATAATAAATTTTATGTTAATCATAATGTTGTAGATATTAACATCTTATCAATAAAAAAAATTTTCAAAGTTTTAGATTCAAATAAAATAAAACATATTATTTTTGCAGGAAGTATAAAAAGACCTGGTATTAAAGATTTAGGCTTTGATGTGCCAACTTTATTACTTGCTAAAAATCTCTTATTAGAAAAAAAGGGAGATAATAATCTCTTAATGAGCTTAAAAAAATATTTTGAAACTAAAGGATATGTTTTTTTTAATTGGACTAAATATTGTAAGGAATTGTTTTCAACTGAAATAAATTTAACAAATATAAAACCTTCTAAAAATGCAATTCTAAATTTAAAAAAAGCTAAATCAATATATCAGATTTATAAAAAATTAGATGTTGGTCAGGCAATGATAATTCAAAATCAATTAGTTCTAGGATTAGAGGCAATAGAGGGCACAGATGAATTATTAAAAAGATGTAAAGAATATAAAAGAAAAGAGGACAATGGGGTGCTATTTAAATTTTCAAAACAAAACCAAAGTAATCTAATTGATATTCCTTTAATTGGCTTTGATACAATCAAAAATTTAAATAAATATAACTATGAAGGTGTATATTTGCAAAAAAACAAATGCTTAATTCTAGATAAGAAAAAAATTATTGATTATGCTAATCAAAATAATTTATTTATCTCATCAGTTGATCTAAATTGAAAAAATTAAAAATTTTTGTTTGTTGCACAGAGCAATCTGGTGAAAATATTTGTGCAAACATTTTATCAAGAATGAATAACGATAAATTCCAATTTGATGGCGTTTGCGGAAAGCAATCCGAAAAATATATTTCTAATAAAATTTATGATTTATCAGAATTTAAATCTATAGGTCTCTTTGAAATTACACTTTCAATTACAAAATATTTAAAAATGATAAAAAGGTTAAAAAACTATATTATTAAAAATGATTATGATCTAGTTTTAACCATAGATTCACCTGATTTTAATTTTAATTTGGTAAACCAATTAAGAAAATCAAACTATAAAAATAAAATAATACATGTTGTTGCTCCCACAGTTTGGGCGTGGAGATCATATAGGGCAAGGAAATTTGCAAATATTTTTGATGAAATTTTTCTATTGTTTAATTTTGAAAAAAAATATTTCAATTTTGATAATTTAAATAAAACTTTTATTGGCCATCCAATTTTTCATATTAAAAAAAGAGAGAATAAAAGAAAATATAAGTACCTATCTTTTTTACCAGGTAGTAGACAAAATGAAGTATTAAAACTTATGAAATATTTCAGTTATATTGAAAAATATATATCTAAGAATAATCTAAATTATAAAATATTTATTCCAACTTTGCCTCATCTTGCCTCTTTAATTAAAGAAAATACTAAGCAATGGAAAACTGAGACTATAATCTCAACTGATATGAGTAAATTTGATCAATATTATGAGGATGTTTACATAAGTATAACTTGCTCTGGCACTGCCTCTTTAGAAATTGCCAAAAGGAACATTCCTCAAATAGTAATCTATAAACTTAATTATTTCACAGAAATTTTAATCAAGCCTTTTGTAAGAGTGAAATATGCAAATCTTATAAATATTATAAGTAACCAAATGATTATCCCAGAAGTTGTTAACTCAAATTTAAATGAAAAAAAGTTATTAAATATTTTTCTAAATTTGTTTAATGATAGCACAAAACAAGAAACTCAAATTCACTCAATTAATATGTATCTTAAAGAAATTGTTAATGATTTTAGTCCTTATGAGGTGAGTGTTAATCGTATAAATAAGTTAATTAATCCTTCTTCCAAAGCCAATTAAAAATTGATTTTTTTTCTCTAGAAGATTCAACTTGATAAGGTCTAGCTTTATAACCAGTGTATAATTGACGAGGTCTACCAATTTTATTAATAGGATCTTCTATCATTTCTTTCCATTGGGATATCCATCCTACAGTTCTTCCTATTGCAAATAGCACTGTAAACATGCTTGTAGGGAAACCTAATGCTTTTAGAATTATACCTGAATAGAAATCTACATTTGGGAATAATTTTTTACTAATAAAATATTCATCTTTAAGAGCTATTTTTTCTAATTCTATTGCAATTTTAAGCAACGGATCATCTTGCATATTTAATTCTTCTAAAACCTCATGCGCACTTTCTTTCATCACAGTGGCTCTTGGATCATAGTTTTTATAAACTCTATGACCAAAGCCCATTAATCTAAAAGAATCATTTTTATCTTTAGCTTTATCAATAAATTTATGTATATTTGATACATCACCAATCTCTTCTAACATTTTGATTACTGCTTCATTAGCTCCACCATGAGCCGGTCCCCATAAAGATGCAATACCAGCAGCAATACAAGCAAAAGGATTTGCGCCAGAGGAACCTGCTAATCTTACTGTTGAAGTTGACGCATTTTGTTCATGATCAGCATGTAACGTAAAAAATCTATCCATTGCTCTTACAATTTTTGGACTCACCTTGTAATCTTCTGATGGTACAGAAAATGTCATGTATAAAAAATTTTCTGCATATGAAAGATCATTTCTTGGATAAACAAATGGTTGACCAATGGAATATTTATATGCCATTGCACCTATTGTGGGAATTTTTGCTATTAATCTATGACATGCAATCATTCTTTGATTAATGTCTGAAAAATCAGTACTGTCATGATAAAAGGCTGAAAGGGCACCAACAACACCTACCATAATTGCCATAGGGTGAGCATCTCTTCGAAAACCTCTGTATAAATTTACTAGTTGCTCATGCAACATTGTATGATTAGTGATTACATCTTTAAATTTTTGTTTATCTTCAGGAGACGGTAATTCACCGTGCAGTAAAAGATAACAAACTTCAAGAAATTCACTTTTTGAGGCTAAATCATGTATATCATATCCCCGATGACGCAGTATGCCTTTTTCACCATCAATATAAGTAATTCCTGACTCACATGATGCTGTTGAAGTAAATCCTGGATCAAAAGTAAATAAACCTGTTTCTTGATAAAGTTTTCGAATATCCAAAACATTTGGGCCATCTTTACTTTCAATAAGTGGAATTTGATACGATTTACCACTTTCATTGTTAAAAAGAGTAAACTGTTTATCGTTAACTTTTTTATCTTCGTAATCAGCCATATTTAATTATCTCTATATTGATTTAATCTATCAATAGTATCTTTTTTACCTAATATTACAAAAATATCAGAAATTGAAGGCCCTTGATAGGAATTTATTAATAAAAATCTAATTGGTTTACCTAAAACAGGAAATTTAACTTTATTATTTTTTAAAAAATCATTAATGACATTTTGAATATTATCTCTATTCCAATCATTTATTTCTCCAATTAAATTTAAAAATTCTTTAAAAATACTATCAAATTCTGAGGTCAGTTTTTCTGTCTTATTTATTTTATAATTTTCATCAAAATAAACTTTAATTGTATCATTCAAATCACTTAGTTTTTTCATATCTTTTTTATAAACATTAAAAATATTTTTCATTTTCGTCTCATCTTTTTGTAGGTATTTATTTAATTCAACATCACTTTTACAAAAATTCATGAACCTTTCTATTCCGTTTTCTTTTCTTAAATAAAAATTATTGAAAAAATTTAATTTATCAAAACTAAATATACTAGATGATTTAGATAAATTAGATATTTCAAAATTTTTAATTATTTCCTCTAATTCAATAGTTTCTGACTTTTCATTATTATTTGACCAACCTAAAAGTATAAGATTATTGATAATAGCTTCCTTTAAATATCCATTATTTTTCAAATCTAAAATATTAACTGCTCCATGTCTTTTTGATAATTTTGTACCATCTTCTCCATGAATAAGAGGAATATGAGCATATTGAGGTAAATCCCAATTCATAAATTTATAAATGTAATATTGTCTAAAAGTATTAATAAAATGATCATCACCTCTAATAATGTAATTGATTCCTAAATCATGATCATCAACTACTACGGACAACATATAAGTGGGTGATTGATCTTTTCTTAGTAAAATGAAATCATCTAACTCTAAATTTGCTACTGAAACATCTCCTTGAATTGTATCATTAATCTTTAAATTTCCTTCATCTGGAACATCTAATCTAACCACAAAACCTTCATCTTTACTTTGAATATCTTTATCATTTTTACATTCTGTACATATTTTTTTAGAATTGTTTTTATTTTCTCTAATCAATTTTCTTTGGCGAGCAATTTTTTCTTCAGAACATACACATTTAAATGCTCGCTTTTTATGAAGTAACTCTTTTGCAACTTCTTGATGTCTTGATAACCTTTTGGACTGAACTTGTATGTCTTCATCCCAATCAAGTCCAAGCCATTTTAAAGAATTAGTTATGTTATCTGTGTATTCTTGTTTTGATCTCTCATGATCTGTATCTTCAATCCTCAAGTAAAATTTAGATGATGTTGATTTTTTACTTAAAATAAAATTAATTAAAGCAGTTCTAGCACCTCCAAGATGTAGATTGCCAGTAGGAGAGGGTGCAAATCGTGTTTTTAAAATAGTCATCTTAAAATTAAGATAAACTATTAATTATATTTTCTTATAATACCAGATAAAGTCCCTTGGACTTGGATTTCACCTGCCTCATATTCCTTTGTCTGAAAACTTTGATTAGCAGGAATTAACAAGACCTTGTCTCGATCAAATTTAATAGTTTTTAGAGTAACCTCGTTATCTTGTGTAATAACAGCTGCAATTTTTCCATTTTCAACATTATTTGTCTTTTTTATTACAGCAATGTCACCGTCAAATATTCCTTTATCTATCATAGATAGACCTTTTACTTTTAATCCAAAATATTTAGCATTTGGTGATGTCATAGAAGAGGGCACAGAAACAAATTCATCAGCATTTTCAATAGCTTCTATTGCTTCACCTGCAGCTATTGCACCAATTAATGGGATATTAATGCTATTTGAAAATGAATTTTCATCAGCAATATTATCTTTATTAATAATTTCCATTGCTCTTGCTTTGTGCTTTAATCTTTTAATAAAACCTCTTTCTTCTAGACTTGTAATTAATCTATGAATACCTGACTTTGACTTAAGATTAACAGCACTTTTCATCTCCTCAAAAGAAGGGGAGATTTCATTATTTGAAATGTAATTTTTTAAAAAATCGTAGAGTTCTTTTTGTTTTTTTGTAAGCATTTGGTGTTCTATATATGTTCTTTAAGATCAAAACAAGAACAAAAATAAAAATCTATATTTATCAGTTATTTAATTATTAGATTTACCACCTGTTTTCGAAACAAGGTGTATATTTTGAATTTTAATTTTTTTATTTAAATACTTACACATGTCATAAATTGTCAGACAGCTAATTGTAACGGCAGTTAATGCCTCCATTTCCACACCGGTATTTGCGTTTGTTTTAACTGTACTTTTGACAATAAAAGTAAATTTTTTATCATTTTTTATAACCTCAATATTTATGTGATTGATTGGAATATTATGACAAAGCGGGATCAATCTAGAAGTTTCTTTTGCCCCCATAATACCGCCAATTATTGCAGTTTTTTCTAGGTTACCTTTTTTTGTCTCAAATGATTTTATTTTTTTATATGTTTCTTTATCAAATTTAATTTCACCAGAGGCAACTGCTACTCTTTCTGTGACATCTTTATTTGATATGTCAATTATATAAGGATTTCCTTTTTTATTAATATGACTCATTTAAAAGCAATTCTCCAATTTTCTTTTCTTTATCTTTAGATTTTAACAAACTTTCTCCAATTAAAAAATTATATATCCCTGTTGAATTAAATTTTTTTATATCATCAGAAGTTTTGATTCCACTCTCTGCAATTAATATATAATCATTAGTTAAATTTTTATTCAAATTTATTGAGTTATTTAAATTGATTTCAAGACTTTTAAGGTTTCTATTATTAATTCCAATCACAGGGTAGTCTAATTTGATTGCTCTTTTAAGTTCGTCTTCATCATGAACCTCTATAATACAATCTAATTTTAATTCATTTGCATAATTTATAAATTCTATTGCTTGAGCGTCTGATAGTATTGATAAAATTAATAATATACAATCAGCTTGATAAATCTTACTTTCTAAAATTTGATATTTATCAATAATAAAATCTTTTCTTAAAATAGGTAAATTTGTTCTCTTTTTTACCAGAGATAAATGATCAATATTTCCTAAAAAATATTTACTTTCTGTTAAAATCGATAACGCTCCAATACCATATCTTTCATATAAAATAGCAATGTCTTCTGGTTTATAATCTGAAATTATTTCACCCGCACTTGGACTTTGTTTTTTTACTTCTCCAATTATTAAATTTTTTTTATTTTTTTGAGCTGAAATTAATTGATCTTTAAATTCACGTTTCTCTAATTTTGAGGAAATTAACTTTTCTAATGTTTTAAAAGAACATCTTTCTTTTGTTTCTTCTAATTCTTTAAATTTATCTTCACAAATTTTTTGAAGTAAATTACTCATTAATTAGTGAGTTTACAAAATTTTTTGTAATTCCTTCGTCAATTGTTTTTTTTGCTAATTCAAAACTATCTTTTAGATTATTTCTTAAATTGGATAAATATATTGCCGCTCCTGCATTTATTTCTACAATCATTTGAAATTCTCTGTAATCGCCGTTAATCATTTTATTAAAGCAATTTGCATTATATTCTGGATCCCCACCTTTTATATCTTCTAATTTAATTAAATCATAACCATAGTCTCTTGGATCAAAACTATATTCCAGAACTTTATTATCTTTCAATTCATTAATTAGAGTATTGTCTGATAAACTTATTTCATCTAAACCATCCAATCCGTGAACAACCATTGCTTTTTCAGAGCCTAATTCTTTTAAACAATTGCAATGCATAGAAACCAAATTTTTTGAATAGACTCCTAAAAGCTGTTTACCTGCTTTAGCAGGATTAGTAAGCGGGCCTAATAAATTAAAAATTGTGCGAGTAGCCAAATTCTTACGAACGTTAATTACATTTTTCATGGCAGAATGATGATTTTGAGCAAATAAAAAGCAAAAATTTTTATTGGATAATGAATTTTCTAAATCTTCTACATTATTTGTAATTTTATAACCTATTTTTTCTAGCATATCTGCAGAGCCTGATTTTGAACTAACGGAACGATTGCCATGCTTTGCTATAGTAACGCCAGCACTTGCAGCAACTATTGCTGCACTTGTTGATATATTTAATGTGTCTTTCATATCTCCACCCGTACCACAAGTATCAATTGTATTTTGCGGAGAGTTAATTTTTAGAGATTTCTCTCTCATTACTTTAGCTGCACCGATAATTTCTTCTTTTGTTTCACCTTTTAACTTTAAACCAATTAGTATTGATGTAATTTTAATATCATCTAATTCTCCACTCATAATTTTATTGAATATATACATACTCTCTTCAATATTCAGATTTTTTTGTTCGAGAATTTTATTTAATATTAAAGTTTGATCCATTATTTTGCTAAGTTTAAAAAGTTTTTTAAAATAATTTTACCCATATCAGTACCTATACTTTCTGGATGAAATTGTAGTCCAAATATTGGTAATTTTTTATGTGCAATACCCATTATAATCTTATTATTTGTTTCGGCAGTAATTAAAAAATCTTTAGGCATAGTTCTTTTATCAATTATAAGAGAGTGATATCTAGTTGCTTTAAATTTTCTTTCTACATTTTTAAATATAGAGTGTCCAAAGTGATTAATTGTATCAACTTTTCCGTGCATGATTTCTTTGCATTTAATGATTTTACCTCCAAAAGCTTGACCAATAGTTTGATGTCCTAAACAAATGCCAAGTATAGGAAATTGTTTTGATAATTCTGCAACGATATTAAGACTTATTCCAGCTTCATTTGGTGTGCACGGACCTGGTGAAATAACTATTGATTTAGGTTTTAATTTACGAATTTTATTTATCGAAATTTTGTCATTTCTAAAAACAACAACCTTCTGATTTAAATCCAATAAGTAGTGTTTTACATTGTAAGTAAAACTATCATAATTATCTATCAGTAATATCATATATCGAATTTGTATGAATCCTCTGCAGCTGCCATTAAAGCGCCAGCTTTATTCAAAATTTCTTGATGTTCATTTTTTGGGATCGAGTCATAAACTATTCCAGCACCAGCCTGAATGTATAATTTATTATCTTTTACAAGCCCAGTTCTCAAACTAATACAAGTATCCATGTCTCCATTAGAATCAAAATAACCCATACAACCAGCATAAAAACTTCTATTTAAATTTTCAAGCTCCTCAATGATTTCCATCGCTCTTATTTTTGGCGCACCAGAAACTGTACCTGCTGGAAATCCAGCCATTAAAGCATCTAGAGCATCTAAATTATTATCTATTTTTCCCTCAACGTTTGAAACAATATGCATTACATGAGAGTAGTATTCTATAATCATCTTTTCAGTAACATTAACTGTTCCTTTTTTTGCAACGCGACCAACATCGTTCCTTCCTAAATCTAAAAGCATTAAGTGTTCTGCGAGTTCTTTCTTATCATTCAGCAAGTCATTAGATAAATAAAGGTCTTCAGAGGCATTTTTTCCTCTTTTTCTTGTTCCAGCAATTGGTCTTATCGTAACTTTTTTATTTCTTAATTGAACCATTAATTCTGGACTAGATGCAACAAGGCCTATTTTATCGAAGTTAAGATTTACAAGATAAGGAGATGGATTTAGTCGTCTTAACGATCTATAAAGATTGACTGCCTTTAAATTATATTTTGTTTCAAATCTCTGTGAAGGCACAACTTGGAAGATATCTCCATTTTTAATATATTCTTTTGCTTTATTTACAATTTTATAAAATTGTTCTTTCTTGAAATTTGATTTAAATTTTAATTTAGATTTTTTATTTTTCTTTTGCGCAGGATTTAAAATACTTTTTTCTAACTTTTTAATTGTTTTATCAATAAGTAATTTATTTTTTCTATAGGCTTTTTCTGCTGAGATTTTTTTACTTGGATACGTAACTGTCATAAGGGAAATAATATCTTTAATATTATCAAAAACTGCGACAATTTTTGGTCTGATTAAAATTGCATCAGGTATTTTTATGTTGTCCTTATTACTTAGTTTAATTTTTTCAATATATTGAATCATTGGATATCCTAGATATCCAACTAGTGTTGGGAAAGGAACGTCAATTTTATTATTTGTAAATTTTGAAATTTTTACAAGTTCTTTAAGACTATGAACTGGCTTTTGATCTAGTTTGTAATCAAAATTATGATCCAAATATTTAATTTTTGCCTTACCTTTTTCAACTGTCCAAATTAAATCTGGATCACAACCAAGTAATGAGTAACGTCCTCTTTTGCTTCCACCCTCTACTGACTCTAATAGAAAGGAATATTTTTCCGATTTACTAATTTTTAATAATGATGAAAATGGCGTTTCAATATCAGCAATAAGATTTTTTTTTAATATCTGAGGTAAGCCTTTGTTATATTGACTTATAAAAATTTTTTTTTCTAGACTCATTTATATTGAGATAAAAGACCATTTATCAGTTCATCATTGAACGAAATTTCTTTTGTCTTAATAATCTCACTACCAAATGCTGTTTTCAAATCACCTATTAAATTAATATTTGAAGTATTTTCACCTTCTTTAGGTATCTTTATACTTTTAATATTAGCAAAATAAATAGCATTTTCATCTGATCCAAAAGCTACTTTATCAATATCAGTTTCAAAAATCTTTTGTTTAAAAGATATTGGTAATTCATCATTAGTCTTTAAAGATAAGTTTAAATTTTCAGGATTAGTTGCATAAAATTTACTTATATTTGTGAAGATCTCTTTATTATTTTCAAAAATATTTTCTGCTTGTTCAGTTTTTTTTGTAAATATAAAATCATTTAAAAGACTGTCAAAGATATTATCGATACTCTCTATTTTTGATGGATATATGTCATCAATGTTTACAATAAAAGAAGTATCATTATCAATGTCCACTAAATCACTAACAAAATCTTTATTTTGTGTAAAAGAAAATGAAATTACGTTACTTAAAGTAGGGTCATCTTCGTTAGTATTGTTTAAAATTTTTTTCTTATTGATTAATTTAAGATTATTTTGATCTGCTATTTCAGTAATTGAAAATCCATCAAGTATTTGTTGGTCTAAGCTTGATTTTAATTCATTGAAGTAATTATCTACTTCAAAATTAGTTAATGAATTATTTATTTCATTCTTAGCTTCATCAAATTTTAATTCTTTTTCTGGAAAAATTTCATCCAATATAATTATATGATATGCCAGGGTAGTCTGCACTACATCTGATACACTTCCTTTGTCTAATTCAAATATTGCATTTGCAAGTTGTTCTAAAACTTTATTTCTATCAACATTTTTAAATTCATTGAAAACTATATTATTTTCTTCTGCAAATATAATAATTTGTTCATTATTTTTTCCAGAAATACTTAATTTAAATTCATCTGCTTCTTCTTTTGATTTAAAATTAAATTGTTTAAAGCTTCTTTCTTCTGGATTAATAAATAAGTTTTTATTGTTGTTGTAATATTCATTCAGACTATCTTCTGAGGGTGAAAAATTATCTCTATAATCACTTTTGCTAATTAATATATATGAAATATCTCTCTCTTCTTTTGTCATATATTGATCAGAGTTATTATTAAAATAATCTAATAGTTCATTATTATCTTTGGAAATTTGATCTTTATTATAGTTTTCAAGTATAATTTCGTCGTAAGGTATTTTAAGTAGCTCTATTTCTCTATTCTGATTTTCATACTTATTAAAATTTATTTGCAATTGTAATGGATAATTTTTTTGAAAGAAAAGTTGATCAAATACAATAGATCTAGTTTCAAAATTTATTAGATCTACTAAATCCTCAATTTTCAAGCCTTGTCTTCTTAAAAAAGTATTCAAAATTTCATCATCTAACTTATTATTTATGTAAAGATCTGGAAAATTTCTTTTAGTTTCTTTTGCAATTGTGGTCTCATCTAAAATAAAATTTATTTTATCAAACTCATTTTCAAAAATTGCACTATTGACTAAATTTTTAAGTGCTAGTTGATGAACTTGAAAGCTTCTAATTTGATCACCGGTTAATTTATTTCCTATCATTTGAGAAAATTGATTAATGTTCATATCCATTGATCTAAGAAATTTTGTTGTTGAAATTGGAGTACCTGAAATGTCGGCAACAAAATTATCAGAATTAAATAAATTAGAATACCTTGTAGATCCTCTGAAAAAGAATAAGCTAGCTGCAAAAAGTATAGCAAGACCTATACCAATCCATGATTTTCTAAATGCTCTCATAAAATTTCTATTGCTTCTATAATATTAGTTTCTATAAATAAAAGTAATTATGGTAAATCTTGATAAATATTCCTCAATTTTTATAGCAAATTGGAAATTAAATGGAAATCCTTCATTTTTAAAAGATTATTATGAAAAATTAAAACTTAATTCTAATAATTGTACGATTATCTGCCCACCTTCAATTTACTTAAAATCAATAAAAGGTAATAATGAAAACTTATTTTGTGGCGCACAAGATGTTTCCTCTTATAAAGAAGGTGCCTACACTGGAGAATTATCTGCTTCAATGCTAAAGGATAATAATATAGATTTTTGTTTAGTAGGACATTCTGAGCGAAGACAATACTTCGCTGAAACGAATGAAAATGTAAATATTAAAAGCTCAAACCTTATTGAAGAAAATATTATCCCAGTTATCTGTATAGGCGAAACCTTAGAGCAAAAAGAAAACAATTTAACGGAAGAAATATTATCCACACAGATTAAGGATAGTATTCCAAATGCAGCAAATCATCAAAATGTATTAATTGCTTATGAGCCAGTCTGGGCTATTGGTACTGGATTAACTCCAACTTTAGCTGAAATAAATCAAGTTCACGAATTAATCAAAAATTTTGATCAAAAATTTATTAACTTTAAAGTGCTTTACGGAGGTTCTGTTAAGTCTTCAAATTCAAAACAAATTACTGAATTAAATCATGTAGATGGTTGCTTAATTGGCGGAGCTTCATTAAAAGTTAATGAATTCAACACAATTATATCTTGATAAATAAAAACAATTTAATATAAGCGCTTTTATGACAACTCTAGTAATAATTCAGCTTATACTTGCAATTGCCTTAGTTATATTAGTTTTATTACAAGGGTCTGATAACGATAGCTTGGGTCTTGGTGGTGGAACCTCAACTGGTATGATGTCAGCCCGAGGTACTGCAAACCTACTTTCTAGACTAACAGCAATTACTGCCGGTTTATTCATGGTAATGAGCATCGTTCTTACAATTGCTGCTTCTATTGGTTCAGATCGTAATGTTTTAGAGTCACTACCTTCAATTAATACTGAAGAAACTTCACAAGAACCCTCTATACCAGAAAATAATTAATAATATCTTGCTATAATAAGTTCTATTATGTATCACGGTATTCCGTAATGCATTTTGTTTTTATTACGGGTGGAGTAGCATCATCTCTTGGAAAAGGTATAGCCTCCGCTTCTTTAGCAACTCTTCTAAAAAGTAGAAAATTCAAAGTAAGGATAAGAAAGTTAGATCCTTATTTAAATGTGGATCCAGGAACAATGAGTCCATATCAACATGGAGAAGTTTACGTTACTGATGATGGTGCAGAAACAGATTTAGATCTTGGTCATTATGAAAGATTCACAAATCAGTCCGCTAAACAATCAGATAGTGTTTCGTCAGGTAAGATTTATTCTAATGTTCTTCTTAAAGAAAGAAAGGGAGATTACCTTGGTTCAACAATTCAGGTAATTCCTCATGTTACTAATGAAATAAAATCATTTATTAATAGTGATTTAAAAAATGAAGACATCGCAATTTATGAAATAGGAGGAACAGTTGGAGACATTGAATCTCTACCTTTCTTAGAAGCAATACGACAAATTAGAAATGATAAAAATATTTCATCAGCATTAATTCATATGACTTATATTCCATATCTAAGTTCAGCAGGAGAGTTAAAAACGAAACCTACTCAACATTCAGTTAAAGAACTTCTCAATGCTGGTATTCAACCAGATATAATTATGTGTAGATCAGAACAACCAATAGATAAAGACTCAATTTCTAAAATATCTTTATTTTGTAATGTAAAAAAAGAGTCCGTTATTCCTGC
>CACBMH010000017.1 GCA_902539825.1 uncultured Alphaproteobacteria bacterium
TAGTATTGCACCGATAACGGCACCAAAAACTGTTCCGATACCTCCAAATAAACTGACACCACCAATAACTGCTGCAGCAATTGACTCTAGTTCTAATAAGTATCCTTGAGATGGTAATGGTGCTTCCAATCTAAATGTTTGAATCATTCCAGCAAAGCCAGCTAAGAAACCACATAAGATGAAACAAAACATTTTAACGTTTCCAGTCTTTATTCCCATTGAAGATGCTGCGTTTTGATCTCCGCCAGTTGCATAAATCCAGTTACCAACATTACTTCTGTGAAGCATAACACCTAAAACTACGGCAACTAAAAGAGCCCAGTACAAAGAAGCTCTAAATAACTCAAATTGATAAACGAATAACTCATTTGGTAAAATATGAGGAAATGGTGGGGGAAATCCTGCAGTAGCTACAGTTGTAAGACTTCTAGCAATATAGAGCATTCCAAGAGTTGCGATGAAAGAAGGGATTCCAAATCTTAAGGTAATAAATCCATTAACAAAACCAACAATAATACCAATCATTAATCCTAGAAAAATAGCAAACCAAGGTGGTATCCCTTGATGCACCATTTGTACAATAGTCATTGGGACTAATGCAAAAACAGAGCCTACAGATAAATCAAATTCACCTGAGATCATTAATATTGCGATGCCAATAGCAACAATAATATATTCGGGTGTAATACCCATAACTATTCTTATATTTCTTGCATCTAAAAATCTTTCATTAGCAATATAAAATCCAATCATTATAGCTAGGAACATTAAGAAGGTTGCTACTTCTGGTCTTACTAATAAACTTCTAAGACTAAAATTTTTACTCATATTTTTTTTTTTAAAAAAACCAGGCTCTATTTAAAGAGCCTGGTTAAGATATTTATCTAACTGACATTCCTTTGAATGATCTGATTGTTTCAACATCATCAGGACCAATCATAGCTTTACCAGTGTTGATATCTAGTGCACTTAAACCATACTTGTTCATTAAGTATAATTGGTGAACTGACATGTAACCTTGGTAGTATGGTTGTTGGTCAACTGTTAGTTGAACATAACCTTTGTCCATTTCTTCGAAAACTACGTCAACTAAGTCAAAACCAGCAAGAAGTATTTCACCAGGTCCGTAACCTAAGTTTCTTACTGCTGCAGCAGCACCAGCTTCCCAGAAACCTACATCAAGATATGCAGTTGTATTTGGGTTAGCTTGAACATAAGCTGCCACTCTGTTTCCAACAGTTGAAAGATCTAGACCTGACTCGATTTTCTCATAAGTTACTTTTCTATCAGGGTTAGCTGCTTTGTAATCTTCCATGAAACGTGCAATACCGTTTCCTCTAGTGTATGCCCATGATTGGTTCATGTCTGCAACACCGATTAGAACGTGAATATCTCCATCAGGAAACATTTCAGAAAGATTAGCTGTTAATTCATAACCAGCTGCTTCTAAGTCTTGTCCAACATATGCTAGTCTGTTACTACCAGCAGCACCTTCTGGATCATCAGTATTAGCTGTAATTACTGGAATACCAGCAGCTAATGCTTCATCAACTGCAGCATCAAAGATAGTTGGGTTAGTAATTGTAGTTACGATACCATCAACACCTTGAGCTATTGAAGACTCTAAGTTTTGTAATTGCTCTTGTTGGTCTCCATCACCTGAAAGAGTTAACATTTGGCAATCAGCATTAATTTGTGCACAAGCATCTTTAAAACCTTTGTGAACAGCTGCCCAGAAAGCATTGTTCGTATCACTGTGCATTACGAAGTTAAATTTGTATTCTGCCTTCGCTGAAGTAGCAAAAAGCGCTACAGAGGCAAGAATAATTGAAGCAATTTTTTTCATGCATTCCTCCTATAAATAATATTTTCCTAGCAAGAATGGGTATGTAAAACAAGGAGAAATATTGGGAATTTGACTGTAAAATTATCGCACTAATCAATAGCTAAGCAAAATTTATATTTTTTTTAGGATTTGCCTTATGAAATCGTCATGCATGGGTTCAGGCTTTACACACGAAGAACGGAGTTCTACTTCCACTTTATAAATTGAAGAAATCATAGCACACTCGATTACATCTAAAACGTGAAGAGCAAGTTCTCCATTACACCTATGCATTCTATTATTTTCGATAGCGTCAATCATTTCAGCTAAACCAATACCCCTGTAGTTTGCTTGTTCAGGCGCCTCATTACTTCTTCCACTATGGTTAACAATATTTGTTTTTCCAAGGGGTTTATCTTCGACGCTAATATCTGTCCATTCAGATCCAAACTCACCAGATATGGAAACTGGACCACCAAACATATTTGGATCAGGAACTACTATTGAACCTTTCGTTCCATAAAGCTCCATATGATTACGTTTATGATTTAAAACATCAAATGAAATGAAACCTTGAATGATAGCTTTATTTTGAAACTCAATATTAAACATATAAGAAGTTGGAATTTCAACATTAAAAGTTTCTCCTTTTTTTGGACCAGCTTTGTATTCTCTTTTATCAGAAAATTTAGCTCCTCTTCCTCTTATATTTTTTACAGGACCTAGAAGATTAACAAGGGTGGTGAAAAAATATGGACCCATGTCTATTACAGGTCCTCCTCCTTCTTGAAACCAAGACTCAGGACTTGGATGAAAATCTTGAACGCCAGGAAAAGCAAATATAAAATTACCAGTTAGAACTTGTCCAATATCATTGTTGTCAATTAAATTTCTTGTAAGTTGCCCTCCTCCTCCTAAAAAAGTATCGGGTGCATTCCCAATGTAGAGACTATTTTTTTTTGCTAAATTTAATAATTCTTTTGCTTCATCAAACTTAACACTCATTGGTTTTTCACAATAAACATGTTTATTTGCCTCAAGAGCTCTTTTAGATATTTCATAGTGCGCTTGGGGAATTGTGAGATTAAGAATGATGTCTACGTTCTTGTCATTAAGTATTTCATCAACTGATAAAGGAATAATATTATATTGATCAGCTGTTTTTTTAGCAGCATCTAAATTAATATCAGCACAAGCAACAAAATTTATATTATTAAAATATTCCTGAGCCCGGAAGTAGGTCTCTGCAATATTACCACAACCAATCAGTCCAATATTTTTCATAAATTGTTTCTATAAATCAATTGTAAAAAATGGAATAGTAAAAAAAAGGCCGTAAAAATTACGGCCCTTTAAAATAATATTAAGCTTTGACTTACATAAAGTCTGCAGCGTTTTCTTTAGTAACTAATACAGTTCCAGTATCAATGTTATCTGGAATGCTTTCACCATTAGCTAATTTAAGTGCATTTTCTACACCCATGTATCCCATGTTGTATGAGAATTGAGCAATAGTAGCTGACATTTCACCAGCCATTACACTTGCAGCAGCATCAGGGTTAGCATCAAATCCAACAACGACAACATCATCTAGCATATCAGCATTTTTTAATGCTTGAATAGCACCTAGACCCATATTGTCATTAGAAGCAAAGATTGCTTTTAGATTTGGGTTACCAGTGATGATATCTTCTGTTACTGACATACCTTGTGCAGTATCCCAGTTAGCTGGAAGTTCAGCAACAATGTTCATGCCACATGCTTCAAGACCTTTGTGAGATCCTTCCGCTCTGTGTTGACCAGTAGTTTGCGTTATCATTCCTTGAAGAATTGCAACATCAGAACCACTTGGAACATTATCACAAATGTATTGAGCAGCTAAAGCAGCACCATTGATATTATTAGTTCCAATGAAAGTTACACCTTCATTAATTCCATTAGTATCAATGTATACAACTGGAACACCTGAAGCCATTGCATCATCAAGAATTGGAGCTACTGCGTTAGGGTCAGTTGGTGCAATCGCAATACCGTCTACACCTTTAGCAATTTGGTCTTCAATTTGCGCTACCTGAGCCATAACATCACTCTCTTGCGGTGGTGAAAGGATAATTAGGTTTACACCTAATTCTTCAGCAGCATCTTTTGCACCAGCTTCAACTGAAGCCCAAAATGGATTTCCAGCACCTGGTCCTTTTGTACTTAGCATTATTGTTTTAGCATGCGATCCTGCAAGAAGACTGCCTGAAAAAAACAATAAAGAAGTAGTAATTATAGAAATAAAAAATTTCATTTTTCCTCCTTAATTTTTTTTTTAACCATTAATGAAAAATGAAATTCTAATCAAGTGACTGTTTGTCAGAAAGTGATTATTTTTTGATATTATGTTCTGGTTGCAAGTTGTCTTCTTAGAACATCGATATAAACAGCCAAAATAATAATTGACCCAATAAGAACTTGTTGCCAGAAAACACTGACATTCATTAAATTTAGACCATTTCGGAGTATACCCATAATCATGACTCCAGCGAATACACCTAAAACGGTTCCTCTTCCCCCAAAGAAGCTTGCTCCACCAATAATTACTGCTGCAATCGCATCTAGCTCAGATTGTAAACCAGCATTTGGATAAGCGGAATTAGTTCTTCCAGCTAAAATTAAACCTCCAACGCCCGCCAAGAAACCACAAAGCGTGTAAACTACGATCAAAATTCGATCAACGTTAATACCTGCTGCCCTTGCTGCTCCTGGGTTACCTCCAATCGCATAAATCCATTTACCTATTCGTGTATGATTTAAAAATATCCAAAAGATAAAAAATATTACAATCATTAAAATTAAACTTGTGGGTATGTACTCTCTTGCGCCTTCTCCAAAAATTACATCCAGTTTAATTTTACCATTTCCTATAACTCTAATCTGTTCAGCAAAACCTGTTATTGGAACACCTCCGGATATAAGATTTCCAATACCTCTAAATATATAAAGCGTCCCTAGTGTCATTATGAATGGATGAGGCATTCGAAGTAAGGTAATTCCAATACCATTAAACATGCCACACAAAAATCCAATTGCTGGTGCAACTAACATGACGACGTACCACGGCATTCCTGCCTTCGAAGCAATAGCGAGTCCCATTAATGATAACATAATAATTGAACCAACTGATAGATCTATACCTGCAGTTACAATGACCATAAAAACACCAAGTGCTAACATAGACTGCCAAGAAACTTGTTTAAAAATGTTTGTTACATTTCTCCATGATAAAAACACATCAGGTTGCAACAAATGCAGGACAGCAATCATTATTAGGATAAGTAATAAAATTCCATATCGTTCAAAAAAAGGAATAAGTCTGACAAATAAAGATTCTTGATTCTTATCCATTAATCTTTTTTTCCCATGATCCATCCAATCACTTCGTCTCTTGAAGTATTTTTTAATTCTGACTCAGCAAAGTTTGTTCCTTGAAAAAGTGCCATGACTCGATCACAAACAGTAAAAATATCATCCATTCGATGGCTAATTACTATTACACTAACACCTAACTTTTTAAGATTTAAAATTAAATCTAAAACTTTCCCCACTTCCTTAACAGCAAGTGCAGCTGTTGGTTCATCCATCAACACAATTTTTGCATTAAAAGCTGTAGCTCTAGCAATTGCAACAGCTTGTCTTTGTCCACCTGATAATTCTTCAACCTTTTGATCAGCACTCTTTACGTTTATTTTTAGTTTTGCAAGATGCTCTTCCGTTAATTGTTTTCTTTTTTTATGATCTAAAAAATTGAAAGGGCCAACTTTTCTTGTTGGCTCTCTCCCTAAAAAAATATTATCACCAATAGGGAGATTCCCAGCTAGTGCTAAATCTTGATAGACCATTTCTAAGCCCAAATTTTGAGAGTCTCTGGGACTATTTAAAGTTACTTTTTCTTTATCAAAAAAAAGAGATCCTTCACTTGGCTTATATAATCCAGATAAAACTTTCATTAATGTAGACTTTCCAGCACCGTTATCGCCGACGACACCAAGAACTTCGCCTTTATTTAAATGAAGATCTACATTTTGAAGAGCTGTAATAGTACCAAAAAATTTTGAAACTGATTTAGCTTCCAGTACTAAGTTATCTGACATAAGTGTGTTTTTAAATAAATTTTAATTAATATCAACTGGTTTTGAGCGTAAATATTTAACAGTTTCTCTTTCAGCTTTTTTGCATAATTTAGGAGGCAGGCCTTTTGAAATAAGTTTTAAATCTTGAATTACTAATTCACCCATCTCTTTAAATGCACTGTCTAATGCCCCAGCTCTATGCGGAGAAAAAATTACATTTTTGAGTTTTCTTAATTTATGATTTTTAGGAAATGGTTCTTGTGGAAAAACATCAATGGCAGCAAACACATTTCTATTTTTTAAAAAATTATAAAAATCATCAAAATTTATTATGGCTGCTCTACTCATTAAGACAAACACTGATCCATCTTTTATTAATTTAAGCTTAGATGAATTAATCATGGATTCATTAGAAGAAGTAATGGATGCAAGTACATAAATGATGTCAGCATTTTTGAGTAACGAATTTAAACTAGTAGGCTTAACATCAAATTTTTCGATTTCTTTATTGGGAATCCAAGGATCATAGGCAATAATTTTATTAGAGAATGCTTTGAGTATGGGAGTAAGTGATTTAGCTAAATCACCAAATCCAATTAAACCAAATGTTTTATTTTTTATTAAAAAATTATTCTGACTAATTGCTCCTCCATATTTTTCTTTTTTTGAAATAAAGTCTGAGTGAGCAATATGGATACTTCTGGCTATAGATAAAGTAAGGCCAATTGCCATTTCAGCAACAGGTTGAGCAAACACAGGAGATGTTGCTAAAACGTGTATTCCATTTCTAAAACAATAATCATAATCCATATTGTCCATAAAATTACTCTCTACATTAAATATGGCTTTAAGTTTTGTTGATTGAGAAATTAAAGATGAAGGTAAGTTTGGTTGTCCAAAAATATAATCTGCCTTAGATAAATTCTTTTCATAAAAATTATTTTTATTTTTATTTGGAGCATTAATAAGTTTAAAATTTTTTTTTAAATAGTTTGAATTTTCTTTTGAAAAAAGTAGATCTATTGTTCTAGGATATGGATCTAATAAAATTATTGGCTTGTTTTTATTCATACGAACTTTAAATTTTTAGAAAAAAAATTTATTATTATACGCCTTTACGTTGTTTATTTTTACCTTCTAAAAATTCATTGAGTGCTGATTTCTTACCTGCGGTATTATCTACTTCAAGTGTTGGACTTTCCCAAAAAGCTGTACCTTCTAACCACTCATATCCATCCGTTTTCATAGAAATAACATAAGTCTTATTTGATTCTTTTGCTCTTTTAAAAGCAGCCTCTAACTCTGAAATGGATTTGACAGTTTCACCATTTGCTCCCATACTTTTTGCGTGAGATTCAAAATCAACAAATTGTACATTTGTCGCTCTTGCAGCATTGAGATTACAAAGATATTCTTTTCCACCTTTTGCTAGTTGCAATCTATTAATGACCATATGACCACCATTATCACATACAACAATAATTAATTTTTTATCATATAAAACAGAACTATAGATATCACTGTTTTGTAAGAGGTAGGAACCATCTCCTACAAATACAATTACATCTTGATCGGGTTTTGCCATTTTAATTCCAAGTGCGCCTGATATTTCATAACTCATGCAGCTAAATCCCCATTCAGTTTCAAAAGTATTTAGCTCTTTAGGTTTCCATATTTGAACTACTTCACCAACTAACCCTCCGGCTGCAGTTACTACAATATCTGATGGGTCTGAGTTTCTATAAACTGCACCTACAGCATGAGCATAGGATGGTAATTCTTGGTTTGTTGGTCCACTTTCTTTGGCAACATATTCATCCCATTTATTTCTTTCCTCAATTGAACGCTGGTACCAATTATCTGGTGCTTTCCAATCTCCTAATGCTTTTGATAATTCTTGAAGTCCAATTTTTGCATCGCTTACAACAGGAGTAGCACGATGTTTTGTAGTGTCAAATCGTGAAGTATTTATTGATACAAGTTGAAAATTTTCATTTTCAAAATTAGTCCAAGAGCCAGTTGTAAAGTCTCCTAACTTTGTTCCCACAGCTAGTGCTAAATCTGTATCAGTAGCAAGGTTATTAGATGAGCCTTCTCCTAAGCAACCAATTGCACTTATATAATAGGGATCATCTTTATTCATACAACCAATACCCATAACAGTTGCTGTTACAGGAATATTATGTTTTTTTGCAAAAGCAGAAATTTCCTCTTCTGCTTCTGAATATAAAACACCTCCACCTGAAATAATAATTGGTTGTTTAGATTGTTTTAATTTATCGGCTGCCTTTTGTATTTGATTTGGATCAGGATGAATTCTTCTTATTTCATAAATTTTTTCTTCAAAAAAGATTTCAGGATAATCATAGGCTTCTCCTTGAACATCTTGAGACATAGAAATTACTGCTGGGCCACAGTCTGCAGGATCAAGCATTACATTAATTGCTTGAGGTAAAGATGTTAAAATTTGTTCAGGTCTAGTAATTCGATCAAAATATCTTGATACAGATTTAAATGAATCATTTTGAGTTTCTGAAGGAGAATTAAAATGTTCTACTTGTTGTAAAACAGGATCTGGAAAACGACTAGAAAATGTATCACCTGGTAAAAGTAAAATTGGAAGTCTATTACTTAAAGCAACTGCAGCAGCTGTAACCATATTAGTTGAGCCAGGTCCAACAGATGAAGTTGCAACAAATATTTGTTGTCTTCTTTTAGCACGAGCATATGCAATACCTGTTAGTGCCATATTTTGTTCATGATGACCTCTGTATCCAGGAAGTTCATTTTGGTATTCTTCCATAGCTTGTCCAATACAAGCAACATTACCATGGCCATAAATACCGAAAGCACCTGGAAATAATTGTTCTTTTTTTCCATTAATTAAAATTTTTTGCATAGTTAAATACTTAATTAATGCATGTGAACATGACATTCTAATTGTTTTCATTTGTTCCTTTCACAAAAAAAATAGATACTATTATATTAAAAAAATAATTTAAAGAGTTAAACAATTTATTTTTCTAATATTTTAGAATATAGAATATCTCATGAAAGTTGGGATTGTTGGTGAAATTCATCCAAGTGGATATGAGATATTTGATAAAAATAATATTGAATATTTTGTTACTAATAATATTGATGAAGATCACCTAATTGAAAAATTACGAGATGTGGATGGTATTGTTGTAAGAACAGCAGAAATAAATAAAAATATACTCTCTCAAGCAAAGAACCTAAAAATTGTTGCAAGACATGGTGTTGGCTATGACAATATAGATACTGAATATTTAAATAATAATAAAATAGCTATGGCCATTACTGGGACAGCAAATGCAACGAGTGTAGCTGAACATGTAATGACTATGATGCTTTGTTTGACAAAGAATATTTTTGAATCAGATAAATTGGTGAAATTAGGTAAATTTAAAGAAAAAGGTAATCTTCCCAACTACTTTGAACTCTACAATAAAAAAATTTTAATTCTTGGTTTTGGCCGAATAGGAAAAGCTTTAGCAAAAAGATGTAGTGGGTTTGAAATGAAAGTTTATGTACATGATCCTTTTCTTTCGGATGAAGAAATAAAAAATCTTAACTGTATTCCAATCAATAAAGACGAAGGCTTTAAAATTGCTGATTATATAAGTATCCATTTACCTTTAAATGAAAAAACAAAAAATTTGATTTCTTTTGATCAATTTGAAACCTTTAAATCAAATTTGATTTTAATTAATACAGCAAGAGGAGGTATAATTAATGAAAACGCTTTATATGAAGCTTTAAAAAATGAAAAAATTTTTGGTGCTGGTGTTGATGTATTTGAAAAAGAACCACCTATAGAAAATCATAAACTTTTTTCTTTAAATAATATTTTATTAACTCCTCATAACGCTGCTTTAACTTTAGAATGTAGAAAAAGAATGTCAGTGGAATCGTGTGAAAATGTTTTTGATTTTTTAACTAAAAGTAAAAACTTAAATAAAAGTAATATTATAAATCTAAATATTTTTGATTAAATATTAAGGTAAAGATTTCCATCTTCTTCTGTAACATCAAATATTTTTAGTGGGGTCTGTTCTAAATCAGATATAGAGTCTCCAGATACAATACTAAATTTATTTCCGCATGTTGGACACTCCAGTTCTTCACCTTCAATACTAGATTCACTTAATAAAGTTTTCTCTGCACAAGGGCAATTTCCTTCAGTTGCAAAAAAGCCAGACTCAAGTCTATAAATTGCATAATTTACATCGTCGTATTCAAAATTTTCAACCGAGCCAACATCAATATCGTCAACTTCACCTATTAAGATTGGCTCTATTTCATCATTCATAAAAAATTTGTAAAATAAAATTGAATTAGAATAAATATTTTTTTTAAGAAAGTTGTTAATTTATCTGAATTTTAGATTTTTTCTTGTGAGTTCTTTTACGTTAGAAACTCCCATTAATTTCATATCTCGTTCAATTTCATTGCGTAAATTAGATAAACTTTTTTCAACACCTTTTTGACCTCCTGCTGCCAAAGCGTATAGATACATTCTTCCACCAGAACAGGCTTTTGCACCAAGTGACAGTGCTTTTAAAACATGAGTACCTCTTCTTATTCCTCCTTCACAAATTACATCTATTTTATCTCCCACAGCATCAACAATTTCAGCTAGTTGATCAAATGGTGATCTTGAACCATCTAATTGTCGACCTCCATGATTTGAAACCATTATAGCGGAGGCGCCTACATCAACAGCTTTTTTTGCATCATCTACAGACATGACACCTTTAATAGCAAATTGACGGCCCCACTCTTTATTAATATTTTCCACATCTTTCCAACTCATAGAATTATCAAGCATTTTAGTGAAGTAATCTCCTATGGTTGTCATTACTGTTGTGCCCTCATTAATGTGATCCTTTAGATTGCTTAATTCCCATTTTGGTTTTGTAAAATAATCTACTGCCCACTTTGGATGAAGCATAAAACTTAAAACACTATTGAGTTTTAATTTCATTGGAATTGTAAAACCCGTATATAAATCTCGTTCACGGTTACCTCCAACAGCAGTATCTACAGTCACAGCCATTGCTTCAAAATTTGATTCTTTACATCTTTCTATAAGAGCTTTGTTCAGGCCTTTGTCTTTGTGAACATAAAGTTGAAATAATTTTGGTGTTTTGACTAAATTTGATATTTCTTCAATACTGGCAGTACCTAAAGAAGAAATTCCAAACATTGTTCCAAATTTTTCAGCTGCTTTTGCAACTCCAATCTCACCTTCATGGTGAAATAACCTTTGAAGAGCAGTTGGTGCACAATACAAAGGCATATCTAACTTTTGTCCCATTACAGTAGTTGACATATCAACTTTATCAACACCGCTTAATACATTTGGAATTAAATCACATTGCTCATAAGCATCTGTGTTTCTTTTATAGGTTATCTCATCATCAGCAGCACCATCAATATAATGGAATATTGGACTAGGTAATCTTTTTTTTGCTAAGTTTCTAAAATCTTTAACATTATGACAATTATTGATATTGCCGAACATTACGCCTGAATAGTTTTTTGAGTTTGTTCTCCTAGACCTTCAATACCAAGTTCCATTACATCACCTGCTTTTAAAAATACCTGTGGTTTCATTCCCATACCAACACCTGGCGGTGTTCCTGTAGATATGATATCTCCAGGTTGTAATGACATAAATTGGCTTAAATAACTTATTAAAAAGTTTACTCCGTAAACCATTGTACTTGTTGACCCATCTTGCATTCTTTTACCATTTACATCCAGCCACATTTTTAAGTTTTGAGGATCTGGTACTTCATCAGTAGTAACCAAATATGGTCCAATTGGACCAAAGGTGTCACAAGACTTACCTTTAACCCATTGACCAGAATGTTCTATTTGAAATTCTCTTTCACTTAGATCATTAATAACACAGTAACCGGCAATATGTGATTGTGATTCGTTCTCAGAAATATACTTTGCTTCTTTTCCAATAATAACACCAAGTTCAACTTCCCAGTCAGACTTTACTGATTTTTTTGGAATCTCTACATTATCGTTTGGTCCAATAACGGCACTTGTTGCTTTTGCAAAAATAATTGGTTCAGGTGGAACTTTCTGACCTGTTTCTTCAGCATGATCAGAATAATTGAGGCCGATACAAATAAATTTTCCAATACTTTCTTTACAAACACAAGGTGCATATCCATCACTGTTTTCAACTAGAGGTAAAGATGTAGGATCAATTTTTTTCACTTCATTCAATTTGCTAATAGTTACATTTTTATTATCCCAATCCTTAACTAGAGATGATATATCTCGAATATTTCCTTCTTGATCAAGTATTCCTGGTTTAACTTTATTTCCAATTCTGTATCTTAAAGTTTTCATTATAAAGTCCACCCTCCATCAATTAAGTTTAATGTTCCAGTAACAAAGTCTGATTCATCGCTTGCTAAATAAGTTGCAAGAGATGCTATTTCTTCTGGTTGTGCTAATCTTCCCATTGCCTGTCTTGCTATAAAGTCTGATCTTGCTTTAACAGGATCATCGGCCATATTAACTCTACCCTCCCAAGAAGGTGTTTCAACAGTTCCTGGTAAAATAGCGTTACAGCGAATTCCATCTTTAATGTGATCAATAGCTATGGCTTTTACAAAACCATTTAATGCTGCTTTTGTAGTTCCATAGATAAACCTATTAGGCACACCTTTAACATTCGATGCAGCAGAAGAAACAATAACGATATTCCCTTTTTTTTCTTTCAACATTTTCGGCAAAAGATTGTAGGTCATTAAATATGCAGAAAATATATTAACATTGATTGATCGTGAAAATTCATCTTCATCACAATCAAGAATTGTTCCGTGATGTACAAAACCTACTGCGTGAAATAAAACATCAATCTTGTCTACAGAAGAACAAAAGGCCTCTACATCTTTTTTGTTTGTTGAATCCAATTTCATAGTTTGGATACTCTCATTATCTTTTTTTAAATCATTTAGCTTATTTTCATTAATATCAGTTGCTAAAACATTAGCCCCTTCATTTGCAAACTTAAGGGCGGTTGCTCTTCCAATACCTTGTGCAGCTGCAGTAACTATAATATTTTTTTTATTTAATCTCATATGTTAGCACAATACGTCTATTTTTAGCATTAACAGACTTTATTTTGAATTCAATAAATAAAGAGGCTCATAATATTAGTCATTTATAAAATATATCAATTTTAAATTAATTAATAATAATTTATTAGATACTAATATGAATTTTCTTTTAACGGGTGGCGCAGGATATATCGGAAGTCATGCCGCTCTTTCTCTTCTAGATGCTGGTCATAGTGTTCATATTATTGATGATTTATCTACTGGAAACGAAAGTCTTATTCCTAAAAATGCAATTTTTACAAAATGTAATATTAATGATGAAGAAGTAATTTCTAAGCTTATAAAATCTAATAGCTTTGATTTATTAATGCACTTTGCTGGTTTTATTCAAGTTGAAGAGTCTGTTAAATATCCACGGAAATATTTTGATAATAATACTGAGAATGCAACTAAACTATTTGAAACTTGTAAAAATAATGGATTAAATAAAATAGTATTTTCTTCAACAGCTGCTGCATATGGATCGGTAAGTGAAAATAAATTAATTGATGAAAATACAAATTTAAATCCTCAAAATCCATATGCTGAATCTAAAATAAAAACAGAAAATTTTTTATTTGAAAATAAGCATGATTACAAATTTATAATATTGCGATACTTTAATGTTGCTGGTGCTGATAAAAAATTAAGATCAGGTCAAATATCTAAAAGATCAACACATTTAATAAAAATTTTATCTGAAGTAGTTGTAGGTAAAAGAGATCATATTGAAATATTTGGCAACGATTATAATACGGCTGATGGAACAGCTATCAGAGACTATATTCATGTCTCTGACCTTGCTGATATCCACTTAGAAGTTGCAAAATATTTAATAGAAAATTCAGAATCTAACTTATTTAATTGTGGTTATGGAAATGGTTTTAGTGTTTTAGATGTTATAAATACTGCAAATAAAATTTCAGAAGATAAAATTGACTACAAATTTTCAAATAGAAGAGATGGAGATGTTGAACAATTAATTGCAGATACATCAAAAATATTAAAGCATATTGATTGGAGGCCAAAATATAATGATCTAAGTGAAATTATAAATTCTTCAATTAAATGGGAAGAAAAAATTAATGAATCAAATACATAAAAGAATTTTTATAAGAAATGATAAAAAAGAACTTTATCTTTATGGCTATAAGGAACATAAAGAATCCCCAAGCCAAGAACTTGAGATAACAGAAATTCCTAAACCTCATATGAGATGGAACCCTTCAAGAGAAGAATGGGTTACCTACTCAGCAGGAAGAAAAAATAGAACTTCATTTCCGCCAAAAGAATATTGCCCACTTTGTCCAGGAGCAAATTTAAATTATCCAACAGAAATACCATTTTCAAACTTTGAAGTTGCAGTCTTTCCAAATCGTTGGGCAAGTTTTAATCATAAAGGTGAAAATATATTTTTAGAAAATATTTTAAGTAAACCCTCAAAAGGGGAATGTGAAGTAGTTGTCTATTCATCGGGACATCTTGATACAATTTCTGAAATGCCTCTAGAAAGAATACAATTATTAACTAAAGTTTGGATAGATAGGTATATGGAGTTACAAAAAAAACCAAATGTTAAATATGTGTTACCATTTGAAAACAGAGGTGAGGAATGTGGCGTTACCTTACATCATCCCCATGGTCAAATTTATGCTTATCCATTTATTCCTCCTGTAATTGAAACAGAGATTAGAGCATTCAAAAAAGAAAATTTTTTAATTAAAATAATGAATGAGTTAGAAGAAAAATATTATGTTTATCAAAATGAACATTTTGTTGCCGCAGTACCTCCTTTTGCAAGGTATGCCTATGAAGTGTGGATAATACCTAGAAATCGAGTTGAAGGTCCTTGGAAATTTAATGATGAGCAAATTGAAGATTTTTCTAAATGTATTCAGCAAGTCGTTAAAGGATATGATAATTTTCTTAATAAAAGATGTCCATATATAATGGGTTTACACGCATCTCCTGAATTAAATGATAATGACTTTTATTTTCATGTAGAATTTTATCCGCCTTTACGACATGGGGATAAACCAAAAATTTTAGCAGGATCAGAATCAATGGCTGGTGTTTTTATAATGGATGTATTGCCTGAAGATTCTGCTAAAGTGTTAAGAAAATTTATGTCATGAAAACAATAGAAGAAAAAATAAATTACTACAAAGAAAGCTTGGATTTGTTTGATGATGGAATGGATAAGTACAAATTTTTAATAGACCAAGCAAAAAATGCAAAGAAATTTCCTGAAGAATTTAGAGATGAAACTTTTAAAGTTTCTGGGTGTCAAGCACAGGTATGGCTTGTTCCGAAATTAAATGAAAATATTCTTTCTTTTTATTATGACTCTGATGCTTTTATATCAAAAGGAATGGTGACTATTTTATGTGATATTTATGGTGATAGAAATCCTGTTGAGATTAAAAACTCTGATTTTAATATGCTAAATATTCTTGAATTGGATACGCTCTTAACACCAGGAAGAAGAAATGGTGTGTATTCAATGCTAGAAAAAATAAAAGAGTACGCAAAGTCATACTCAAATAATTAGAATGTTTTACGAACCTAAAAAAGGACATCCATTCAAAATAGATCCTTACAAAGCCCTTGTGTTTCCAAGACCTATTGGCTGGATTTCTTCATTAAGTAAACAGGGAATTGCAAATTTAGCTCCCTACTCTTACTTCAATGCTGTTGCAGATGAACCTCCTCAAGTGATGTTTTGTTCAAATGGTGACTCTGCCTATGGTGGTTTTAAAGATTCACTTTCAAATATACTTTCAACAAAAGAGTTTGTTGTTAATTTTGCAACTTCTACAACGAGAGATGCAATGAACATTAGTTCATCAAATTATAAACCTGATGAAGATGAATTTGTTGCTGCAAAGTTAAAAAAGAGAAAATCTAAACTTGTAAAACCCCCATCAGTTAATGATAGTCCAGTTAATTTAGAGTGTAAATTGCTTAAAACATTGAAACTTAAAACAAATACTAAAAAAATTTCTACCATGGTTATTGGAGAGATTATTGGAATATATATTAACAATAAATTTATAAAAAATGGAAGAATAGATAGTGTATCAATGCGTTATATTTCACGTATGGGCTATTCTGAATATTCAACAATTTCTTCTAAGTTTAATTTAAAGCGTCCAAAATAAATAGTTAAAGATTAAATAATATGAACTTTTATAAACCTTTCAATCTTCCAAAATTAATGGTTGCACCAAACGGATCAAAAAGAATGAAAATAGATCATGAAAGTATTCCTATAACAATTGGTGAAATTTGTAGCACAGCTAAAGCTTGTTATAATTCAGGTGCTGAAGCTCTACATTTTCACGTTAGAAATAATGATGGTTTGCATGTTTTGGATTCTGGACTTTATAAAGAAGCTTTAGCAGAGCTTAATTTGATTGTTCCAAAAATGCATTTACAAATTACAACTGAGGCAATTGGAATTTACTCTCCAGAGCATATGCGAAATTTAATTTACAATGTTGATACACCGGGAATTTCAATAGGTATTAAAGAAATGATTCCTTCTGGGAATCCAACAGATGAAGATATTAAAGTTTACAAATATTTAGTTGAAAAAGAGACTAAAATTCAACATATTTGTTACTTCCCTGAAGAATTAGAAATACTTTCAAAATTAATAAAAGTAGCAGAACTTCCAAATGAAAATACGTGGTGCATGTTTACAATAGGTCATTACACAGGACGTAAAAGTGATCCAAACCTAATTCCTATGTTTTTAGATTCTAAGAAAAAAAATCAGATAAATGGTGATTGGGCTGTTTGTGCTTTTAGTGTTGAAGAAAAAGAATGTATTAAAAAAGCAATTAACCTAAATGGTAATATAAGAGTAGGTTTTGAAAACTCTATTCATATGTTTGATGGTAGCGTAGCTCTTAATAATGAATCAAAAGTAAAAGAAGTATTTGAATATATTAATTAAAATTTTTTAGATTTCTTATAATTAAATTATTTAAAGAGTTATTTTTCTTGAAAGTCTGTAATATAAATCGATCAGGTCTGACAAGGATTGCATCTGCATTAAATTTTTTTAAGATTTTAGTTAATTCCTTGTATGAACTTTCTTTAACTATTTTAATTTTGTTTGACATTTTTTTTAATTTTAACTTTTTGGAAACTATTAATATTGGTTCAAATGAAAATAATTCATCAAAAGATTTTGATTTTGAAATATTAAATTTAGGAAAAATTCTTCCTCTATTTTTATCCAATGTAGAGCCTAATCCAGGACCAAGTTCTGGTTTAATAGATTTCATAGTTTTAGAACCATTGCTCTGATCAGATATTGTATTTGAAATTTTATAAGACCTCATTGCATTTATAAATTCACCCATTTTCATTGTAGTTTCAATATATTCCTTTACATTTGAAAATCGTTCTTTTTGGAAAGAATTTAGGATTTTTTCATTATGTTTTTTTTTAACACAATGAATTATTTTCCAACTTAGGTTTGATACATCTCTTATACCAGCACACATTCCTTGTCCCATAAAAGGTGGCATTAAATGAGCAGCATCACCCGCTATAAATACTCTTCCCTTCCGCCATTTATTTGCAACAACAGACTTGAATGTATAAATTACCTTTCTCTCTATTATTGCCTCATTTGGTTTTAACCAAGGCTTCAAAAACTTCCAAATAAATTTGTCTGTTAGAACTTTTTTTTCATTTTCATTTTTTTTTAATGCAAATTCCCATCTTCTCCTTTTTCCAACATTTCTGCAATATGTTGCTGGTCTTTTTGGGTTAGAATATTGAATTGTTCTATCAGGAAGATTTTTCTTTTTATTAAGAATAAGATCTATAACAGCCCACTTTTGAGTAAAACCTAAATTGCTGAATTTAGACTTGATTGATTTTCTTGTAATTGAGTTAGCACCATCACAACCAACCAAATACTTACTTTTAAATATATTAATCTTCAAAGTTTCGGTATCTTGGAAAACTACTTTAACAAAATCTTTTGAATTTATAATTTTTTTTACATTTGCATTGTGTATAGATTTAAATTTTTTGCATAACTTTAAGTTATTTCGTATTACACGTTCAAAATCTGGCTGATGAAATCGGTAACTTGGATAGCATCCATTTTCAGTTATTTCTTTTGGTCTGGGCCAATCTAATAAAACATTACCATTATTATCAACAAATTTAGTACCCTTATTAATTATAGTATAATTTTTAAATTTTTCTTTAATACCAATAGTCTCGAAAACTCTCATAACTTCATCATCAAAGTGAACAGCTCGTGGTAAGGGATATAAATTTTTTTCCTTCTCTAACATAAGAATTG
>CACBMH010000018.1 GCA_902539825.1 uncultured Alphaproteobacteria bacterium
GATGGAAGAAATTCATTATAAGATTGAACAGTGGATTAAGGCAGAACCTAGTCAATGGTTCTGGCAGCATAAAAGATTTAGTTAATTTTTGTTACTTTTATATCAATTGTACCATCAATAAGTTTCACTGATAATTGATCGTCAGTAGTAATTTTTTTACTTGTCTTAACAATTTTCTTTTTATCCATCAAAATTGAGTATCCTTTTTTAAGATTTGAAGAAATAGAATTTGAATTGAGCAATCTTATATTAGACTTATATTTTTCAAGCTTATCTTTGTAATTATTGGCTATATTCAAATTAAGATTTTTTGAAAGATTGTTAATCTTTGTTTGTTTTAAGTTTATTGATGAATCTGGTGAAACAATAGATTTTCCCAGGTTAAGAAGATTCAATTTAGATATACTAAATTTATTTTGAATTGATAATGTTAAATTTTTGAAATCGTCTAAAAGCTTCTCTTTATAATTATTAACTATCAAGCTTGGAGATTTAAGAAATTTATTTAAATATTCATAATTTTCTTTTTTAGATTGAATTTGTGAATTTACTTTTGTGTTTAATCTAAGTTGTAAATTTTTAATTTTTTCTATCAATTCAAATCTAACTGGGGTAGCTTTTTCAGCTGCTGCAGTTGGTGTAGACGCTCTTAAATCTGATACTAAATCAATAATTGTTGTATCTGTTTCATGACCTATTGCTGAAATAATTGGTATTTTTGAATCAAAAACACTTGTTGCAAGATTTTCATCATTAAATGCCATTAAGTCTTCAGTACTACCTCCACCTCTAGCAACAATAAGAATATCTGGTTTACTAGATTTAAGTTTATTGAAACCTTCGATAGCATTTATAATACTATCTGCTGCATCAATACCCTGAACAGAAACAGGCCATATATCTAATGGCATTGGAAAACGATCATTAACCCTATTAATTATGTCATGTACTACAGAGCCAGTAGGAGAAGTAATAATACCTAATCTCTCAGGCAAAAAAGGTAATGGGATTTTTTTATCCTCATCAAAATAACCTCTTTTTTGTAGTCTTTTTTTTCTTTCTTCAATAAGTTTTAAAAGTGCTCCCTCTCCTGCAATTTCAATTTTATCAATATCTATTTGGTAAGTAGTTTTATAGCGTGACCAAGTAGTGATTCTCCCAGTTGCTATTATTTCTAGTCCTATTTCTGGAGTTATATCTAAATATTTTTTTTTCTGATCCCATATAACTCCACTTAAAATAGAGTCCTCATCTTTAAGTGTTAAATAGATTTGGCCTCTTGTTGCAGTTTTAACCTCTGAAATCTCTCCTTTAATTCTTACATAATTAAAGTTGGACTCAATTACTTCTTTAAACGCTTGATTAAATTCTGAAACTTCAAACTCGGGTATATTAATTTTATCTATCACTTTTATTTTTAAAAAATTTTTTTAATAAATTACTACATTCTTTTTCCATAATGCCGCCATAAATAGTTGGCATAAATATATTTTCTCTTTGAAAAGCAACACGAAGTTTTTCAATTCCTCCATTTTTTTCATCATAAGCACCAAAATAAACATTTTTAATATGTACTTCACTTATAGCACTAGCGCACATAGTGCATGGTTCTAAGGTTACAAACAATGTCATATTCTCTAAATATTTAAGCTTTAGTCTCTCACAAGTCTTTTGAATAAGATTTAATTCACAATGTTTAATAGCATTTTTATCTTTATTTACCGTATTATAACTTCTGGCTAAAATTTTGTTCGTTCTATTATCAACAAGTATTCCCCCAACTGGAACTTCATTTAAAATATAAGCTTTGTCTGCTTCAATAATTGCTTCTTTCATAAAAAAATCAACGTTCATTCTGGAACACACTTATGTTGTACATTATAGTTGAATTATAATGAAAAAACCAATTATTGGAATAACTCTTGATAGTGAAAAAAAGAAAACATACTCAAAATTTCCATGGTATGCATTAAGAGAAAATTACTTAACTTCTTTAACAAAATTTAACGCTATCCCATTTCCTTTATTACATGAAAAACAATATATTGATGATTTTTGTCATTTAATTGATGGTCTCATTATCACTGGAGGAGATTTTGATATTGATCCCAAATTATATAAAACAAGTAATACTCAATCTAAAAATATAAAAAATAAGAGAACGAATTTTGAATTAAATATTTTCAAAAAATTTTTTAAATATAACAAACCTATATTGGGAATTTGTGGTGGTGCACAACTTATTAATGTTGCATGTGGTGGAACATTAATACAAGATTTAAAAAAAGATCCGATAAACCATGAACAAGTAAATCCAAGAAATCATACTAGTCATAGTGTTAATATTTCAAAAAATACTCAACTACATAAAATATGTGGGACTGAAAAAATAAATGTTAATAGTGCACATCATCAGTCAGTAAAAAAAATAGGTAAGGACTTAAATGTTTCAAGTACAGCAAATGATGGTGTTATTGAAGGAATAGAACATAAAAAACACAAATGGTGTATTGGCTTACAATGGCATCCTGAATTTTTAATTACAAAATATGATATAAAAATAATTAAAAATTTTATTAGTGAAACAAAGTGAATATTAGAATTTCAAAATATCTATCAAGTGCTGGAATTTGTTCACGAAGAGATGCAGAAAAATTAATTATAGAAAAAAAAATTAAAATTAATAATCAAGTATGCCTTCATCCAAGTCATAAAGTAAGTAATTTAGATATAATTAAGGTTAATAATAAAATTGTTAAAAAAGCAAATAAAGTTGAAGTATGGAAGTTATACAAACCAATAAAATATATTTGTAGTACAAAAGATAATTTAGGTAGGAAAAAAATTTTTGATTTATTACCAAAAAATGTCGGTCAATTAATAAGTGTAGGAAGATTGGATTATATGAGTGAAGGGTTGATTTTGCTAACTAATAATGGAGATTATTCAAGATATTTAGAACATCCATCCTCAAACATAGAGCGGATCTATAGAGTTTGTATAAATAGCAATGTAGAAAATACTGATTTACAAAAAATTAATAAAGGCATTACAATTAAAGAAATTAGTTATAAAAAAATTAAAGTTGCCTTTGAAAAGGAATTAAAAAATCATAGTTGGTTAATTTTTAAACTTAAAGAAGGAAAAAATAGAGAAATTAGAAATATTTGTAATTATTTTTCATGGAATATTGTTAAATTAATAAGAATTGCATATGGCCCTTATAAGCTTGGAAGACTTAAAGAAGGGCAATTTCAAAAATTAAATTCAATTAGCAAATGATACGGATTACTGGAGGAAAGTTTAAACAAAAAAAATTAGCTAGTATTAATGATTTTGTAAGACCAACTTCTTCTCTAAAAAGAGAAGCTTTTTTTTCAATTATTGAAAGTTATGCAATCAAAAATTCTATCGAATTATATAAAAATCAAATTTTTTTAGATCTTTTTGCAGGAATTGGCACAATGGGTTTAGAAGCAATTTCTAGAGGTATGAGTGAAGTAATTTTTTTTGAGAATAATTTTGAAGTTCTTAAAATTTTAAAAAAAAATTGTTTAAATATTTGTAAAAATAATCAATTTAAAATTTATGAAGAAGACCTTATTCATTCTAAATTAGAAATAGAATTTCAAAATATTTCAGTTGTTTATATTGATCCACCATATGCAAAGTATAATTTAACAAATCTTTTAGAAAATTTATCAAGTAACATTAAAAATACTACCGTGATTGGTTTAGAAACGGGCGTGAAAGATAATATTGTAATTCCAGAAAATTTAAATCTACTTCAAAAAAAGACTTACGGTAAAACAATAATTTATATTTTTAAATTATCTTAAATAAGTTTTAGTTAATTTTTTACCTTGTTCAACAGCAGGTTGATCGAAAGGATCAACATCTAAATACATGCAGGAAGCAATTGTTTCTATTATACTAAAAGATAATAATTTACCTAAGTTTTGTTCATCTATTTTAGGAATATAGATTTCTCTAAAACTAAAATTATTTAATTTAAAAGTTTCAATGGTTGCGCGCTGTTCAGCCTCCATTAGATCTCCCATTGTTTTATCCTTAAAATAGTCAATATCGGTATTTTCAAACATATTATTATTAATTTTTATGCCCTTATTTGAATGATCTGTAGTGATGAAGGTGAAATATTTATCTTTAGGTCCATCTAAATACAGTTGTAGTTGACTATGCTGATCAGTGGTGCCTACTGAATGAATTGCTGTAATACCTTTATTATTTTTTCCAATACTTTCTGCCCAAAGTTGCAGATACCATTTTCCAAAAAAATAAAGTGAATCAGAATATGTCATTAAAACATTATTAGTAAATTTTATATTTTCTTTTTGAGTTAAATATCTTCCAAGATTGTACGGTTTGTAATTATCAATATTATTAATTACTTCAGATGCTCCACCAAAAAGTGCATCTATATTTAATCCAGAAATGATTGCAGGAACTATACCAACATTGGTAAATATAGAGTATCTCCCTCCAACATCTTTATGATGTTCTAAAAGTAAACAATTATTATCTTTTGCAATTTTAAAAAGTGGTGACTCTTTAAATTCAGTTATGATTAGAGTATTTGAAAAAAAATCTTCAACTTTGTTAGCTTCTATTGCCTTTTGATAGAGACATGAAAATTGAGATAATGTCTCTGGTGTAGTACCCGATTTTGAAATAACTAAGAAGCCAGTTAGCTCAAAATTAATATTTTGAAAATTTTTTTCAAAATTAATAGGATCAACATTATCATAAAATTCTAAGATAATTTTATTATTGGAAATAATATTATTTAATGCTCTAGCTCCTAAATTTGAACCTCCTGTACCAAATACAATTATTTTTTCCTTTTTCTCTTTAAATTGTTTTGAAATTTTTATGGTTTCTTCTAATAAATTTTTGTCTGAAACAATATTCAGAGAAGGAAGTTTTTCTATTAAATTAGTTATACTTTGATCAGTATCTTTATTTTGAGTGATTTTGTCAAAATTTGAATTAAAGTATTTTATTTCCATTTATAAATTTAAAAGAAGAAAAATCTTTTTTTCTTTTTAGGTTCACCTTCTTCGTCATCTTCATTTTCTTCTTTACTGTTGAAAAAGAAAAATCTTTTTTTCTTTTTTGGCTCTTCTATATTTTCACTTTCAACATCTGTATTATCTTGGCTTATCTCATCTTCTGAGTTTCCATCAAGATCTTCCCTGATACTATTATCTACTTGATCTGCTTCAGTTTCTTTTAAAATATTGTCGATAACAGAATTTTCAGAAGGTGTTTCATCACTTTCTTCATCTAGACCAAAGAGAATTTCCTTTGCAAGCTCACTATCGGTATCATCAATATCTTTTGATTCAATTTGATCAGGTGGTAGTAAATTAAAATTTGGCGGGATTACTAATGGAGGATTTTCAACTACATTGTATTCATCTATTACTTTTCTTTCTACACCCGCACTACTTCTTATACTATTACAAGAGGATAGAAAAATTGAGGAAATGATTGTTACAAAAATAACGTTTTTCATTTTACTGTTTTTGATTTTATAAAAAAACTCATTATTAACATGATAATTCCAATTGTAATATAAATATCTGCTAGATTAAATGCTGGCCAATAAAAATTTTCATAATGTAGTAAGATAAAATCAACAACATAACTATTTATCAATCTATCAATAATATTTGACAAAGCCCCAATTATAACAAAGAAATAAGCCAGTTTTTCAAGTTGTTTATCTGATTTAATAAGTAAATAAAAAATTAATATAACAACTATTAAGGCTATAAGTATTAATATCCAATGAGAAACATAACCAGAAAATAAACCAAAAGAAACACCAAAGTTCTGAACATAAACTAAATCAAAATATTCATTGATTTGTATTGATTGATTTAAAAATAAATTATTCTGAATAAAAAATTTTGTTAATAAATCTAATAAAATCAAAAAAATGAATACTGCTGTTTTAATCACTTAAATATTACAGTATTACACCTGTTACAAACTTCATCATTTATTAACTTTGCCTCATATTTCCAACATCTTTGACACTTTTCTCCATTTACCTTTGAAGCTTTTACGATAACATCAGAAATATCTTCAATAGAAAAACCTTTGGATTTTTCGTCAATAACATACAAAGAAAATGATGAAGTAATTGTAATTTCATCAAACATTACTTTCTCTAATTTTTTATAATTTTCTGCAGAAACAAAAATATCTATGTGTGCCTCAAGACTTGAGCGAATAATTTTTTCTTCTCTAATTTTTTCAATTGCTCCAGTAGCAACTTTTCTAATATTTTTAATTAAACTCCATTTTTCATTTAATTGATTATCCTCATATTCATTTTTACATTGTAAAAAATCTTGTAGGTGTATACTTTCTTTATTTCCCATAGCTTTCCAGGCTTCTTCAGAAGTAAAGGAAATAGATGGGGCAAACCATCTTACTAAATGATTAAAAATTATATTTAATAGAGTTCTAGTAGATCTTCTTTGAACGGACTCTTTGCTATCACAATATATTGTGTCTTTTCTAATATCAAAATAAAAAGCTGAAAGATCACTTGAACAAAAGTTCAGTAGTGTAGTAAACATCAAGTGAAAGTTAAATGTTGATACACATTTTTGAACAACTTTATCAACTTCCCACAACCGATGTAGAAGATATCTTTCTAACTCTGGAAACTCACTCTCATCAATAGCTTCTTCTTCAGTAAAATCACTTAAATTGCCGATTAAAAAACGAAAGGTATTTCTTATTCTTCTATAAGACTCTGCTTGTGATTGAAGAATGGCATTATCAAGTTTAAGATCATCATAATAATCAGAAGCAACAACCCATAATCTTAAAATATCTACTCCATATTTTTTTAAAATATCATCAGGAGAAATAACATTACCTAAAGATTTAGACATTTTACGTCCTCTTCCATCAACAACAAACCCGTGTGTCAGGACACTTTCATAAGGCGCTTTACCTCTTGTGCCAGAAGATTCCAAAAGAGATGAATGAAACCATCCTCTGTGTTGATCACTTCCTTCCAAGTACATCGATGCAGGCCATTTCAAATCTTCTCTTTGTTCTAGACAAAAAGCATGTGTAGAACCACTATCAAACCATACTTCAACTACATCTTTAACCTGTTCATAATCATCAAGTGAATATTCATCTCCTAAAAACCTTTGTGGATCTTCGGTAAACCACGTATTGCTTCCTTCTTTTTCATATATGTCTGCTATTCTATTGATAATATTTTCATCTCTTAAAGGTTGACCCGTTTTTTTATTTACAAATAATGGTAAAGGTACACCCCAAACTCTTTGTCTAGACACACACCAATCTGGTCTAGTTTCAATCATTGATCTAAGCCTTGTTTGACCTTGAGGAGGATAGAAAATAGTTTCATCAATTGATTTAAGAGCAATGTCTCTTAGATTATTTTTTTCCATAGAAATGAACCATTGAGGAGTATTTCTATAAATAAGAGGAGCTTTAGACCTCCACGAATGTGGGTAGCTATGACGAAGAGTACCCTTAAATAATAATTTTGAAAATTCTTCTAATTTATCTGCAATTTTATGATCTACTTTATAAATATGCTCACCTTCAAAACCAACAGCGTGTTGATTATATTTTCCATCATCTTGTACTGTCTGGATAATATCAACATTGTTTTTTATGCCTAAAACATAGTCATCATCTCCGTGTCCAGGAGCTATATGAACTACCCCTGTTCCCTGTTCTAAATTTACAAAGTCTCCATGAAATGGTTTTACAATAAAATCATATCCCAATTTTTTAAATGGATGCTCACATTCGCAAGAAGATAAATTATCTCCTTTAAATTTCTTTTTTGTACTAAATTTTTTGATTCCAATTTCTTCAGTTACACTTACTACAAGTTCTGAAGCAAATATTAATTTATCATTTTTTTTGACTAAACTATCTTCTTCTAATTCTTCAACAACAATAAGTGAATAATCTAATTCTTTTCCATAAGCCAAAGCTCTATTACCTGGAATAGTCCAAGGAGTTGTTGTCCAAATAACGATATTAGAATCAATTAAATCTTTATCGGTAGAATTTTTAATTAAAAATTTAACATATATAGTGTTAGACGTATGATCTTCATATTCAACTTCTGCATCAGCTAAAGCTGTCTTTTCTACAACAGACCAGAGAACTGGTTTTGCTCCTTTATACAAACTTTCATCAAGAAGAAATTTTCCGAGCTCTCGAACAATTTGTGCTTCTGCTTGATTTGACATTGTGAGATATGGATTTTCCCAATCCCCTTCAACACCAAGTCGCCTAAACTCTTTTTTTTGTATATCAATCCATTTTTCTGCAAACTCTCTACACTCATTTCTAAATTGAACAGTTGGAACATCATCCTTGTTCTTTCCTTTTTTTCTATATTCTTCTTCTATTTTCCATTCAATTGGTAAACCGTGACAATCCCATCCAGGTACATAAATTGAGTCTTTACCTGCCATTTGTTGTGTTCGCACAATGACGTCTTTTAAAATTTTGTTAAGAGCAGTTCCCATATGAATATGTCCATTTGCGTATGGGGGACCATCATGAAGAACAAATTTTTCTCTACCTTTAGATTTATCTCTTAGCTTTTTAAAAATATTTTCTTTATCCCACTCCTCTATTATTGCAGGTTCTTTTGAGGGAAGATTAGCTCTCATTTCAAAAGATGTTTTGGGAAGAAAAATTGTATCTTTATATTCCATTATAATTGATGATATTCTTTAGCTTTATTTATATCTTTGTTGATTTGCTTGGTTAGTTCTTCAAAATTATTAAATTTTTGTTCAGATCTAATAAATGTAAGGAATTCAACAGTCAATTCTTTACCATATATTTCTTCACTAAAATTAAACATATGTGTCTCTAGAAGGAGTTTGCTTCCATCAACTGTTGGTCTTAAACCAAAATTTGAAACACCTTTGTATTTTTTGCCTTCTAATAGCACTTCCACACAGTAAACACCCCTTTTTGGTAATATGTGTTGATCTGGTATCATATTAGCAGTCGGAAAATTGATTTCTCTAGCTCTTTTATCACCTTCAATTATTGTTCCATGCATATGCCAGGGCCTACCTAAAGATTCAGTAACATCTTCCATATAACCATCTTTTATATGTGATCGAATTATTGAAGATGAATATTTATCCGATTTATCAGCAAGCATAATTGGATCAATTAAATGAATATTAAAATTATTTTTTTCAGCATACTTTTCTAATGTTTTAAAATTACCTTTCCTGTCTTTTCCAAACTTAAAGTCAGTACCTATAACTAAGTATTTAATATTTAATTTATCAATAAGAATTTTAGTTACAAAATCATCAGCTGATAATATTGATAGATTGTTATCAAAAGAAAAATCTATAAATATATCTAAACCCAATCTTTCAAGAAAATTTATTTTATCACTTTGAGTATAAATATTAAAAGGCTCATTAATTTGATTAAAGTAAATACGAGGATGAGGATTAAAACTCATTATAGAAGATAACAAATTATTGTTTGATGCAATCTCCTTAATTTTATTTATTATTTCTTGGTGCCCTTTATGTATTCCATCAAAATTACCTATTGCGAGACAAAGGTTTAATTTTTCAAAATCTGATGCTGTATCTAATTTATAAATTTTCATAATATTTATAAATCAATTAGTATAGAAACTTATGGTTAGTAACTACAAATATTTATTTAAGATATTTTCCAGATATTCTTGTCTTCCTGAACGAGGTTCTGGTTCAATATTATCATCGATTACTTTTTTATTTATATCATCTAATCCAGTATCTTTATTATGAATAAACTGTCCCAAATTTTTATTCCAGTCTTCATATCTATTTTCAATAAACTTCGGAATAACATTATCATTCATTAATTTTTCTACAGCGATAAGTGTTTTTGCACATACATCCATACCCCCAATGTGAGCATGAAATAAATCTTCAGCATCAATAGATTGTCTTCTTATTTTTGCATCAAAGTTCATACCTCCTTGACCTAAGCCGCCATTCTTAAAAATAAAATAAAATGACATAATTAAGTCTGCAGGATTATTTGGGAATTGATCGGTATCCCAACCTATTAAAGTATCGCCCCTATTAATATCAATACTTCCTAAGGCACTGTTTGAAGATGCATAAGCAATTTCATGTTCAAAATTATGACCAGATAAAGTTGCATGATTAACTTCAACATTTAATTTAATCTCACTTTCTAAACCTGCCTTGAGTAAAAACGCTAAGCAAGTAGCAGAGTCAAAATCATATTGATGTTTAGTTGGTTCATGAGGTTTTGGTTCCAATAAAATTTGACCTTTAAATCCTATCTTGTGTTTATAATTAACAACTAATTCGAGAAATCTTTGAAGATTAGCTGTTTCCTTAGTCATGTCAGTATTAAGAATAGTTTCGTATCCTTCTCTTCCACCCCAAAGAACATAGTTTTGACCACCCAATCTCATCGTTGCATCCATACAATCTTTTACTTGTGCAGCTTTATATGCAAAAACTTCTGGGTCTGGATTAGTCGAAGCACCACTCATATATCTTTTATGAGAAAAAGCATTTGCTGTTCCCCACAATAATTTCATTCCTGAGTCATTAATTTTTTGTTCCATTAAATCTATAATATGAAAGAAATTTTTTTGTGTCTCAGCATAATTTGAACCTTCAGGAGAAATATCTCTATCGTGAAAGCAGAAAAAAGGTGTTTTAATTTTAGTGAAAAAATCAAATGCAGCATCAAGTTTCATTTCAGCCATTTTCATTTCATCACCTGCTTGCATCCAAGGTCTATCAAATGTTTGACCGCCAAACGGATCTAGACCTGGCCAAGTAAATGTATGCCAATAGCAAGTAGCAAACCTTAAATGCTCTTTCATAGACTTGCCTAAAACAATTTTATCTTCATCGTAGAATTTAAATGCTAATGGGTTAGAACTATTTTCTCCTTCATATTTTATTTCAGGAATATTTTTGAAATAATCTGTCATAACTTCTACCTAGGTTATTTTACTCTATCTTGATGCCCAAAGCAAACCACGATGATAAATTTTTCTCATTTCAGGGTGATTTAATTCATGTGCAAAATGTCCAAGAGATGTATAAAAAATTTTACCTTTTCCGATTTTTCTTTTCCATACCACTGGCATTTCTACACCCTTTATCCATTCAGTTTGATATTGGTCATCTCCAGGTTTTCCAGGTTCTTGTTCTAATTTCCAAATTTCGTGGCCTTGGAAAGTAGTAGTGGCAAGAACTTCGTTCATAGGATCTACATGCATATAATACTGTTCAGAATGATAATCAAAATCCTCCACACCATCCATTATTGGATCATCTTTTTTGGTTATATTAACTTTATAATCATGAATACCATTTGGATGACTTACCCATTGACCACCAGTTAAGAATTGCCAATCAATTGATTGTCTAAAAGCATCACACATTCCTCCATGATGCCCAGCAAGACCACAACCATTTACAACTGCTTTTACAACATTATTCACTTCGTTCTTTTTAATTTCACCACTAGGTGAGTGATGAAAAGCCATCGTAACTATTGGTATAATTAAGTCCATTTCATGAACGTAATCTTGAGCAAATGCGGAAGTTGAATACTCAGATCTTATTTCATAACCATCAGGCTCTAACATTTCAGTTAAAATTTCGTTACATTTTTCTGGTTGGTGTCCTGGCCATCCTCCATAAACTATTAAAGCTTTTTTCATTTACAACTCCCTTATTTTAAAAATTTCCCATTCTCTGTATCTAAAAAAGATTGGGGAATGTTTGTTACACTTTCTAAATTTACTTTTTCATCAATTTTAGCAGATTTAAGAATTGATTGCATTATCTCCAAAACATGAAGACTTAATTCACCACTACATCTATTAATTTTATTTTTTTTAATTGAGTCAATCATTTCACAAACGCCGATTCCTCTAAAGTTAGCAGATGTTGGATCTTCGTTTGCTTTGTCGTTTTTTTCTCCACCTGTTCGATTTGTGTTTAAACGCCCTAGATTCATGTTGTCAGTTTTAATAGTTTTCCAATCTGATTTTTTTTCATCACAAATTTTAATTTCTCCTCCAAACATGTTAGGATCAGGAACATTAATAACACCTTTTGTTCCAAATAATTCAATATGTGACTTATTATGTTTGTAAACATCAAATGAAAAAAATGAATCAATTAAAGCTCCATTACTGAATTCAATTTGAGAGATCAAAGTTGTTGGAATATCAACCGCTATTTTTTCACCTTTTCTCTCTCCACTACCAATTTCTCTTTGAGAATAAACCGTTCGAGATTGACTATAGACACTTTTGACGGGCCCTAATAAATTTACTAATGCTGAAAAATAATATGGTCCCATATCTAAAATTGGTCCTCCCCCATATTTGTAATAAAAGTCTGGGTTTGGATGCCAAATTTCATGTCCCGCTACACCCATTGAGATACTACCTAAAACTATTTCCCCTATTGTACCATCCTCAATGACTTGCTTTGATTTTTGTATTCCAGCACCTAAAAAAGTATCAGGAGCACTACCTACATATAAATTTTTAGATTTAGCTAAATTTAATAATTCTTTACCTTCGTCAAATTCAATGGAAATTGGTTTTTCAGAATAAGAGTGCTTACCTGAATTTAAAATTGATTTTGAAACTTCAAAATGAGCATTTGGAATGGTAAGATTTATAATCAATTGAATATCTTCATTAGATAATAATTCATCAACGGATAAATTTTTAATTTCATATTTTTCAGAATATTTCTTTGATGCATCAGGATTTAAATCTGCACAAGCAATAATTTCGAAGTTATTAAAAAAATTTTTTGCATTGTGGAAGTATATATCTGCTATATTTCCACAACCAATTACACCTACCTTCATAAAACTATTCCTTAACTGCTCCACCTGTTAAACCTGCAACAATATATTTTTGTAAAGTAAAAAAGAAAACTACTGCTGGAACAAGAGTTAATGATACATAAGCTAATATTTTACCCCAATCAGTAAAATACTCACCTCTAAAGACCATTATACCCATTGGCCATGAATAAAGTGACTCATCATTAATCATTATAAGAGGTAGCAAATAATTATTCCAACTTCCTGTAAGAGTAATAACACTAACAGTAGCTAATATTGGAGTTGATAAAGGAAGAGTAAACCTAAAGTAAAATTGGGTATAGCTACAGCCATCACAAACAGCAGCTTCAAATATCTCTTTTGGCATTTGCCTAAAAAATCCTCGAAAAAGAATTATAGAAAAACCAAGGCCAAATGCAATTTGTGGAATTATAACAGCCCAACTAGTACCTAATAAACCAAAGTCACGAACTCTTAAAAATAGAGGTAAAATTGCAGTAGCAAAAGGAAACATTAGTCCTAGTAAAAAATAATTATAAAGAAATTTATTTGCTGCAAATTTTACATGAGCAAAAACAAAGGCTGTCATAGAGGCAAACAGGACTACAAAGAAAGTAGTTCCGACTGCGTACACAGTAGAGTTCCATAAAAATAACCAGAAATCAGAATTAGCTAAAAGCGATGTATAATTTTCAAATTTCCAATCTATTGGTAAGCCTAAAGAGTTTGTTCTAAGTTCACCAGTGTGTTTAAAGCCTCCCATTACAGAAACGTATAATGGAATAATAATTACTCCTGCTAAAAAAAATAGAATAAGATACAAATAATAGGTTCTAAAATTTGTTTTCATTATCATCTCTCATTAGTGTTCTTTGATAGCCAATTGCAATAAATAAACAAATTAAAAATATTACGACTCCAACCGCACTTCCAAAACCAACTTTCATACGCATTACACCAAAATAATATAAATAAGAGACCATCGAATGCGTTACATTTGAAGGTCCTCCTCCTGTTAGTGGCATAATAATATCAAATAGCTGTAAACTACCTAATAGTGATAAAAATACTGAAAGCTTAATTGTCGGAATAAGCATTGGTATTTTAATTCTAAAGGCAGTCGTTATTGGGCCTGCCCCATCTACTTTAGCAGCTTCTAAAACTTCTTTTGAAATAGCTTGTAATCCTGCAATATAAATCATCATGTGGATTCCAAAAAATTTCCAAAATATAACAATTAAAATCGCTAAGAGTGCCCAATCTTTATCACCAAGTATGAATGGAGCTTCTGCACCAAAGAAACCCCAAATTGCAGCAACTAAACCATAATTACCATCATAAATGTATGCCCAGATTAACGCTGTTACTATTTCTGCTAAAATAAATGGAAGAAAAAAAACTGTTCTAAAAAAAGCTGCTCCTCTGAGTTTATCTGAAATCATTAAAGCAATTAAAAGAGCAAAAGGTAATTGAACAAAGAGTGATATAGCAATTATATAAAAATTATTTTTGAGTGACATAATAAACACTCTATTTTTGAATAAAAATTCATAATTTTTAAGTCCAACAAATTTCTCAGGTGCGCCATAGCCATTCCATCTAAAAAAACTGTAATAGGCTGCTTCACCTATTGGAAGAACTACAAACAAAGTAAATATTGTTAAGGCAGGTATTAAAAAAATTATTATTGTATAATACCTACTAAGTAGTGCATCAAATTTTGCTGATCTCATAGCTACGAACAGGGCTCTTAATTAAAAAAGAGCCCTGATATTTATATTATTGATTAAATTCCCAAGCTTCTTGAACAGCTTGAGTAGCTTCTTCAGGAGTAATAATTCCTGCCGCTAAATCAGTAGATACGTCATTAACAACCCTACCAATATCTGCACCCAAGAACTGATCATAAAATATTTGATGATATTCTGAGTTAGAGATATTTTGTGCAACTTGTTGCAAGAAAGGATTTGTAAGAGATACATCAGCACCTTTCACGATAGGTATATAAGCACCTTTTCCTGCATCATCTTTTTGAATATCAAGAGATACATAATGCATAATAAATTCAACTGCTGAGTCAGGAGCACTATTTGAGAATAACCAACCATTTATACCGCCAAGTGTATCCCCAGCATCACCGAGACCGCCACTCGTCATTGGCATATTAAACATTCCCATATTATCATCTCCTAAACCTTCACCACTTGAACTGTTAGCTTTTTGAGAACCATACATCCAGTTACCCATAAGTGCCATTGCGCATTTACCGTCTCCAAAAAAACCTGCTTGATCTGGCCAAGTGTGTGATAAAAATCCTTTTTGAAAAGGTTCTAAAGCAACTAGCTCGAGCATTTGCTCACCTGATTTTAAGTATTCTGGTCTATCCCAACCACCATTATTAAGTGATTCAAGGAATAATCCTTTTCCACCATTTCTTATGTGGAGGTGTGTCCAAAGAAAGTGAACAGGCCATTTATCTTTACCACCCATACAAATAGGAGTAATTCCTGCTGCTTTGATTTGTTTTACAGCACTAATTAAATCATCCCATTCTTTGATGGCTGAAACGTCAACTCCGGCTTGATTGATTAGATCTTTGTTATACCACCAAGCAACTTGTGATACTTGTAAAGGTAAACCTACTCTTTGACCTTCAAATGTAAAAGCATCTGCTGCTGCTGCACTAACAGTATCCAAATAACTATCTGGTACAACATTGGAGATATCTCTTAAAAAACCAGCTCTGGCTTGATCATACATAACTCCGCCACTCCAGCTATAAAATATATCTGGTCTATCATTTGATTGAAGCATTGTAGGTAACTTTGCTTTGAATGATTCATTTTCTAAATACTG
>CACBMH010000019.1 GCA_902539825.1 uncultured Alphaproteobacteria bacterium
GACTTTAATTTATTATTGCCAAAATTTAATAAACCTTCATTTTTTAGTATTCTCTTAGCATTCATTCTTATTGGCTTTAAAGTTGAGTAATGTTTTTTTAAATTACCAGGAGAAATAGATGATTTCTTTTTAATTTTTACTTTTGCATATTTATTTAGCTCTTCAACAGTTATGTTGCCATATCTTAATACTTCAATTTCATTATTGGTATCAATTCTAACAACTGTGGACTCTAGTCCATGAGAAGACTGTTTATCTTTTAAAACAAATATTTTTTCTACTAGAATAGGATCGATATCCATAATATTGGTTACGGAAGTTCTTTCTGACAGATTAGCGCTAGGGGCTGCAATAGGTAAGTCAAATAAAGTAATTAATTTTTTAGCTAACTTATTACTGGGAATTCTGCAGCCAACTAAAGTTGAGTTGTTAGAGACTAATTTTGATATTTTAGAATTTTTCTTTTTTTTTAATATTATTGTCAAAGGACCAGGCCAGAATTTTGAACCTAATTTTTTTTCAAATTTATTTATAATAAAATATTTTTCTATTTGTTTAATACTTTTAAAGTGACAGATAATTGGATTACTTCGTGGTCTTTTTTTTACTTTAAAAATAGATTTTACAGCCTCATCATTTGTTGCATCTGCTCCAAGACCAAATACTGTTTCTGTGGGAAATATTACAAGTTCTCCACTGCTTAATAAATTTTTTGCAATATCTAACTTATTTTTTTTCATATTTTTTTATAAAATGTTTCCATCTATCTTTAAAATAGTTATTATCAATACTTGTATATGGGAAAAGTTATAGCATTTTCGAATCAAAAAGGTGGTTCAGGTAAATCGACTCTTTCAGCAAATTTATCAGTTTTGTGGAGCAATAGTGGTTACAAAGTAGCTGTTATAGATGCTGATGCACAAAAAAGTCTATCATATTGGCTTGAAGCAAGAAAATCTTATTATGGTGAAGATGATATTGGAATAACTCAATTAAATTTTGATATAAGGAATTTAATTGACGAAATTAAAGCCATAAAAAGAAAGTACGACTTTATAATAATTGATAGCCCTCCATCTATAACTTTTGAAACAATGCAGGTTGTAAAAGCTTCTGATAGGGTATTTGTTCCAGTACAACCAAGTCCAGTAGACTTAATGGCTACACTTCCTTTTTTAAAAATTGCAAAACAAGAAAGAAAAAATCCAATAATTATTCTTAATAGAGTGATGCCGAGAGCAAAATTAACTGACGCAATGATTTTGCGTTTAAGATATGCTGGTGCTAAAATTGCCCGCTCCCGACTGTCTAGCAAAGTATTATTTGCAGAAACATTCTCAGTTGGAAGGGGTGTAGTAGATATAAGTGTTACATCAGATGCTTCAAAAGAAATAATTAATGTTGGAAACGAAATTTTAAGAAATTTCTAACTTAATGTCTGATATTACAACTGTTATACTTGCTGCAGGCAATAGTACGAGATTTAAAGCAAATAAATCAAAGCTTGTTTATCCATTATGCGGGTTACCAATTGTTTCACATATTTTTAATATTGCAAAAAAAATATCTGGTAAAAATATATTAGTTGTATCTAATGAAAAAAATAAAGAAGAATTAAAATTAATATTAAATACCTCAAAGTTAGTTGTTCAAAAAAAACAAAAAGGAACCGCTGATGCAATTGAGCAAGTTAAAAAATATGTTAAATCGAAAAATATTTTAATTTTATTTGGTGATACACCTTTAGTTGAAATTAAAGATATAAGAAAACTAGTAAGTAAATTTAAAAAAAGTAAAGCGAAAGCTTCATTAATTGCATTTAATACTTCAGAGCCACATGGTTATGGTAGGTTATTATTAAATAACAACTACGTTGAAGAAATAATTGAGCAAATCAATTTAAAACCTGAACAAAAAAAAATCAATTTATGTAATTCTGGTATTTTGATAGCAAATACTAAATTAATATTTGATAATTTAAAAAATATTAAAGAAAATAAAATTAAAAAAGAAAGATATCTTCCTGATATATGTAAAATTTTTTCAAAAAAAAATATTCCTATCAATTATATTGAGTGCAACAAAGAAACAATGTTGGGCATAAATACATTGGATGATTTTAATGTTGTACAAAATATCTTGCAAAAAAAATACGTAAAAAATTTTATAAAAAATGGAGTCAATTTTTTAAAACCCAATACTTGTTATTTAAGCTATGACACCAAAATTGAACCTAATGTTACAATTGAAAGCAATGTTACAATAAAGGAAAAAACAATTATAAAAAAAGGCTCAATAATTAAAAGTAATTCATACTTAGAAGAGGTTACAATAGATGAAAATTCACAAATTGGTCCAAGTGCTAGATTAAGACCAAAAACAAAAATCGGAAAAAAATCAAAGATTGGTAACTTTGTTGAAATAAAAAATTCTAAAATTGGAAATAATGTTTCTATTGCTCATCTTTCATATGTTGGAGATTCAGAAATAGGAAATAATGTGAATATAGGTGCTGGCACAATAACTTGTAACTATGATGGAAAGAAAAAACACAAAACGATAATAAAAGATAATGTATTTATAGGTTCAAACACATCACTCATTGCTCCGGTTGTAATTGAGTCTAAATCTAGAATTGGCGCAGGTAGTGTTATCACTAAAAATATTCCCAAAAATTCACTTGCTATTGAAAGATCAGCCTTAAAAATTCTAAGAAATAAAAGATCTAAATAATAACCCTTGTTTCAAGATATATTAGGGTTTATGAGCCTTTTAAATTATGAGCGATAAATGGTCACCAAATAGTTGGAGAAATAAAAATGCACTTCATATGCCTAACTATCAGAATGAAGATCATCTAAATAAAACTCTAAATGAAATTTCCAAATATCCACCTTTAGTTTTTGCTGGAGAAGCGAGACTATTAAAAAAGAAACTTGGAGAAGTTTCAAACGGGAATGCTTTTTTATTACAAGGTGGAGATTGTGCAGAAAGTTTTGCAGATTTTCATCCAGATAATATTAGAGATACATTTAAAGTTATTTTACAAATGGCTGTTGTATTAACGTTTGGCGCTTCTTGTCCAATTGTCAAAGTAGGAAGAATTGCTGGACAGTTTGCAAAGCCAAGATCATCTGCTACAGAAGTTATTAATGATTTAGAACTTGAGTCTTATAAAGGCGATATAATTAATGGGATAGACTTCAATCAAAAAGACAGAGATCCTAATCCAGATAGATTAATTCAGGCCTACAATCAGTCTGCATCTACACTTAATCTTTTAAGAGCTTTTTCTCAGGGCGGATTTGCCAATTTAAATAAAATACATCAATGGAACCTAAATTTTGTTAAAGGTGAGAATGCTGCTAAATTTAGAGAGATATCTTCTAGAATTGACGAATGCTTATCTTTTATGGAGGCATGTGGAATAAATGGAAACAGTGTAAGACAATTAAATGAAACAGACTTCTTTACTAGTCATGAAGCTTTACTTCTTCAATATGAGGAAGCATTAACAAGAATAGATAGTACTTCAGGTAAGTGGTACGATGTTTCAGCTCACATGTTGTGGGTAGGTGACAGAACACGACAACTTGATGGAGCACATATTGAATTTTTAAGAGGTATTGAGAACCCTATAGGTATTAAAGTGGGTCCAAGCACAAAGACAGAAGAACTATTAAAGATATTAGATGTGTTGAATCCAAATAATGAAGCTGGAAAAATAACGCTGATATGTAGAATGGGTCATGAAAAAGTTAGTGGAATACTTCCAAAAATAATTAGATCAGTTAATTCAGTTGGTAAAAATGTTGTTTGGACTTGTGACCCCATGCATGGAAATACTATTAAATCTAACACGGGTTTTAAAACTAGGCCATTAAAAGATATAATTTCTGAAATTCAGCAATTTTTTCAAATTCACAGAAGCGAAGGAACATATCCAGGCGGCGTCCATTTAGAAATGACTGGTCAAGATGTTACAGAATGTATGGGAGGTCTTCAAGAAATAACAGATGAAGATTTAAAAAATAGATATCATACATATTGTGATCCGAGACTAAATGCCTCGCAGTCTCTAGAATTGGCTTTTTTATTATCAGATTTTTTAAAAGAAGAAAAATTGCTCTCAAAGCAATCTTCAAATTTATAAATTTATATTTATATATTACTTATGAATTCAAAAGATAAAATATTATACATTACCAATTGGATTAAAGATTACGCTAAATCTATAAATAATAATCCAACTACACTAGTAATAGGAGTGTCAGGAGGAGTTGACTCAGCTCTTACTAGCACCTTATGTGCTCAAACTGGTTTAAAAACTATAGCTGTTTCAATGCCTATTAAACAAAATTCATCACAACATGATTTAAGTTTAAGACATTTAGAATTTTTAGAGCAAAATTACCCAAATGTAGAAACAAAAATAATCGAGCTAGATAATGTTTTTAAAACATTTCAAAATACGATGCAAAATTTTGATAGTGAGTTAGCTTTTGCAAATTCAAGATCTAGACTAAGAATGGTAACTCTATACCAAATAGCTCAAAGTAATAATGGTATAGTTGTTGGTACTGGAAATAAAGTTGAAGATTTTGGTGTTGGATTTTATACAAAATATGGTGATGGAGGCGTAGATATATCACCAATAGCAGATTGTACTAAAACTGAGGTGTGGGAATTAGCTGAAGAAATTGGGGTTATAAAAGATATTATTAGCGCAGCACCGACAGATGGTTTATGGGATGATAGTAGAAATGATGAAAGCCAGCTTGGTCTTTCATATAAGCAATTAGAAGAAGCAATGGATAATAAGTCTAGTGAATATTACAGTAGATATGAAGAAATTAGAAAGCCAAATCTTCATAAGATGAAGCCTATTCCCGTTTGCGAAATTCCTAAAGAATAATATGAAGTGTAGGTTCGCTCCTAGCCCTACAGGAAAAATACATATCGGTAATGCTAGATCAGCAATTTTGAATTGGATTTTTTGTCAAAAAAATCAAGGTGAGTTTTTATTAAGAATTGATGATACTGATGCCAATAGGAGTTCTAAAGAATTTGAGACAGGTATCAAAGATGATCTTAAATGGCTTGGATTAAATTGGAGTTACACTTTTAATCAGTCCTCTAGACAACATATTTACAATGAGAAAATCCAAATTCTAAAACAAAAGAAAAGACTTTATCCATGTTTTGAAACAGAAGAGGAATTAGCTTTAAAGAAAAAATCTTTGTTATCATCTGGGAAACCACCTATTTATGATAGATCATCATTAAATCTAAGTGATGAAGAAGTAGAAAAAAAAATAGAATCAGGAATCCAACCCCATTGGAGATTCAAATTAGATCATGAAAATATTAGTTGGAAAGATATTATTAAAGGAGATGTTTCATTTGATGCAAAAAATTTGAGTGATCCTGTTTTAATTAGAGCTGATGGAACATTGTTATACCATTTACCTTCAGTCATTGATGATATTGAAGAAAAAATTACACATATTATTAGAGGGGAGGATCACATAGCTAATACTGCCTATCATATTCAAATTTTTAAGGCTCTTGAATCTTCTATTCCATCATTTGCTCATCATCCATTCTTAGTTGATGAAACTGGTAAGGGTTTTAGCAAAAGACTTGGAAGTCTTTCAATTGAAAATTTTAGAGATGAAGGATACGAAAATATATCTTTACTTAATTATTTTCTTTTTATTGGTTCGAGCAGTAATATTGATCCAATCAAAGATTTAAATGAAATAGTACAAAAATTTGATATTCAAAATTTATCGAAATCTTCTGCTAAATTTTCAATTGAATCCTTAAGAAATCTTAATGAAAATACCATTAAATTATTTAGTTATAATGAGATTAGTCATAAGTTAAAAAATATAAAATCAAATTTTCAAAAAGAGAGTTTTTGGCGTTTTATTAAAAATAATATTTCATTTGTTAATCAAGCTAAAGAATGGGAAGAAGTAATTACAAAAATAAATAATGCTAAAGATTTAAATATTGATGATAATTTTATTAATACGGCAGTTGATGAATTACCCGAGGATCCTTTTGATGAAACAACATGGGATCATTGGACATCAAAAATTAACAAAAAAACTGGGCTAAAAGGAAAAGATTTATTTATGCCTTTGAGGTTGATTTTGACAGGAAAATCTCATGGACCCGAATTAAAATATCTACTACCATTATTTGATAGAGACGAAATCTTGCAAAAACTTGGAAAAATCTAGTAAATTTTAATTTATACTCTATTAGCGATCTATTAATTATGGAAGATAAAGTATATTTATTCGATACCACACTTAGAGATGGTCAGCAAACAACAGGAGTTAATTTTTCTGTTAGTGATAAAATGAATATATCCCAACATCTTGATGATTTAGGAATAGATTACATTGAAGGTGGATGGCCGGGAGCAAATCCTACCGATAATGATTTTTTTTCAAGAAATACAAAATTTTCAAATAGTAAATTGACTGCCTTTGGTATGACAAGAAGACCGGGTAGAAGTGCAGATAACGATCCAGGATTAAATGCACTTATTAATTCAAGCGCAAGTTGTGTTTGTATTGTAGGTAAATCATCATCATTTCATGTAAAAAATGCTTTAGAAATATCTGAGGATGAAAATTTAAAAATGATAAGTGATAGTATTCATTCAATAAAAAATAAAAACAAAGAGCCAATTTTTGATGCAGAACATTTTTTTGATGGCTTTAAAGAAAATAAAGAGTTTGCATTGAGTTGTGTTAAAGCAGCGTATGACGCTGGTGCAAGATGGGTTGTTCTTTGTGATACAAATGGGGGAACCCTTCCAGATGAAATTTACAATATTGTTTCAGAAGTAGTAAAAGTTATACCAGGTCAAAATGTTGGTATACATGCTCATAATGATACTGATAATGCAGTTGCAAATGCATTGGCAGCTATTAATGCTGGAGCAAGACAGATACAGGGAACAATAAATGGTCTAGGAGAAAGATGTGGAAATACTAATTTAATTTCCCTAATTCCATCTTTGGTTCTAAAAACAAAATATAAAACAAATATTTCAAAAGATAAATTAAAAAATTTAATTCATATTTCTAGAACATTAAATGATATTCTTAACATGCCTTCAAGAAAAAATGCTCCATATGTTGGAGATCATGCTTTCTCTCATAAAGGTGGATTGCATGCATCTGCAATAGAAAAAAATTCTTCAACTTATGAACATATTGAGCCAGAAATGGTTGGTAATTCTAGAAACGTTGTAATTTCTAATCAAGCTGGAAGATCTAATATATTAAATCATTTAAATAAGATTAATATTGATCTGCCTACAAATGAAATCAACAATATCTTAGAGATTATCAAGGAAAAAGAATCAGAAGGATATTCATTTGATACTGCTTTAGCTAGTTTTGAATTATTAGTCAGACGCCACCTTGGTCATTTTGAGGATTTTTATAACTTAGAAAAATTTAGAGTCACAGATGAAAGAAGATGGAATGCTAAAGGTGAAATTGTTACTGAAGCAGAGGCTACAGTATTTTTAAAAGTTAAAGATTCAAATATGATGACAGTGGGTACTGGCAATGGTCCAGTAAATGCTATTGATAGTGCATTAAGAAAAGCCCTAATTGATTATTATCCTGATCTCAAAGATTTAAAGTTAACTGATTACAAAGTTATGATTCTTTCATCAGAAAAAGGTACTGGTGCTATCACAAGAGTTTTAATTGAATCATCTGATTCTACGAATACACATTGGACAACTATTGGCGTATCTCCAAATATTATTGATGCATCTTATAGTGCTATTTTTGATAGCATTACTTTTAAGTTATTGAATGATTTAAAGAATAAAAATTGACTCCAAAAAATCCAAGTATAATTTTAGTTAGACCTCAACTTCCTGAAAATATTGGCATGGTTGCTCGTGTGATGCACAATTTTGGTCTAAAAGATCTAATTGTTATTTCGCCAAGAGAAAACTGGTTAAATGATAAATCAATAAATGCTGCAAAAAAAGCAACTAAAATTATTAAGAATATTAAAGTTTATGATAATTTAGAAATTGCACTTTCTAATTTTTCTTATGTTGTGGCCACAACAAATAGAAGAAGATATTTGGAAAAAAATTCTACTAACGATTTTAAATTCATTAAAAGAAAAATTATTGTTAATAAAAAAACAGCAATACTTTTTGGCCCTGAAAATTCAGGACTTTCAAATGAAGATTTGAGATTATCTGATATTATTTTTACTATAGAAACAAGTGGTAAAAGTAATTCATTAAACCTTTCTCATGCAGTTAGTATTTTAAGTTATAAATTATTTGAGTTGAATAATTTCAAAATTACCAATTCAACGTCAATTGAAAAAGATAATATTAGTAAATATCAATTATCTAAATACTTAAATTACATGATTGAGAAACTTGAAAATAAAAAATTTTTTACTCCAAGTGAAAAAAAAGAAAGTATGAAAAATAACATCTATAGTATTTTCACAAAAATCCCTCTTACTAAGAAAGAATTGCAAACTTTATGGGGAATTACTAAAAAACTAAATAAATAAGCCAAAAATTGAGTATATTAAATTTGACATAGTACTTTAAATCACTATATACCCCAAATATTAATGACAAAAAGACATAACGCAAAATACAAAATTGATAGAAGATTAGGTGTAAACTTGTGGGGTCGACCTAAAAGCCCATTTAATAGAAGAAACTCTAAACCCGGTCAGCATGGTATTCAAGGTCAAAGAAAAAAACTTTCAGATTATGGTAACCAGTTGTTCGCTAAGCAAAAAATGAAATTTTATTACGGTGATTTAACTGAAAGACAATTTAGGAATATTTTTAAAAAAGCCTCTAATATTAAAGGGGATACTAGTCAGATTTTAATTGAACTTTTAGAAAGAAGATTAGATGCTACAGTTTATAGAATGAAATTTGTACCTACAATTTTCTCTGCAAGACAGCTCGTTAATCATGGTCATGTAAAGGTTAATGGAAAAAGAGTTAATATTCCATCTTATAGTGTAAGTGATGGAGATGAAATCTCAATAAGAGATAAAAGTAAAGAAATTAACTTAATTGTAGAATCAGTTAGTTCTCAAGAAAGAGAAATTCCAGAATACTTAGAAGTTGATGTAAAAGAATTGAAAGGTCGTTTTTTAAGAGCACCTCTAATTCATGATGTTCCCTATCCTGTAACCATGGAACCTAACTTAGTTATTGAGTATTATTCAAGGTAATTTCTTTTTTATAACTATCATAAATATAAATTATTATCCCTAACCAAATTATTATAAATGATACTAACTTAATTTGTAAAATTTCTTCATTAAGAATAAATACTGAAGTTATAAAATGAAATGTTGGTGCTAAGTAAAATAAAACCCCTGCAAGACCTAATTGAATAAATTTTAAACCCAAATTAAAAAAAAATAATGGAAAAATCGTTACAGCTCCTGTTAGAATTAAAAATAATGATGTCTTCAAATCAATACTAAAGATACTATTTTCATTTTGCCAAAATAAATAAACTAAATATGGGATAGATATTAAAGATATTATGAAAGTTTCATAAAGTAAACCAATTGAGGGATTAACATTAACTTGTTTTCTTAATAATCCATATATTGCCCATGAGGTTCCAATCCAAATTATTAGGAATGGAAATTGATTTAAATTAATAAATAAAAATAATATACCTGAAAACATAAGACATACAGATGCAAATTTAGGCTTAGTTATTTTCTCATTTAAAAAAAAATAACCAAGCATAATGCTAATCATTGGAGTAATAAAGTAACCCATTGATGCATCCTGAACTCTTTCTTGCCCAACAGAATAAATAAAACCTGCCCAGTTACCTGCAATAAGAAAAGCTGTAATTGTTAAAATAAAAATTCTTTTTCTAGATTTAAATATTTCAATAAAATCACTTATGTTTGAAATTAAAATTAATAATAAAAATAAAAAAATAAACGACCAGAAACCCCTATGAGCTACTACCTCTATAGTCTCAACGTGATTTAATTCGTTAAAAAAAAGGGGTTGTGGAAGTCCCCAAAAAACTGCTGCAATACAAGAAAATATTACACCTTTAGAAAAACTATTATTTATCAAACTAAGATGGATTTACGTCTATTCCATTTGTATTGAATAATTCTAATAATTCCCCACTTTCAAACATTTCAGTTATAATATCACACCCACCTATAAATTCTTTCTTAACATAAAGTTGTGGTATGGTTGGCCAGTTAGAATATATTTTAATACCTTCTCTCATTTCGTCACTCTCTAACACATTCACACTTCCAAATTTAACACCTACTTTATTTAATATTTCAACTACTCTGGCAGAAAATCCACACATTGGAAATACAGGGGTGCCTTTCATGAAAAGCATTACATCATTAGAGTTAATTTCATTTTCTATATTTTGAGATACATGGTCGTTATTATTCATTATTACTCCGATACAGTTTTTAGCTTAAGTGCGTGCAAATCACTACCCATTTTACCATTAAAAGCATCATAAACCATCTTATGTTGTTCTACTCTTGTTTTTCCAGAAAAGGATTTTGACGTCACTGTAGCACTGTAATGATCACCGTCTCCTTTAAGATCTTCAATTTCAACAGTTGCATCTGGTATAGCTTCTTTAATAAATTGTTCTATTTGTTCAACAGTCATTGGCATAACTATAAAATAGTTCAGATATTAAAAAAAATAAAGACTATTTAATTTTATTTTTATAAATCCAATCTATTTTCTTTAGATCGTTATCATCTTTAATGATTTTCTCGATTTCTTTTGAATTTAATTTTTTGTTTAATTCTTTATTTTTTTGTAAAACTTGAGAAAAATTCTTATTATTATTCCATGTTTCCATGGCACTTTCCTGAACAATTTTATAGGCTTGTTGTCTTTTCAATCCTTTTTCAATTAGTTTTAACATAATATTGTGAGTTCTATGTAAACCCCCAAGCATATTCAAATTTTTCAACATATTTTTTGGATAGACTTTTAAATTCTTTATAATGCCATTTAAACGACTCAGTGCAAAATCAGTTGCAATTGTAATATCTGGCGTCGTAATTCTTTCAACACTAGAGTGACTAATATCTCTCTCGTGCCAAAGTACGACATTTTCTAGTGAAGGTATTACACCACTTCTAATATAACGTGAGATACCTGTTAAGTTCTCACTTAATACTGGATTACGTTTGTGAGGCATTGCCGAAGAACCCTTTTGCTTAGAAGAAAAACTTTCTTCAACTTCTAACACCTCTGTTTTTTGTAAATTTCGAATTTCCACAGCAAACCTCTCAATAGAAGATGCTAAAATTCCAAGTACTGAGAAAAAATACGCATGCCTATCTCTTGGAATTACTTGAGTTGATACATCTTCAGAATTTAGTTTAAGTTTTTTTGCTACATAATCTTGAACTCGTGGGTCTATAGAATTAAATGTTCCAACAGGTCCAGAAATAGCACAAACAGATATTTCGTTGATCGCTTGATCAAGTCTTTCTAAATTTCTTTTAAACTCAAAATAAAAGGAAGATAATTTTAATCCAAAAGTAATAGGTTCAGCATGTATACCATGACTTCTTCCAATCATTAATGTGTCTTTATATTTTTTAGATTTGATTTTTAAACTTTGAATACATTCTATTAAGCTTTTTCTTATTATTTCAGAGGTTTGCTTTAGTTGTACAGAAAATGAAGTATCAATAATATCACTTGATGTTACACCAAAATGAAAATATTTTGATGAGTCGCCAATATATTTGCTTACATTATTAATATAAGCAACAACATCATGTTTTGTTTCTTTTTCAATTTTTTCTATTTCCTTAATATTAAATTTTGCTTTATTTCTTATTTCTTTTGCTGCTTTTTTTGGAATAACGCCAAGCATTGCTTGTTTTTCTGCAATCAAACACTCAATCTCTGTCCAAATTGTAAATTTATTTTCTAATGACCAAATCTTTTCAATTTTAGGTCTATTATATCTAGGTATCATTTTTTTTACTTATACATCCTTTATTGGAAAAGCTGTATTATTTTTAGATAATGTAAATATTTCATTTCCTTCTTCTGTTATTCCAATTGTATGCTCGAATTGAGCAGATAAAGATTTATCTTTTGTTACAGCCGTCCATCCATCATTTAATATTTTTGTTTGCCATCCACCTAAATTAATCATTGGTTCAATTGTTATAAACATCCCAGGTTCTAACATTGGTCCCTCACCTGGCTCTCCAAAGTGTAAAACACTAGGTGGAGTATGAAATTCCTTTCCAATTCCATGACCACAAAAATCTCTTACTACAGAATAACCTTTTCCTTCTGCAAGTTTCTGAATTTTATTTCCTATATCACCAATATGCTTACCAGGTTTAGCTTCACTAATACCAATTAATAAAGATTCATAAGTTATTTTCAAAAATTCATAATTTTTTTTATTTGTCTTGCCTGCAACAAACATTCTCGAACTATCACCATGCCAACCATTTAGAATAACCGTTACATCTACATTTACTATATCGCCATCAGATAGAATTTTTCTTTCAGAAGGAATTCCATGACAAACAACATGATTAACAGATGTACAAACTGATTTTGGAAAACCTTTATAATTTAAAGGAGCTGGTATTGCTTTGTTTTGAATTATTTGATCATGACATATATCATTTATTTCTTGAGTACTTATACCTGGAACAATCTTTTCACTTAAAGAATCTAGAACATCAGCAGCTAAAGAACCAGCTTCCCTCATGCCCTCAAAATCTTTTTTCTTATGTATTGGGATATTGTTGTTTCTCATTTAAAAAATAATTACTTACGATTAATAAATAATATATAGAAAATATCAATTAATCATATGAGTTCTTTTACTGCAGGAGTTATTGTTATTGGTGATGAAATACTTTCTGGCAGAACTCAAGATACAAACTCAAATTATATTGCAAAAAAATTATTAAAAGCTGGAATTAAGTTAGAGGAGGTTATTGTTATTCAGGATGATAAAAAAACAATAATAGAAAATGTTTTAAAATATAGTTCAAAATATTCTTATGTTTTTACTACTGGAGGAATTGGACCCACTCATGATGATATAACTTCAGAAAGTATATCTGCAGCCTTTAATTTACAATATGAAACAAATAAAATGGCTTTTGAGATTCTTGAAAATTATTATCCAAAAGGTGAATTTAATGAAAGCAGGCAAAGAATGGCCAAAATGCCATTTGGTTCAGAGCTCATTTTAAATCCAATGACCGCTGCACCAGGATTTATTGTAAAAAATATTTATGTTTTACCCGGTGTACCAGAAATAATGCAAGTTATGTTTAAGGAATTAATGAAAAAAATTAAAAAAGGTGACCCAAAACTTGTTACAACAATTAATACTAATTTATATGAAAGTAAAATTGCAAAAAATTTAAAAAATATTCAAAACAATTATACAAATGCATCAATCGGTAGTTACCCATATTTTAATCTTGCAGCTAAAACAGGTGGAGTTAACATAGTTGTTTCATCATGGGATATGAAATCTATACAACCAATAGTTGATGATATAACTAAGATGATTGAATTAAATGGTGGAAAAAGTTCTATAGTTTGATATTAGTCCAAAATTAGGCCTCGTGGTGGAATGGTAGACACAAAGGACTTAAAATCCTTGCCCTTTTGGGAGTGCCGGTTCAAGTCCGGCCGAGGCTACCAATCTCTAAATTATGTTTGCTTTTATTACCATTGGAACAAATAATTTAAAAAAATCATCTACATTTTATAGTAAAATTTTAAAACCTCTAAAAATTAAAAAAGTTTTATCCCATAATCGTTATTATGGTTATGCTAAAAATGAAACTCCTAACAAAATAGAATTATACTTAATTAGACCTCATAACAAAAAAAAAGCAACCATAGGAAATGGTACAATGATTACTTTTAAAGCTAATTCTAAAAACACTGTTAATGAATTTTATAAAATTGGAATAAGTCTTGGAGCAAAAGATGAGGGAATGCCTGGGCCTAGACATGGTAAAGATTATTATGCATATTTAAGGGATTTAGATGGCAACAAGATTTGTATTTTTAAAAAAATTTGATCTTAAAAATTAAATTGTTCATTTAAAATTTTATCATCAATAGAGTGTTTACTATCAAACAATACAGTGCATTTATTTTCATCTGAAGATACAATATTGACTTTACTAATATCTCTAAATTCAACATTGTCTGCTGTTACGCTAGATGAGCGTTCATCATTATTTAACACTTCAAAATCAATTTTACTAATTTCAGATAACAGAGCACCTCTCCATCTCCTTGGTCTAAAGGCACTGATTGGAGTTAAAGCAAGTATATTTGAGTCTAAAGGTAGAATACTACCATGTGCGGATAGATTATAAGCTGTACTTCCAGCTGATGTTGATAATAAAACTCCATCACATATCAATTCTTCCATTTTTACTTTCTCATTTATTTTGATTTTAATTTTTGATGCTAAATGAGTCTGCCTCATAAGAGAAACTTCATTATATGCATATGCCTCAAAGATTTCATTATTAACACTTTGTGCAGTCATTTTTAATGGTTTAAAAGTAGATTTTTTAGCATTGGTAATCATGTCATTTAAATTTTCATTACTAAGATTATTCATTAAAAACCCAATTGAACCAAAGTTTATTCCAAAAAATGGTTTGTTTAGTTTATTAAAATTATGAAGTGATTTTAAAAGTAATCCATCTCCTCCAATTGGAATAATGTAGTCGGCATCTTCCACAGAATTTTGTCCAAATAATTCTGTTAGTTTTTTTTCTGTATTTTTTGCCTCAGGATTGTTTGATGATAAAAAATGAAATTTCATTATCCACCTGTTACGTTCATATGTCTTTTCATATATTTATTAATTTTTTCTCCAATCATAAAATCATGTTGTTTTGGTTTAATATTAAGAGCAAACTTAATTTTTTCTTTTATATAATCATCACTATAATCTTTTCTCATTATTTCTCTGAAATCAACAAAGTCATTCTGACCAAGGCACATGAAAAGTTTACCAGTGCTTGATATTCTTACTCTATTGCAAGAGGCACAAAAATTATTTGTTAAAGGACTTATAAACCCAATTTTATTAGAAACTAAATCACTAGTATAAAATCTTGCCGGACCTCCAGTACTATAATCAATTTTACAAAAATTATATATTTTGTCTAGTTTTGAAAAAGTATCAGATAATGAGATAAACTGATATTCTCTTGATATATCTGTTTCTTCCATTGGCATTACTTCGATAAATGTAAGATCAATTTTTTTATTACTAGTCCAATTTATTAATCCTTCAATTTCATTTTCATTAAAATTTTTAATTACTACAGTATTAATTTTAATTTTTATGTTGTTATCAAGCGCTTCATTAATTCCATCAAAAACTTTTTCAATATTTCCAAATCTTGTTATTTTATTATATTTTTCAGGATTAATTGTATCTAGAGAAACATTAATCCTATTAATACCATTTAGCTTCAGTAGTTTGGCATATTTTTTTAATAATGTACCATTTGTTGTCAGTGTTATTTCCTTTAAATTTGTTTTTTCTTTTTTGGTATTAAGTTTTTCAATTAATTTTATAATATCATTTCTTACCAAAGGCTCACCCCCAGTTAATCTAATTTTTTCAACTCCGAGTTCTATAAAGTTGTCACATAATCTTTCAATTTCTTCTAAATTGAGTAT
>CACBMH010000020.1 GCA_902539825.1 uncultured Alphaproteobacteria bacterium
TAAAAAATTAAATAAAGAAAAAGATGAACTATATAAAAAAATTTATTCAAATTTAGATGCTTGGAAGAAAGTTCAAATATCTCGACATGGAGAAAGACCGCACACATTAGATTACGTAAAGAATATTTTTCATGATGTTATTTTCTTACATGGTGATAAAAATTATGCTGATGATAACGCTATAGTTGGAGGTTTAGCAAAAATCGAGGGTGTTTCTATTTTTTTTGTGGGAACAGAAAAAGGAAACACAATGGAAAAAAGAATTAAACATAATTTTGGAATGGCAAAGCCAGAGGGTTACAGAAAAGTTCAAAGATTATTAAAATTAGCAGAAAAATTTAAACTACCTTTAATCTCTTTTGTTGATACTGCAGGAGCATTTCCAGGAAAAGATGCTGAAGAAAGAGGGCAATCAGAGTCTATTGCATCATCAATACTTCACTTTATAAAAACCAAAATTCCTACAATATCAATTATTATTGGGGAAGGAGGATCAGGAGGTGCGATAGGGATAGCTACTTCTGATAGAGTATTAATGTTAGAGCATTCAATATATTCTGTTATTTCTCCAGAAGGTTGCGCCTCAATTTTGTGGAGAAATACTGAATTTGCTCAAAAGGCAGCAAATACTTTAAAGTTAACATCAGATGATTGTAAAAATTTTAAAATTATAGATGAAATTATTCCTGAGCCTTATGGAGGAGCGCATAGACATCCTTTAAAGCAATCAGATCTATTAAAAGAAAAGATTATAAATCTTATTAAAGAACTTAAACAAATTTCTATAAAAGAATTGGTTCAAATTAGAAAAGAGAAGTACTTAAACATTACCTCAGATATTTAGCTACCATGGCATTGTTTATACTTTTTACCTGAACCACATGGACACGGTTCATTTCTACCTATTTTTTTAGTTATAATTCTTCTTGGTTCAGCTATTTGTTTTTTTGAAGTAGTACTATTATTATTTTCGCTTACAAGCTTTATATTAAATAAAGTTTTTAATACTCTTTCATTTTGATTTGAAAGCATTTCATCAAAGTAATCAAATGACTCTTTTTTATATTCATAAAATGGGTCTTTTCCTCCCATAGCTCTTAAATTAACACTACCTCGTAAAGAATCCATTGCTGCTAAATGATCTCTCCAATCTTTATCTATTTGAAATAACATTACTCTTTTCTCAGCAAATTTAAATAATTCTGCAGAATAATGATGTTGTTTTTCAATATATTTTTGATTAATTTCATCTAGTAATCTTTTTTTAATCTCTTCATCATCCACACCTTCTTCTTCAAACCATCTCGATGCTGGTATATCTATAACAAAAATTTCTCTAACTTTTTCTTTTAAAAAATTTGCATCCCATTCATGAGAGTATTTTTTTGGAGGAATAGTAATCTCAATTAAGTAATTTACATAGTCAGCAATCATATCTTCAATAATTATAGATTGATCACTGGTACTAAGTATCTCTCTTCTATTTTGATAGATTATTTTTCTTTGATCATTTAAAATATCATCAAATTTTAAAATTTGTTTTCTCATATCAAAGTTATGACTTTCAACTTTTTGCTGAGCTCTTTCCAAAGATTTAGTAATCATTGAGTGAGTTATAACTTCACCATCTTTGAGACCTAATTTTGATAATACATTTTCAAGAGTTTTTGATCCGAATATTCTCATTAGATCATCTTCTAATGATAAGAAAAATATACTTTCTCCTATATCACCCTGTCTACCTGATCTACCTCTTAATTGATTATCTATTCTTCTACTTTCGTGTCTTTCTGTGCCAATTATGAGTAAACCACCTGCTTCAATTGCTTCTTTTTTTAAATTAGCATCACCATTTCCCAATTTAATATCAGTACCTCTTCCCGCCATATTTGTTGAAATAGTTATATTGCCTGGCATTCCCGCTTCTTCAATAATTTTTGCTTCACTCATATGATTTTTAGCATTTAAAATATTATGCTTTAGATTTTCTCTTTTTAATAAATCAGAAATCTTTATAGAATTTTCTACTGATGTAGTTCCTATAAGTATTGGTTGATTGATTTTATTTCTTGACTTAACAAGATCTAACACAGCATTATATTTTTCTCTTTTTGTCATATAAATTTGATCATTTTTATCATGACGATTTACTTTAATATTAGGAGGAATTTCAACAACCTCCAAATCATATATACTTTCAAATTCTTTCGCTTCTGTTATGGCAGTTCCTGTCATTCCGCTTAGACGATGATATGTTCTAAAAAAATTTTGATATGTAACAGAAGCAATAGTTTGATTTTCTTTTTGGATAACTAAATTTTCTTTTGCTTCTATAGCTTGATGCAATCCATCACCATATCTTCTACCATCCATTGCTCTACCAGTTAATTCATCAATAATGACCACATTTCTATCTTTAATTATGTAATCTTTATCTTTTATAAATAAATGATGTGCTCTAAGTGCTTGGATAATATTATGGTTTAAAACCATATTGCCTAAATCTTGAAGTGTACCTTCTGTAATAATTCCATTTTCTTTTAATAATTTTTCACAAAATTCCATTCCCTCCATTGTAAGTAGAATACTTTTACTTTCTTCATTAATTTCAAAATCATTTTCTCTAAGGATTTTTATAATTTTATCTATTTTTGGAAATAAATCTGTATCGGAATTTGATTCAGCAGATATTACAAGAGGCGTTCTAGCTTCATCAATTAAAATACTATCAACTTCATCAACTATGGCAAATGCATTTTTTTTAAAACATAAGTTATTGTAATCGTTTTTCAAATTATCTCTTAAGTAATCAAATCCTATCTCATTATTAGTTGCATACACAACATCTGCATCATATTGATTAGATCTTTCTTCATGAGCTGTTTCCGAAGTAACACAGCCAACACTAAGACCAAGAAAATTAAATATTTGACCCATCCATTCTGCATCTCTTTTTGCAAGATAATCATTAACTGTAATAATGTGAACCGATAAGTTTTCTATAACATTTGCATAAGCAGCTAGAGTAGCAACTAATGTTTTTCCTTCTCCTGTTTTCATTTCAGCTATCTTGTTTTGGTATAAGACCATTCCACCTATTATTTGAACATCATAATGTCTCATATTTAATGTTCTTTTTGATGTCTCTCTAACTACTGCAAATATTTCTGGTAATAACTTGGATATTGCTTGAGTTTCATTAAATTTATTTTTAAAGTAATTTGTTTTATCTTTTAGTTCTTGATCAGAAAGTTTAGAAATTTCTTCTTCAAGTTTATTTACTTTCTCTACAAAACTCGCATATTTTTTAAGTGAATTAGATTTTATAGAACCAAATAATTTATTTACGATATTAATCATGTTATGATAGATGGCAGTTAATATATGAAAAATAATTCTTCTACAAAGGAATTTAAGCTAAAATACGGTCAATAAAATGATTTCAATATTTAAGCCGAAAAAAATCAAAGATTTTAATCCTAGTGGCCTTAATATTTATACTTTTAATGCTGGATTTAAAAAAAAAGATAAAGATCTTTTATTAATAATTTTTAATAAAATTATAAATGTGTGTTGCGTTTATTCTAAAACATCTACACCTTCAGCCCCTATCATTTGGGATAAAAAAAATAATAAAGGTAAAGCTAAAGCGTTAATTGTGAATTCAGGTAATGCAAATGCTCATACTGGTAGAGATGGTCTTAAAATTATTGATAAGTATGTAAAAGTATTAACAAAAACAATTAAATGTAAATCTAATGAAGTATTAGTATCATCTACTGGTGTAATTGGTGAAAAATTTAATCCTAATATAATTATAAATAAATTTAAGAAAATAAATTTTAAAAATAAGAATAGTTTACTTGAAAGCGCTAAGACAATTATGACAACAGATACTTTCCCAAAGATATCAATTAAAAATATTAACTTAGACAATCAATCATTTAAAATTTATGGAATAGCAAAAGGATCAGGAATGATACAGCCAAATATGGGAACAATGTTGGTCTATATATTTATAGAATGTGAAGTTTCAAAACAGTTATTGACTAGATTACTAAAAAATAATTTAGAAAACACATTTAACTCAATAACAGTAGATAGTGATACATCAACAAGCGATACTTTAATGATATTTTCTGTTGGTAATAAAAAAATAAATTTAAATAAAACTAATTTCAAAATTTTAAATTATAAAATTTACGAGTTGATGCATGATTTATCTCTTCAAGTAATTAAAGATGGAGAAGGTGTCTCTAAATTAATAAGAGTAAGTGTTATGAATGCAAGATCAAAAAATCAAGCAAAAAAAATTGCATTTAGTATTGCTAATTCTCCTTTGGTTAAAACTGCTGTGGCTGGAGAAGATGCAAATTGGGGTAGAGTAATAATGGCAATTGGCAAAACTGAAGAAAATATAAATCAAAATAAAATTAAAGTTTTGTTTGGAAAAAATGTAGTATGTGAGAATGGTTCTATAAGTAAAAAGATAAACATTATAAGACTTAATGATTATATGAAAAATAAAACTATAGAAATAAATGTAAAATTAAACTCAGGTAAATTTAATCATACTGTTTATGGAAATGATCTAACGCATGAATATTTAAAAATTAATGCTGATTACAGGTCTTGATATTATTTTTTCCAAGCACAAATTGTATTGAAATTTATATCAAGATTAAAATTATCATTATAATATTTTTTTTTGAATTGTTTTTCCAAATGAAAAAAGTATTTCTTATTTTCAAAATTATTTTTTTTATCCTTACCTGCATAGGACAAGTTCAAAAATCTTACATCATCAAGTAGTTTTTTAAAAACTGAATATTCAATAGTAAAGTTATTATTATTTATTAAAGGTGCATCAAAGTTATATACTTTTAGTAGTTTAAAAATATTATTTGTATCTAAAATTGGATTAACTCTCTGATACATCCCTCCGTATAAAATATTATCTGTTTCATACATTGAATTTACAAGTTGAAATACATTTTCAGTACTTGGTATCGTTGCTATAAAAAATCCATTAGAATTTAAGCTATGAAAAATATTTTCTATCAATTTCTCAAAATTGGAAGTTAATTGACAAAAAAAATTACTATAAATTAGATCATATTTATTATCTTTGATTTGTATATCATCCAAATCAATTTTTATTAATTTTCGATCTGTCTTTTTGGTAAAAAATGACAAATCGATATCAGCACTTGTGATAGAACAAGAGGGAAATTTTTCTTTAAGATAATTCATAATTAATTTATCATTAATACCAAGTTCTAAAATATTATTAAAAGGAACTTTCAAAATATCTAGGGAATCAATTATATTTTTACTTATTTCATTATATATAAAGTTTTCTCCATACTTTCTATCTTTAGATCTTAATAGTTTAACGTATTTTTTGTTTATCATTATTTTTATAAAGTATAAAAAGCAATTATGGATATTATTTTTAAAGAGATAGTTTCAATTATTAAAGAAGAAACTGAAAATATTAATAAAAAAATTTATGGAACTACTTTTTTAGAAATATTAAAAGAAAAAATTATAGATAAAAAAGATCAAATTACTTTAAAAAATCTTCAAATAGATAACTCAAATATTAACTTAGTGGAAAATATAAGGGTTCTTGAAAAAGACCTTTTTTTTAAATTATCTTTTTATCAATCACCTAAATCTCTATTAAAATTTACACTTGATAAAAATTTTCTTCTTATTGTTTTTAAAGAGCTTATAAAAATTGATATTTTAAATAAAAATAGTCAAAAATTTATCAATATTAATTTAAAACCTTTTATGGGTGTTACATTACCTAAGGGCACAGTATGTAATTTGAATTTTCCAAAAAATTCACTAATTTTGCAATTAGAAACTGATGATGTTGATATTGATATTGAAAAAAAAATAGATGAAACAATATAAGATATATGATCGTATTTAATCTTAGTTGTTCTGATTGTGAATCATCTTTTGAAGGATGGTTCGAAAATACGAATGATTATAACAAGCAAATTAAAAAAGGGCTGCTGTCTTGCCCTTCTTGTAACAGTACTCAAATAAAAAAAGGTTTAATGGCCCCAAATGTTGCAAAAAAATCAAATTCAAAAATTTCTAAAAGGAATAAATCAATTGCTTCAAATGTTAAGAAGTTAAAAAAGATTATTGAAAAAGAATTTGATTATGTTGGTGATAAATTTACTGAGGAAGCAAAGAAAATTAAATATGGTGAAGTAAAGGAACGTGCAATATATGGCGAAGCTTCAATTGAGCAAACTAAAGAATTAATAGATGAAGATATCGATATATTACCGTTGCCTTTTTCAACAAAAAAAACTAATTAATTAAACTAGCAGTACAAAAATAATTTATCATATAATTTTTTGATAATTTCCATTCCCTATTCAATGGATCAAAAACCAGACCTTTAATATTATTAAAATGAAATTTTTCTTTTGATAAAATTTTTTTTAATTCTTCAGGTTTAATTAATTTATTATAATCATGCGTTCCTTTTGGTATCCAATTGAGGAAATTTTCCGCTATTTTAATTGCAAATAATTTAGAAAGTAAGTTTCTATTAATTGTAGAAAATATAATTATACCATCTTTGTGTAAATTTTTTTTTATATTTTTAATTGTTTTTTTCCAATTATCTAAATGTTCTAAAACTTCAAACATTAGTATTATATCAAATTTTTCATCTAATTTTGATTTTTCAATATCTTTATAAATATAATTAATTTTAAGTTTATTTTTTTTAGAATGTATCTTTGCAACCTTGATATTATTGGGAACAAAATCTATTCCTGTAACTTTAGCACCTAGTCTAGCTAGTGGCTCACAAATTATTCCTCCACCACAGCCTACATCGAGTATTTTTAAATTTTTAATGTTCCTATTATTAATTTGGTCTAATATGTAAGCCATTCTATGACTTTTAATTTGATGAAGAATCTTAAATTTACCATTTTCATTCCACCATTCATCAGAAAGTTGATTAAACAAAGCAAATTCTTCATTTTTTGATTTTATATTCATCATATTTCTTGTTTGTTAGAAACAATAATTATATTAGCTCAAATAATTTAAAAAATATTTAAGTCAATGAATCTTGTAGTAATGAAATTTGGTGGTACGTCAGTTGGTAGCATAGATAAAATCAATAATGTTGCAAATATTATAGAAAAGCAACTGCATAATAAAAAATTGATTGTTGTTTTATCTGCAATGTCAGGAGTAACAAATCAAATGCAAGAATATATAGACGAAATTGAGTCAAATGAGATTATTGAAAATGATTTAATTTTAACATCTGGTGAAGCTGTATCTGTTGGACTTCTCTCAGCTATTTTAAAAAAAAGAAATATTAAATCTATTCCATTACTCGGATGGCAAATACCAATTATAACAGACAGTAATCATCAAAAAGCTAAAATCTTAAACATTGATAAATTTAGAATTGATCAATATCTAAAAAATTATGATGTTCTAGTTGTTGCTGGATTTCAGGGTGTTGATATACATGGAAACATTACATCATTAGGAAGAGGTGGCTCTGATACAACTGCTGTTGCTGTTGCTGCAGCTGTTGATGCAGATAGATGTGATATTTATACCGATGTTGACGGTGTTTATACGACTGATCCAAATCTAGAACCTAAGGCTAGAAAAATAAATAAATTAGCATTTGAAGAGATGCTGGAAATGTCGTCTACTGGAGCAAAAGTACTACATACCCGATCTGTTGAATTAGCGATGAAAAATAATCTTACCTTACAAGTACTCTCTTCAATAACAAAAGAAAGTGGCACTATTGTTCTTGATGAAAATAAATTAATTGAAAAAGAAATAGTAAGTGGAGTCAGCTATAGCAATAATGAATCAAAACTAACTTTATCTGGTATTGCCGATAAGCCAGGTATTTCTGCAACAATTTTTGGATTGTTAGCTAATAATAATATTAATGTAGATATGATTGTTCAAAATACATCACAAGATGGCGTAACTGCAAATATTACATTTACTGTTCCAAACATGGAAATTTATAATGCTAAAAGATTATTAGAAGAAAATAAAAATTTAATAGAATTTAAATCCATTGAAACCGATACTAATATTTCTAAAATTTCAGTTATTGGCATGGGGATGATGTCTCAATCTGGAGTTGCAAAGAAAATGTTCGCAACATTAGCACATAATTCTATAAATATATTAGCAATCTCAACATCAGAAATAAAGATAAGTGTTTTAATCGATAAAAAATTCACAAAAATTGCTGTAAAATCTCTACATGAAGCATATAATCTGAGTAATTAAATGAAAACAGTAGGTCAAATTTTATCAGTTGAAAGAAGTTCAAAAAACCTCTCAATTTCTGACATAGCAATAGAGTTAAAAATTTCTAAAAGTATCATTATTGATCTTGAAAATGATAATATCAAAAATGACTCAGATATTATTTTTAATATTGGACATTTAAGATCTTATTCAAACTTTCTTGAGCTAGATACTGATACAATTATAAAAAAATTTAAAGATGAATTATCATTTAATATAAAGGAGGAGAAAAAGAATATAACCCCAATAGTTGAAAACAATTTTTTTAAAATAGAGAAATTTTTTGCAGCTTCTATTATCTTCATTGTATTTACTTCATTTTATTTACTATTCATTAATCAAGATGATAAGGAAATTAACTTTGCTTTAGTGCCAGATATACCTGAAAGTTTAGAGCCAATTGTCGAAAAAACTTATACTTTCGATAATTTATCTCAAAGTAGAGATATCAAGAAAAGTGATTTGATAAACAATTCAAGCGCTATCGCATCTATAGAATATGACCAAGATGTAACTACAGTTGCTACATTAAAAATATTAAACCCAACTTGGTTACAGCTAAGAGATTCAGCGAATAATATTGTTTTAAGCAAGTTAATGGATAAAGATGAAGAATATTCATATGAATTAAAATTGAATTACAATATTACAGCTGGAAATGCAGGTAATATTTTAGTACTTATTGATGGTGATGTAAGAGGTAAGATAGGTAAATATGGTGATATATTAGACTCTTTTATTTTATATAAAGATTTTACAAACTAAATAGATGCTAAGACCGTATCAACAAATTCTTAGAAGAAAATCACGCGTAATTAAAGTTGGTAATGTAAGTATCGGCGGTAATAATCAAATCGCAGTTCAAACAATGACAAATACTTTAACCTCTAACGCAAAAGATACTATTGCTCAAATAGAAAGATCTGCAAAACTTGGAGTTGATTTAGTTCGAGTTTCCGTTCCAGATAAAGAGTCTTCACATTCTTTAAAAGAAATTGTTAAACATAGCCCCGTACCTATTATTGCAGATATACATTTTCATTATAAAAGAGGAATCGAAGCAGCAAATAACGGTGCTTCTTGTATTAGAATAAATCCTGGTAATATTGGAAGTATTGAAAGAATAAAAGAAGTTATCAAAGCTGCTAAAGATAATAATTGCTCAATTAGAGTAGGTGTTAATGCAGGAAGCTTAGAAAAACAAATTTTAGAAAAATTCTCCGAGCCTAATCCTGAAGCTTTAGTCGAAAGTGCTAAATTAAATATAAAAATACTTGAAGATAATGATTTCACTAATTTTAAAATCAGTGTGAAATCTTCAGATATATTTATGTCTATAAAAGCATATGAGAAATTAGCTGAATTATGTGATTATCCTTTGCATTTAGGAATTACAGAAGCAGGAGGAAAGAGAACAGGTTCAATCAAATCATCAATTGGAGTAGGAAATTTACTTTTGAGAGGAATAGGAGATACAATTAGAATATCACTGTCAGACGAACCAGAAGAAGAAGTAAGAGTTGGTTTTGAAATTTTAAAAAGCTTAGGATTAAGGAACAGAGGTGTAAAAATTATATCATGCCCTTCATGTGCTAGACAACAATTTGAAGTTATAAAAACTGTAAAAAACTTAGAAAAAAAACTAGATGATATTTCTACGCCGATAACAGTGTCAATAATTGGATGTGTTGTTAATGGTCCAGGTGAAGCAACTATGACAAATATTGGAATAACTGGTGGAGGAAATGATACACATATGATTTATCTTGATGGTAAAAAAAATAATGTTGTAAAAAATGTTGATTTAGAAAATTATCTTGAAGATCTAATTAGAAAAAAAACTAAAGAAATAGAACTTAGTAATTAATATGAAATTAAGATCAGTAAGAGGTACACATGATATATTTGGAGAAGAAATAGATAAATTTAACTTTATTTCAAATATTGTTTCTAAAAATGCTAATTTAAAAGAATATAAAGAAATCCAAACACCAATTTTTGAATTTAGTGATTTATTTGCAAAACCTCTAGGGGAACATTCTGATGTTGTGTTGAAAGAAATGTATTCATTTGAAGACAGAAATAATGAATATTTAACACTACGCCCTGAGTACACAACGCCTATGATTAGAGCGGCTATTACTAATAATCTCTTAAATGATCTTCCATTAAAAATTTTTGGAATTGGGCCAATGTTTAGAAGAGAAAGGCCGCAAAAGGGTAGATATAGACAATTTAATCAAATTAATTTTGAAATACTTGGAACTAGAGATTTTCTTGCTGATGTTGAGTTAATTTCTCTGTCAAATATTATTTTAAACACACTGTTACCTAAATCTAAAATAAAACTTCATATTAATTCTTTAGGAGATAAAAAAACGTTAATTGATTTTAAAAAAGGTCTGACAAAATATTTTAATACTCATAAAAAAAAACTATCAGAAGAAAGCATTAAAAAAATTGAATCTAACCCATTAAGAATTTTAGATTCAAAAAACGAGGAGGATGTTGAAATTTCACTATCTTCACCAAAAATATATGAATACTTAACCGATGAGGCTAAAAAGCACTACGAAGATATTAAAAGATCATTAAAAATACTAGAAATTGATTTTGAAGAAAACGCCAATCTCGTTAGAGGTCTTGATTATTATTGTAATACAGTATTCGAATACAAATCAGATAATTTAGGCAGTCAAGATACATTACTGGGTGGTGGAAGATATGATGGTTTAATAAAAATATTAGGTGGACCTGATATACCTGGTATTGGATGGGCCGCAGGTATTGAAAGAATTGCATTATTAATGGAGTTCGAAAAAAAAATAAGTTCAACTATTCATATTGCAGTAACCAATCATAAATTTACTGATTATTTTCTTTATCTACAAAAATATTTATCTGAAAATAGAATTTCATATTACTGGAATTATAAATACAATTTAAAAAAATCATTTACAAAAGCAAGTACGTCTTCAGCATCATATATAATAATTATTGGAGAAAATGAGTTTAATGGTGAATTTTTTACCATTAAAAATTTAATGACTGGAGAACAAAAAGAATTAAAGCTTAATCAAATATTTAATCATTTGAATGATAAATCTAGATAAACAATTTTCAATAATTTTAGAAAAATTTAAATTAATTGAAAATTCATTAAACAATATGAATGACATTGACTCAAATGAATTAATTAAATTAAACAGAGATTATTCAGAGCTCCGACCAATTGTAGAAAAAATTCAAGAATACAACAATTTACAAAAAGATATATTAAATCTTAATGAGTTAGTAAAAGATAATGATTTAGAGATCAGTAAAATAGCTGAAACGGAACTCATTGAAAAAAAAAATCAAATTAAAGATCTTGAACAGGAATTATTAAGATTACTAATACCAAAAGATGAAAACGATTCTAAAAATTCAATTTTAGAAATCAGAGCTGGTACTGGAGGTGATGAAGCATCACTTTTTGCTTCTGATTTACTAAATATGTATCAGAGATATGCTGATTTAAATTCATGGAAATTTGATATTTTATCAATATCAGAAACGGGTTTAAAAGGAGTAAAAGAGGTAATTTGTAATATTTCAGGATTAAATGTTTTTTCAAAATTAAAATTTGAATCTGGTGTTCATAGAGTGCAAAGGGTCCCAACAACTGAAAGTAGTGGAAGAGTACATACATCAGCCGCTACTGTAGCAGTTCTACCTGAAGCTGAAGAGGTTGACATTGAAGTTCTCGATAAAGATTTAAGAATTGATGTTTTTAGATCAAGTGGACCAGGAGGACAATCTGTCAACACAACGGATAGTGCCGTAAGAATAACACATATTCCAACAGGTATAGTAGTTTCTCAACAAGATGAAAAATCTCAACATAAAAATAAAGCAAAAGCTTTAAAGATTTTACGATCAAGATTACTAGATAACCAAATACAAGAAAAAAATAAAGAAAGATCTGAGCAAAGAAAAAATCAAGTAGGTTCTGGAGATAGATCTGAAAGAATAAGAACCTATAATTTTCCTCAGGGAAGGGTTTCTGATCATAGAATAAATCTTACTTTGTATAATCTTTCAGAAATACTTGAGGGTAAAATAGATGAGTTGATAAATCCTTTAATTGCTGAAGAAGAGAGTACAAAGTTAGCAAATATGAAAAATGAATAATTTAATAAAAGAGAGTTTAATTAAATTAAAACAAAAAAATATCAATAATCCTGAACTAGATCTAAGAATTTTATTAAAGTATGCATCAAAGAAAAATAATGAAATTATTTTAAGTAATCTAAACGAAGATAATATTAATATTGTTAAGTTTAAATCTTATCTTCAAAAAAGAATTAATAGACAACCAATAGCTAAAATTATTAATAATAAACCATTTTGGAAAAATGATTTTTATGTAAATAATTTTGTGTTAGATCCACGTCCTGAAACAGAATTAATAATTGAGGAAGTATTAAATATTTATACAAACAAAAACCTTAAATTAAAAATATTAGATATTGGCACTGGATCTGGTTGCATCGCAATATCACTAGCAAAAGAATTTAAAAATGCATCTATTACAGCAATAGATATATCTAAAGAAGCATTAGAAGTTGCAGAAAGAAACTTAAAAATACATAATTGTTGTAATCAAATCCAACTTAAGATGATTGATTTTAAAAATATTAATTCCAAGTTTGATTTGATTGTATCTAATCCACCATACTTAACAAACGAACAGTTTAATAATGCAGACCCAGAAGTTAAAAATTTTGAACCTAAAATAGCTTTAGTTGGAGGAGATGATGGGTTGAAATTTTATAGAGAATATTCAAGTAATTTAAGAAATTTAATGAATAAATGTGCTTATTTTGTATGCGAAATTGGTATTAATCAGAGACCAGATTGTGAAGAAATTTTTGAAAATTCTGGATTATATTTAAATAAAATAGTTAATGATCTTCAAGGAATCGAGAGAATTCTAAGTTTTTCAAAGATATAAGTTGAAATAAATAAAATGAAATGTATAGGTAAGTAATAAATTGTTATTTTATTAAAAATTTTTAATTTCCAAACAATATGTATAAAAAAAACGGTAGAACCGCTTATAAGAGTAATAGAAGAACCAGTTTTAAGAAACCTGGTGGATACAAAAATTTCAACAATAGAAATAGAGGAAATGTATCCCAGCAGTATAACAAGTACTTAAAACTAGCTAAAGAATCATCAAGATCAGGTGATAGAATTCAATCTGAATACTATTATCAATTTACTGATCATTACTACAGAATAATGGTTGAGCTAGGTATTAATATTGAAGAAAATACAAATTTTGATGAGCAAAAACAAAATACTTCAAATGAACAAACTTCAGATACTGATAGTGAAACAATCGAAGTAAATGATAATGATAAAGCAGAAGATGACTCCATCGAATCTATTCCATTTATAGCTGAACCATCTAAAGAAAAAAGAACAAGATCAACAAAGTAATTATTCATATAACATGCTTAAATGATCAGCATATATCATTTTATATTCTTCCTTAAATTTTTCTAATTCCTTACCCTTAAGTATTTTTCCAGAAGGAAGTTTTAGTTTTAAGGGATTTATATGTTTATTTTGATAAATAATTTCATAATGAAGATGAGGCCCTGTAGAATTACCTGTACTACCTACATAGCCTATAATTTCACCTTGGTTAACTCTTACCCCTTTAGAAATACCTTTCTTATAATTTGACAAATGTGCATACGCCGTTTTATATCCATTATTATGTCTTATGCGGATATATTTTCCATACCCTCCATTCCTTCCAACATATTCAACAATTCCATTCCCTCCAGCATAAATTGGTGTTCCTGTGGGTGCAGCAAAATCAACACCTTTATGCATTTTATTGAAACCTGAGATAGGATGTTTTCGCATACCAAAATTTGATGAAATTCTTGCACCATCTAATGGTGTCTTTAAAATTGATTTTTTAACATTTTTTCCCTCTCTGTTAAAATAATCAACATAACCATCATCTGTAATAAACTTAAAATATTCTAACTGTTTTCCATCAATTATTATCGAAGCATATTTAATATCGTTGTATTCTAGTCTACCTGTTTCAACTATTTCATCAAATTCATAGGATATTGAAACAACTGTATCGACTCTAATATCTCTTTGAAAATCAAGATCAAAACTAAAAAGGCGTATAATTTTAACTAAAATATCTGATGATACGTCATTTTTAATACCGTCTGAAAATAATGATTCTGAAATTGTATACTCTTTAGATTCAATAAATGAATTCTTCGTTAATTCAATTATATTGAGATTTATTTCTTTATCTAAATTAACAGAGATAATAGTCTCATTGTTTTTAAAAAATTCAATTTTTTTTATTTGACCAAAATTATTTTCAAACACACTTATAATTTCCCCAGTTTTAATTTTCTTTAAATCATAAGATTCTTCGATCTTACTAATGATTTCATAAATTTTTTTCTGCTTGAAGTTTAGATTTTCCAAAATAGATACAAAAGTATCACCTTGTAAAATTTCAATTTTTTTCTCAACAAATTGTTCTTTTTCAATATTTTTTTTTATATTAGGTATTGCTACTTCTTCTTCTTTTTCTTGAATAATTTCTTTTTTATCTTCTACTATTTCTTTTTTTATAATTTCTTCCTCAAAAATATATTTCTCTGATATATTTAAGTATTCAGAAATAAACAAATAATATCCTGATGATATTAAAGAAATTAAAATTAGATACCTTAAAATTCTAAACACCTAAAAATATTTTGAATTAAAATATACAAGTGGTTTCAATTTATCATTAGATTGTAATTCCAATATCTTGCATATAAATATTATGTGATCACCTCTTTTGATTTTTTCTATTAGCTCACATTCAAGATTTGCTATACAATTTGGTATAATTACCGTTTTATTTTTCCCTTCAATAAATTTTATATCTTCTAAATTAGGCTCAGTTAAAGCAAAATTGTCAGATAA
>CACBMH010000021.1 GCA_902539825.1 uncultured Alphaproteobacteria bacterium
AAATTATAGATTATGGTAAATTAAAATATAGAGAGCAAAAAAGTAAGAAAGAAGCAAAAAAGAAACAAAAAACAATTGAAGTTAAAGAGATTAAAATGAGACCTGGCATTGATACCCACGATTATAATGTTAAAATTAAAGCACTCTCAAAGTTTATAGGTGGTGGTAATAAAGTTAAAGTCTCTATGCGTTTCAGAGGACGTGAAATGGAGCATCAAAATTTAGGCTTTGATCTTCTAAAAAAACTAACTTCAGAAGTCGAAGAATATGCAAAAGTTGAAGTAGCTCCTAAGTTTGAGGGAAGACAAATAATGATGATACTTGTCCCTCAAGTTGCTAAATAATTCTACATATTGCAAAATACTCAATTATCAGTATAAGCCTTCAAAACTTGTTATGGCCTGCGGGGCAGCCTAACGGGAAAACTTACAATATAGGAGATAGTAATGCCCAAGCTTAAAACTAAGAGTAGTTTAAAAAAAAGATTTTCTAGAACAGGTACTGGTAAAATTAAATATAAACCTGCTGGAAAGAGACATGGAATGAGTAAACGTTCCAATAAATTTATTCGTAACACGAAAAGATCTGCAATTATGTCACCAGGTGATTCTGCTTTGATTGATCATATGTTACCATACAACAAGTAAGGGGAAATCAATGGCAAGAGTATCACGAGGTGTTACAGCAAGAGCTAGACACAAAAAAGTAATTAAAAGAGCAAAAGGTTATTACGGTAGAAGAAAAAATGTTTTTCGAGTTGCTGTGCAGGCTGTCGAAAGAGGTATGCAATATGCTTATAGAGATCGTAAAAAAAGAAAAAGTGATTTTAGGGGTTTATGGATTCAAAGAATCAATGCTGGTGTTAGACTTCATGGTTTAACATATTCGCAATTTATATCTGGTCTTAAAAAATCATCTATTGAAATAGATAGAAAGATTTTAGCGGATCTTGCAGTTAACCAGCCAGAGGCTTTTAAAGCTTTAGTTGATAAAGCTCAATCTGCTAGATAATTTTAATTAATAAAATATAATAGATATTGATGGCATTTGCTGAAAATAAAATTGATGTTCTAAAAAAAATTAAAGCTTCAAAATCCTTCGAAGATTTAGAAAAACTTCGACTATATTATCTAGGTAAAAAAGGATTAATACCTGAAGCTTTAAAAGGATTAGGCTCTTTGTCGATTGAAGAAAAAAAATCGAAAGGACAGGAATTAAATATTATTAAAAAAGAAATTGAAGAAGGTATTAAAAACCAAAGAACAGAAATTGAAAATATTGAAATTTCAAACAGGATTAATTTAGAATCAATTGATGTTACTCTACCACCTAATATTTCTGAAAAAGGAAAAATACACCCAATTAGTCAAACAATATTTAATATTATTGAAATTTTTGGAAATTTAAATTATGCAGTGGAAACAGGTCCAGATATAGAAACAGATTTTAATAATTTTACAGCTTTAAATATACCAGAACATCACCCAGCAAGAGAAATGCAGGATACTTTTTATGTTCAGGATAATGGAGACAAAAATGTTCTTCGAACTCATACCAGTCCTGTTCAAGTGAGAACTATGCTCAACACAAAACCGCCTATTAAAATCATTGTACCTGGCAGAACTTATAGAAGTGACTCAGATGCTACACATGCTCCTATGTTTCATCAGGTAGAGGGTTTAGTCGTTGATAAAAGTTCTACTATGGTTGATTTAAAATCAACACTCGTTTCATTCTTAGAAGAATTTTTTGAAGTAAAACACTTACAATACCGTTTTCGCCCTAGTTACTTTCCTTTTACTGAGCCTAGCGCAGAAATGGATGTAGCTTATACAAAAGTAAATAATAAAATAAAAATTGGTGAAGGAGATAAATGGTTAGAAATATTGGGTTGTGGAATGGTCAATCCTGTAGTTTTAGATAATTGTAATATTGATTCAAAGCAGTATCAGGGTTTTGCTTTTGGTATGGGAATTGAGCGTTTGTCGATGCTTAAATATGGTATTACAGATTTAAGAAGTTTTTTTGATCCAAATTATAGATGGCTGGATCATTATGGTTTTAGTATTTTGGATAACCAAACACGATCAGGGCTATAAATGAAATTTACACTAGACTGGCTAAAAGATCATTTAGATACTTCTGAAAATTTAAATACCATAACAGATACTTTAACCAATATTGGTTTAGAGATTGAAAGTGTAGAAGATAAATCAGAAATATTTAAGAATTTTACAGTAGCTAAAGTTTTAAAAGCAGAAAAACATCCTGATGCAGATAAGCTTAAGGTATGTCAGGTTGAAACAATAAATGGAAATTTTCAAGTTGTTTGTGGTGCTCCAAATGCAAGAGAAGGCATGCTTGGAATTTTTGCACCAGAAAATAGTTATATTCCTGGTACAGACTTACATTTAAAAAAAACCAAAATAAGAGGAGTTGAGTCTTGTGGAATGCTTGTATCAGAAAGAGAGATGGGTATTTCTGATGAACACGATGGAATTATTGAAATAAAAGATAATTATAAAGTTGGTGATTTGTTTAGTAAAATCTTTACAATAGATGAACCCGTTATTGAAATTAATTTGACACCAAATAGATCTGACTGTTTATCGGTCAGAGGTATCGCAAGAGATTTAGCGGCAGCAGGAATTGGTAAATTAAAAGATTTAAATTATAAAAAATCAAAAGAATCATTCAAAAGCCCAATTACGTGGAAAAAAGAATTTCAAAATAATAGTCTATGTCCTGGAGTAGCAGGTCGATATTTCAAAAATGTCAAAAATGTAGAAAGCCCTAAATGGCTTCAAGATAGATTAACTGCAATCGGATTAAGACCCATTTCAGCTCTTGTTGACATTACAAATTATATTACCTTTGACTTAGGAAGACCACTTCATGTTTATGATGCTGATAAAGTGTCAGGCAACTTAACAATGCGATTAGCAAACAAAAATGAGGAATGTTTAGCATTAAATGAAGTTAATTATAAATGTGACAGTGACATGATTGTAATTTCTGACGACGAAAAAAAACTTCATGGAATTGGTGGAGTTATGGGTGGTCTCGATAGTGGTTGTAGCATGGAGACTAAAAATGTTTTTCTAGAAGTTGCGTTATTTGATCCCATTTCTGTAACTAAAACTGGAAGAAAACTAAATCTTCAAAGTGATGCACGTTACCGTTTTGAAAGAGGGATTGATACTGATTCTATCTATTGGGGTGTAGATGCAGCAACTCAAATGATTTTGAAATTATGTGGAGGAGAAGTAAGTGAGTTCGTTTCTTCAGAAATTAATATAGAAAAAAATAAACAATTTATTTTTGATACAAATAAAATAAAGACTTTTGGCGGAATAGAAATCAATAATAAGGAACAGAAGAAAATCTTAGCTTCACTTGGTTTTTCTGTTAATGAAAAAAATTCTAAATTTGAAATTCAAAGCCCTACTTTTAGACCAGATATTGTTGGTGAGGCAGATATCGTCGAAGAAATAATTAGAATTTATGGTTATAATAAAATTCCTCTAAAAAAAGTAAGTAATCAAGAAGAAAAAAAGCAGATTTTAAATAGTAAAACAAAAACTTTTTATAAAAGCAAAAAAACTATAGCTCTTACTGGATATTCTGAAGTTGTAACATGGTCATTTATGGATGAAAAAAAAGCAAAAATTATTTCAGATGAAATAATTAGTTTAAAAAATCCAATAAGTACTGATTTGAACACCATGAGACCATCAACACTTCCAAATTTACTAGAAGCAATCAATCAAAATAAAGCTAGAATGTACTTGAGAGGTAAAATATTTGAAGTAGGTCCAAATTTTTCTAAATCATTACCAGACCATCAAGAAAATGTTGCTACTGCTATAGCTTATGGCTCATCTGATGAACAAAACTGGTTATCAAATAAAAAAAATATTGATGTATTTAGTATAAAGGCTGATTTATTTTCTATTTTAGCTAATTTAAATGTACCAATAGATAATTTGTTATATGAAAATATTGAAGGTCAAGCCTATCATCCTGGTAAATCATCTTCTTTAAGACTTGGTAAAAACAAAATAGCTAACTTTGGAGAATTACATCCAATTTTATTAAAAACATTAGATGTCAATTTCAAGGTATTTGGATTTGAAATATATTTGGAGAATATTTCACAATTTCAAGAAAATAATTCTTTCTCAAAAGGTGGTTTTGCTAACAATCCTTACCAGATGGTTGAAAGAGATTTTGCCTTTCTTTTCTCAAAAGAAGTAAAGGCTGGTGATATAATTAAAAAAGTAAAAAAAATAGATAAAAATATAATTCAAAACGTAACAATATTTGATCTTTATGATGGTGACAAACTTCCAGAAAATAAAAAAAGTATCGCTTTTAGAGCATTACTACAACCCCAAGATAAAACCTTTAACGATCAAGAAATAGAAGAATTATCAAAAAAAATAATAGATGAAATATCCAAGTCTTTTGATGCTTCTATAAGAGGCTAATGACAGAACTTAGTTCTATTCGTAATTTCTCAATTGTTGCACACATCGATCATGGAAAATCTACGTTAGCCGATAGACTAATACAATTTTGTGGAGGTTTAACTGATAGAGAGATGAAAGAGCAGGTTTTAGACTCAATGGAATTAGAGAGAGAAAGAGGAATTACGATTAAGGCACAAACAGTAAGACTTTCTTACAAATCAAAAGATGGCAATACTTACATACTTAATATTATGGACACTCCTGGTCATGTTGATTTTTCTTATGAGGTATCTAGATCATTAGCAGCATGTGAAGGTTCTTTATTAATAGTGGATTCTACACAAGGTGTTGAGGCTCAAACATTAGCTAATGCATATCAGGCAATCAATAATGATCATGAAATTTTACCTGTCCTAAATAAAATTGATCTTCCTTCTTCTGAGCCAGATAAAATAAAATCTCAAATTGAAGATGTACTTGGTATTGAAACAGAAAATGCCTCTCTTGTTTCAGCAAAGACTGGTGTAGGAATAGAAGATTTATTAAATAAAATCATAACACTTCTTCCATCTCCATTAGGTGAAATAAATAAAGAATTAAAATGTATGTTAGTTGATAGTTGGTATGACAGCTATCTTGGTGTTGTGGTACTTGTAAGAGTTATAAATGGAGAGCTAAAAAAAGGTCAGAAAATAAGATTTATGGCAACAGGCGCCACATATACAATTGATAGAGTAGGTATATTTTCTCCTAAAGCAACTGAAGTTGATACACTTGGACCTGGAGAAATTGGTTTCATAAATTCTGGTATTAAAAGTGTTTCTGATTGTAAAGTTGGTGATACAATAACAGATGATAAACTTCCAACTGAAGAAGTCCTTCCTGGTTTTAAACCATCTCAACCGGTTGTATTTTGTGGAATGTTTCCTGTTGATTCAGATGATTATGAACATATGCGAGATAGTATGTCAAAATTAGCCTTAAATGATTCAAGTTTTTCATATGAACCTGAAGTAAGTCCAGCATTAGGTTATGGTTTCCGATGTGGTTTTTTAGGCTTACTACATTTAGAAATTATTAGAGATCGATTTGAAAGAGAATTTAATTTAGAACTTGTAACTACTGCACCATCAGTTGTGTACAAAATTTTAATGAAAGATGGATCAACAATAAATTTGCACAATCCAACCGATATGCCCGATCCTGTTAAAATAGAAAATATTTCAGAACCTTGGATAAAAGCTACAATTATTGTACCGGAAGAATTTTTAGGATCAGTATTAGAACTATGTACTTCAAAAAGAGGTATCCAACTAAATATGAGTTATGCAGGTAATAGACCCCTTGTTGAATATAAACTTCCACTTAATGAGGTTGTATTTGATTTTTATGATAGATTAAAATCACTTACTAAAGGTTATGCAAGTTTTGATTATGAGATATCGGGTTATGAAGTAAATAATTTAGTCAAAGTTGGTATACTTATTAATGGTGATCCAGTTGATGCACTTTCATTAATTGTCCATAAAGACAGATCCGAGCAAAGAGGAAGGGCACTATGCGGAAGATTAAAAGAATTGATTCCCAGACAACAATTTAAAGTTGCAATTCAAGCAGCAATAGGTGGTAAAGTCATTGCTCGTGAAACAGTAGCTTCCTTTAGAAAAGATGTAACTCAAAAACTCTATGGCGGTGATGTAACAAGAAAAAATAAACTATTAGATAAGCAAAAAAAAGGTAAGAAAAGAATGAAGCAATTTGGTAAAGTTGATATTCCTCAAAATACTTTTTTGAATGCACTTAAAATGAAAGATAATTAAATGAAATTATTAGCAAAAAAAATCTACTTTAAAATTTTTGGTTATAGATTTGAAAGAAATTTTTTAGAACTGTTTTTTAATTTAATAACACCAAATTATTTTAAAACTATATTAGCTATATTATATTGGAAAAAACTTGATTTTAAACTTTCAGAAGAAGAAGCAAATTCTCATAAAAGTAAAGCAGAAAAAATTTTTAAGAATATAACGATTAATAACAATAATATTTCTAGAATACTCGAATTTGGTGGAAGCTATGGTATAAATCTAGAACCTTTTTTAGAAAAGTTTACTGACATTGAAGTTATCTCTATCGATACAAATAATTCAGTAAAAAGGCTTGAAAAAAAATATGAAAATTATAAGGGAATTATTGGAAGTGACAATATTTTGAGAGATATACCAAGTTTAAAATATGACATTGCTTTTTGTTGTTCAGTTTTAGATCATATTCCAGATGAAAAAAAGGTAATTTCAATTATTCAACAATTAATAAGAATAGCAAAAAAAGTATATTTATTTGAACCATTTTTAGAGGGTGTTTGTGGGGATGTTTCATACTTTTATAGAATTCAAATCGAAGAAAAATACAAATTAAAATATAAAATTGAAGATAATTATAAAAAGTTTGCAAAAAATAGTTATCTTTGGAATTATGATTTATATTTAGAAAATTTAAACCTACCATTTAAAAAAAATTCATTTAAATTACATAAATCTTCACTTGGACCATTTTATAAATGTTACGAGATTAATTGATATTAATTTTTTTTAAAATTATAAATTTAAATTTATTATGATAAATCATATTCAATACTATCAGGAGAGATGTGAGAGAGGTTTAATCATCACGCTTGGAAAGCTCGTCTTGTAGCGCGACTAAAGTAACTTATTTCCTGTAAATTCTATATTTCTATAACGTTAATAAGAAAGTGATCACACTTTTATCACACTTACGTTACAAAGAATTCCTATTACCCACTAATTTAATGTGTTAAATCATAGGAAATATAATCCGGAGAGGTGGCCGAGTGGTTGAAGGCGCACGCTTGGAAAGCGTGTGTAGTAGCAATACTACCGAGGGTTCGAATCCCTCTCTCTCCGCCACTAAAGTTACTTGTCAACAAAATTCATAATTTAAAAGAATCTTTAGCTATAATTAAGAAAAAATCTGATTTATTTTATTATTTTGAAAAAATTAATAATTATTTTATTACTATTTTTTTTAATTCCTTTCATTAATAATTGTGCTGGAGGCGGTGCAGCAACTCCTGCTGGTCCTAATACAGCTCTTGTCGTAAATCCGGCATCAACATATATTAATCAGGGAGCAACAGGATTTGCCACTGTTGTTGGTACTGGCAGAAACGCTGGAACAACAGCAGTAGTTCCACTCTGGAGAACTGGTGTTAGATCAGGAATAGTTCTTGGAGGAGCATTAAGTGGAGCTTTTGCTGTTTGATAAATTTACATTATTAATAAACTATAAATATGCCAAACTTGATATCTTTACAATTAAAACTAAAATTAAATAATATTTATAATTCATTAACTCTTTTAATCAGTACGCTTGGAAAGCGTTTGTAGTAGCAATACTACCAAGAGTTCGAATCTCTTTCTCTCTACCATAAATAATTTTTTTTTGGACAATTTATCAAAAATATTATTTAATCAAATTATAAATTCATAAAAAACGTATTGCTTATATTATTATGATTAATGGAGATACAGTTAAAACATTCTGGAAAAAAATATTATATTTTCAACAGTGTATATCTAATTGGAAAGTAAAGGGTTTAAAAAAAAAATCACAATACTAAGAGTTACACTTGATGAGTCAAAAATTAAAAATCTTTATGGTTCACCAGCAAGAATAATTAATGATCTTTTTTGGCATTGTATAAATTATAACACCATTAAAAAATCACTTGGCGATCAAATACATTTTTTTGATATTGGTGCTGGACATGGAAATTATGGTTTATTACTAAAAAAAATTTCTACAGTTAATTTTGGTTCTTATGCTGGTCTTGATATTTATAAAGATAACTTGTATCCTAACGAATTTAATCATTTTCTTGACAGCTCAATTAATTCTAAAAAATATTTTACTAAAAATACAAATTTTATAATAAGTTCATCATCTTTAGAGCATATAAAAGATGATTTAAACACAATTACAAATATAACAAAGTATTTTATATTGAATAAAAAAAAATTTATACAAATTCATTTAGTCCCTTCTAAATTATGTTTATGGCTTTATTTATGGCATGGATGGAGACAATATTCAAAAGATAATCTCTCTCAAATATATTCTGAGATTTATAAATTAGATCGAAACATTGATGTTATTGCAATTCCATTAGGAGGTATGAATCTTTTTAGAGCAACATTATTTAATGTATTGATACCAAATATTATATCAAGACTTATTTTAAGATTTAAATTTTTAAAATTTTTAAAAAGATTGATAGGAAAAAACTTAAATGCAGATAATACTAATTCAGTTAAAAAAGATATAAAAAAAAACAATACATCAAATAATTTATTTTGGGCTCTAATAATAAAATCTCAAGATGTATCCACTGGATTGAGACTAAAAGTTTGATAATCAAATTAATTTTTACTTAAATGAAAAAAATTCTTAAAATTTTTATAATCAATATTTTTATTTTAATATTGGGGATAATTATTTTAGAAATTATATTTGGAAATTGGTTGAAAAACTCAAACTACGGAAGCTTACTTATACCCAAGAAACAAATAAATGTAATCAAAAGTTTCCCATATAACTCAAATGAAATCGGTATTTATTCTAGGGATAAAGATGGATTTAGAGCTAATGAATATGAATTAGAAAATATTGAAATATTAATTATTGGTGGTAGCACAACTGAAGAAAGAGAAGTTGATGATAACAGAATTTGGACTAAAGTTTTTGAAAAAAACTTAAATTCTAATCTAAAAGTTTTAAATGCAGGTATAGGAGGTCAAACATCATACGGACATAAATTAATGTTCAACTTATGGTTTAATAAATTTGAAAATTTATCTCCTAAATATATAATTGTGTATTTAGGAATAAATGATGCGTTATTTTTACTGGAAAATTATAGGAATAATAATATTTCTTTTGAAGGTAGAAATTTAAACTTATCTAATAGGGATACACTCCAAAATGTTTTATTAAAAGATAGATTAATTCAATATATTAAAAATAATAGTGCTCTTCATACATTATATTTAATTATAAGAGGTAATTTAATTTCGAGAAAACATAAATTTGGATATAATATTTCTCCCACAAATTTTAAACCTTTTAGAAGTGCAGCACCAAAAAATATATCTATAAATAATAAATTTATTAATGAATATAAAAAGTATTATTATGATAATTTAAAAAAAATAAACGAGTTTACAGATTCATATGACTCTGATTTAATTTTAGTAACTCAAATTGTTTCAGATAAGCATTGGTTACAAGATAATTTAAAAATCATTAATAAACTTACGACGAATTTTTGCATAATTGAGGAAGTGTATTGTATTGATTTATCTAAAGAAGCCATAAAAATAAATAATACAGAATTTTATGATGGAATTCATACTACACCAAAGGGTTCACAAATTATTGGAAAGTATATAGCTGATAAATTTAATATACTTTTTTTAGACTAGTTTATCAAAAATCATTTTGAATAACATTTAAATAAAAAATTATTATCTAATCTAATTCATATAATTCTTTATAATTTGTAAAAGATAGATTCTTTTGTTCATTTTTTTTCAAATAAAAATTTTCAATTACAAGTATGTCTAAATCAGTTCCCATAAAACATTTTAATGCATCTTCAGGTGTACACACTATTGGCTCACCTCTTATATTAAAAGATGTATTAATTACCATTGGGCAACCTGTTAAATTATTAAATTTACTAATTAAATCATAATACATTGGGTTAGTTTCTCTATGGACAGTTTGTATTCGAGCGCTATAATCAACGTGTGTTACTGATGGAATTTCTGATCTAGTAATATTTAGCTTATCGATTCCTATTAACTTTTTATCCTCATCATTCGTTTTGATAATTTTTTCATTTATAACATTAGCTACCAAAAGCATATATGGAGAATCTTGATCAATTTCAAACCACTCTTTCAGATTTTCTCTTAGTATACTTGGAGCAAATGGTCTAAAAGATTCCCTAAATTTTACTTTTAAATTTAATAACTTTTGCATTTTTGGAGATCTTGGATCGGCAATAATACTTCTTGCTCCTAGTGCTCTTGGGCCAAACTCCATTTTACCTTGCATCCAACCAATTGCTTTGCCTTTAACTAAGTCTTTAGCAACATTATCTATAATTTCACTTTTATTTAGTTTTAAAAACTTTGCTTTATAATTTGATAAGGTTTTTTCAATCTGATTATTTTTAAATGAGGGCCCTAAATATGAACCCTTCATATTATCTTCATTCTTTGTTACAACTCTTCTATTATTTAACATTATATAATAAGTAGCTAATGCTGCTCCTAATGATCCCCCAGCATCCCCTGATGCTGGTTGAATCCAAATATTTTTAAATATTTTTTCTTTTATCAATTTTCCATTTGCTACACAGTTAAGAGCTACACCTCCAGCTAGACAAAGGCTGTCCAATTGTGTTTCTTTTTTTATACTTTTAACAATCTTTATGATTATTTCTTCAATCACATATTGTATTGATGCAGCTATATTCATTTCTCTAATTGTAAGCTTGCTTTCTGGTCTTCTTGGAGGTCCATCAAATAATTTATTGAATTTATTATTTGTCATAGTTGTGCCAGTGCAGTAATCAAAATAATTCATGTTTAATTTAAATGAACCATCCTCCTTAATATTAACTAATTTATCTTTGATGATTTGTGCATATATTGGTTTACCATAGGGAGCTAATCCCATTAATTTATACTCTCCTGAATTAATTTTAAAACCTGTAAAAAAAGTAAACGCGGAGTAAAGCAAACCCAAAGAGTGGGGGAAATTTATTTCCTTTAAAATATTAATTTTATTATTATGGCCGATAGCAACAGATGTAGTAGTCCATTCACCTACTCCATCCATTGTCAAAATAGCAGCTTTATCGTAGGGAGATGAAAAAAATGCACTCGCAGCATGACTTAAATGATGTTCAGTAAAAAGCAATTTGTTATTCCAAACTGTTTTCTTTCCAAATGCATTTTTTAATTCTTTAATAATTAATTTTTTTTGAAAAAGTTTTTCTTTTAGCCAAATTGGCATTGAGGATAGAAAACTTTTGAATCCTTTTGGAGCAAATGCAAAATAAGTTTCTAACAATCTTTCAAATTTAAGAAAAGGTTTATCATAAAAAACTACATAATCTATTTCACTATGAGAAATCTTAGCTTCCTTAAGGCATAAATTTATAGATTTTATAGGAAAAGAGGCATCATGTTTTTTTCTTGTAAGTCGCTCTTCTTGAATAGCTGAAATTATTTCTCCATTTTTAATTAAGCAGCAAGCACTATCATGATAATAAGCAGATATACCTAAGATAATCATTTTATTTAAAATATTGTATAAATAAATGGTGCTACAACAGAACCTTGAGCCAATATTAAGAGACTTCCAAATAAAGCTAAAATCAAAATAATAGGTAAGAGCCAAAATTTTTTTCTTTTTTTTAAAAATCTAATAAGTTCTATAATAAAGCCCATTTTAAAATTGATCCTTAAAGCTACTTTGTTTTACATTGATAATATCTCTTTTTTTCCAATAAGTTTTTACATCTTCTGATTTGAGATTAAGTTCATCTTTGCCTATTAATTTTCTAAACAAACCAATTGGGGTAAATAAGCCAAAATAAATAATACCTAAAACCAGAGGATTAATAATTTTACTAAGAATTAATCCAAGAGTCATCCAACCTTTATTCAATAG
>CACBMH010000022.1 GCA_902539825.1 uncultured Alphaproteobacteria bacterium
TTAACATTTGCTCTGCTCTTTCTCTCATCCTTGTTTCATAAATTTTTTCATGCGCTTTAATTTTTTCATCTACGAAATCTGATATTTTAGAAAGAGATAAAAAACCTAGTTGAGTATGGCCTTTAAATTCAATTTGATAAATGTAATAAAATAATTCTTTATCTTTTTTAATTACGTCATTTTCTTTCATTTCATTAAAATGTGATTTAGCTTCTAAGAGAGTATCTGCTTCTTTTAATTGCCCAACAGGATTCAAAATTTTTAAATAATTCCAATAATTATTTTTTTTAAATATTTCTATATTTTCAATACTTAAATGATCAGTAGAGGGAGCAATTAAATTTTTTGCATCTTCGTTGTAAGGACGTGTTCCTTTAAAAGGTTTAATTTCAACCATAATAAAGAAACACCTTTAATTAAATAAAAAAAAATTTAAACTTAAATTACGCTACTTCTGGTATTTGAGAAATAGATTTACCTATTCCATCATCATCAATAACATCATCAGCCATTGATCCATTTAGATAATCATCATAAGCTGACATATCAAAATATCCATGGCCACATAAATTAAAGAGAATAGTTTTTGACTCACCTTTTTCTTTACATTCTAAAGCCGCATCAATAGCACCTTTGATTGCATGGTTTCCTTCTGGAGCAGGAATAATTCCTTCTTGTTTTGCAAAGGTTAAACCAGCTTCAAAACAATCTTTTTGACCGTAAGCCTTTGCTCTCATCAGACCTAACTCATATAAGTGGCTTAAATGATAAGACATGCCATGGTATCTTAATCCACCAGAGTGATTAGCGGGCGGTAAGAAATCAGATCCAAGAGTATGCATTTTAATTAAGGGAGTCATTTTTGCCATATCACCATGATCATAAGCATACTTACCCTTAGTAAATGAAGGACATGATGCAGGCTCGCAACCAATTATATCAATTTTTTGACCACCTCTTAACTGTTGTCCTAAAAATGGAAACATCAATCCAGAAAGATTACTCCCACCACCTGTACAGCCAACAATAATATCAGGATAATCTCCAGCCATCTCCATTTGCATAATAGCTTCATTACCATTTATAGTTTGATGCATTAGAACGTGGCCTAAAACACTTCCAAGTGAGTATTTTGCTTTACCTCCACTTTTAACAGTTGCTTCTATTGCTTCTGATATAGCTATTCCCAAACTACCAGGGTTATCAGGATTTTCTGATAATAACTTGTTACCGAAGTCAGTTAAATTAGATGGACTTGCGTGACAGTTAGCGCCGAACGATTGCATCATTAATTTTCTGTAAGGTTTATGATCAAAACTAACCTTAACCATGAAAACTTCTATATCTATACCAAAGATCTGACCTGCAAAAGCTAATGAACTACCCCACTGACCTGCGCCCGTTTCAGTAAAAATTTTACTAATTCCTTCTTCTTTATTAAAAAATGCTTGCGGAACTGCAGTATTTGGTTTGTGACTTCCTGTAGGACTGACACCTTCATATTTATAATAAATTTTAGCTGGTGTATCCAAAAACTTTTCTAACCTTCTTGCCCTAAATAAAGGAGAAGGTCTCCATTGTTTGTATACTTCTCTTACTGGCTCAGGAATTTCTATTTCTCTTTCGGTAGAAACTTCTTGCATAATTAAACTCATTGGAAATAAAGGAGCAAAGTCATCAGGACCAGCTGGTTGTTTAGTTCCAGGGTGTAATGGTGGTGGTGGTGGACTTGGTAAGTCTGCATTAATATTATACCAAAACTTTGGTGCTTTATTTTCTTCAAGTAAGTATTTAATTGAGTCGCTCATAATAAAAGTATATTGGACTATAAAAAATTAAATTTCAACCATAAATGAAATACTTTAACTTCAAAAATGTGTCTATTTTTATTGCTGTTTTATTAGTATTATATGTTTTTTACGGATATTTTACTCATTGATTTTTTTTGCCCTACAAACAAACCAATAAAAACTAAAATAATTCCAACTACAGAACTAAATACTATTTTTTCAGAAAGAAATATGAATCCCCATATTAATGCAAAAACAGGAATTAAATAGGCAACATAAGACAAGAAAACCGGACCAGATTGTTTAACTATATGATAGCGCATATGAAATGCAATAGCTGTTGGAAAAACACCTAAATAAATAATAGAAATTAAAGAAATCTTATCAATATTATTCTCATAATTAATAAAATCATAGAATAAAAAAGGTAATGATATTATCGCTCCAAATAGTGTAGCAAAAGTAGTTATCGAAATAGGGCGTAATTTCTTTAATTTATTATAAGCAGCAATATTTGAAATCATATAGCCAAATGCAGCTATAATCACAAAAATTTTTGCTAAAGTACTAATGTAGTTTTTATCTTGAAAATTAAATCTACTTATATCTAAAATAAAAATAATACCTACAAAACCTATAATAATTGATAAAAATTTAACCCAAGTAAACTTGTCGTCTGAAGTTAAAACATGAGACATTAGTAATGTTATTAAAGGACCAACCGACATTAATAACCCCGCAGTAGAAGAAGGAATGTATTGTTCAGCCCAACTAATCAAATAGAATGGTAAAAAATTTCCAGTAATGCCAATAAAAGAAAGAATTAATACTAAATCTAGATTTAATTTAGGATGATTGTTATATGAATAATATAAAATAATTAAGAAAATTGATGCTATAATTAATCTTAAGGAAGCAATACTTGTAGGTGTAAAACTAGACAGACAAATTTTAATAACAAAAAAAGAAGATCCCCAAATAGCAGCTAAAATTATAAGAAGTATTAAATTATTTGATAATAATTTATTAAACAAAAATTAGATTTTATTTTTTGGTTGTGGAATTTCAATATTTTCAGAAGGTTTCATAAATTCATCTCTTCTTCCATCCCAGAGATAATCTGCGTAATCAAATTCTGTAATCATTCTATCAGATCGTTCAAATGTTAAACCGTATTTCCTACAATAACTGGCGAATTCTTCTGCATTATCTATTGGTAAATTTTCTACAGTCCATTTTCTAGAACTTCTATCGAATTTGAAACCATTTTTTTTGAACCAATCTCTGTGATAATATGAATCCCTACCAAAAGCTGAAAAAGTTATTTTCTTCGTCATAATGATATGCGCTCTTACATGAAAAACTTAGAAATAACAAATTTAATTTTTAAAATTAATTTTATTTAAAATAGTAGAAATCTAATAGTATTTATAATAAGATAATGTAATGGATCTTTACAGTAGCAGTGAAATAACAGTTCATCAATTAAATGAGCTCAAGCAAGATGACAAAAAAATTCAAATTATAGATGTAAGAGAAGATACTGAGAGAGATCATGCCCATATTAAAGGTACAATACACATGAAACTTTCAGAGATTGCTAAAAGACACACCGAATTGGATAAGAAAAAAAATATTTTTGTAATGTGTCATACCGGTACAAGAAGCCAAGCTGTATGTAAATGGCTTAAGGCACAAGGTTATAATCATTGTGTTAATGTACTTGGCGGAATAGACGCATGGGCTGCTTTAATTGACAGAAATATAAGAAGATATTAAGAAATACTCTCTAAGTACAAACCTAGAAAAATAATAATTACACTAACTAAAAACATTATTATCCTGAACAGGATTTCAATAAAAAGATTAAATCTTATTCGTTTTTTTATAATTAGTTTGTATAGAGGATTACTAATTGATAGAGAAATTAATAGTATCCCAATAATAATAACTAACCAATGCATAAAGTTAAAAAATACATAGCTGAAGATTTAAAATTTTCAAATCAAACTATCAAAGAAATGAAGATTAATTCAAAAAAATTTTATAATAAAATTAAAGAAAGAAGAAGCATACGTGAATTTTCAAAAGATAAAATAGATATAAATATTATAAAAAATGCGATCTTATCTGCAGGATCAGCTCCAAGTGGGGCAAATCTTCAACCTTGGCATTTTGTTGTAATAAAAAATATAAACGTAAAAAAGAAGATTAGAATAGAAGCAGAAAAAGAAGAAGAAATTTTTTATAAGCACAAAGCGCCTAAAGAATGGTTAGATGCATTAACTCCTTTAGGAACTGATGAAAATAAAAAATTTATTGAAAATGCACCTTATTTAATAGCTATATTTGAGAAAAAATTTTCAGTTTCAAAAAATAAGAAAATAAAAAATTATTATGTAAAAGAGTCTGTCGGTATAGCTACTGGTATATTAATTACTTGTTTACATTTTTCTGGCTTAGCAATGTTAACACACACGCCAAGCCCAATGACATTTCTTAATAAAATTTTAAAAAGACCTAGTAATGAAAAACCATTTGTTTTACTTATTCTTGGACGACCAGATAAAGATGTAAAAGTTCCAAAGTTTGCAAAACAAAAGAAAACGTTTGAAGAAATTACTTCAATTTTTTAACCAAGTTCTTCTGGTTTCATAGTTTCATAAACCTCATAAGGCATATGTATCCAAGGAGAATCTTCTAAATAATCAACATAGTAATTTGGTTTAAACGAAGATACTGATTTATAAAACAAAACTCCAGTTCTTATTGGTTCATCTATATAAAAACCATAAGTATGATTTAACCAATCAATACTTTTTTTAAGAGTAATTCCTGAATCTGCCAAATCATCTACTATTAAAACTTTTGATCCAATGTTAGGGCTTGTTTTTGCTAAATCTCTAGAAAATGTGATTGCACCTCTTTTATTTTTTACCCCCTCACCTTTATATGATTCAACAGAAAGAATTGCTAAAGGAACATCAAATATTCTTGCCATTACATCCCCTACTCTCATACCTCCTTTTGCAATGCATACAACCTGATTAAATTGCCATCCATCCTTATGAATTTGTTTTGCTAAATCTTCTGTTTTACTTCTATATTCGTCCCAACTAATGTGTAAATCAGACATAAATCTTCCTTTGAAATTAAGAATTAAACCTCTCCCTTTAAAAGAGAGAGGGTTATAAGAATTTTAATTATTGTGGTACTTCGCCGTCAATACCTTGAACATAAAAGTTCATTCCAAGTAACATTCCATCAGGCGCTACTTCACCTTCAGGAACCACAAGCTCACCAGCTTGATTGTAAATTGGACCCGTGAAAGGATGGATAGTTCCATCTTTAATTCCAACTTCCATGTTTACTGCTTCTTGAATTAAACTTGCTGGCATAAGTTTAGTATTATATGGTGACATTACAACCATACCCTTATCCATACCATCCCAAGTATCACCAGAAGACCAAGTGCCGTCCACAACAGCTTTTGCTCTTTCAGCATAGTAAGGGCCCCAAATATCTTCAATTGAAGTTAAATGTGCATCAGGGCAAAATTCTTCTTGGTTTGAAGCTTGACCAAATGCATAAACACCCGCTTTTTGAGCAGCTTGGCAAGGAGCATATGTATCAGTATGCTGAACAATTATGTCAGCTCCTTGATTAATTAATGTATTAGCTGCATCAGCTTCTTTACCTGGGTCATACCAAGTAAATACCCAAATAATTTTCATTTTGATATCTGGATTTACTTTTGAAGCCGCTAAATAAAATGCATTAATTCCTCTTACAACTTCAGGAATAGGGAATGAAGCTATATAACCAATAGTATTAGTTTCAGTCATATGACCAGCAATATGCCCTTCAATCATTCTACCTTCGTAAAATCTAGCTGAATACGTAGCAACGTTATCAGCTTGGATATACCCAGTAGCATGTTCAAATTTTATATCAGGAAAATCCTTAGCTACTTCATGTGTCTGATCCATATAGTTGAAAGACGTTGTAAATATTAAATCATGTCCTGAGTCTGCTAGTTTTCGGATTGCTCTCACAGCATCTGCGTTTTCAGGAATATTTTCAAGATAAGTAGTAGTAATAGAGTCACCAAGTTGGCTCTCCATATATTTTCTACCTACATCATGCATATATGTCCAACCATGATCACCTGGAGGACCTATGTATATAAATCCAACTTTTTTAGGATCTGCATATGCTGAACCAAATGCAAAAACCAAAAAAGTAGATAAAAAAGTTATTATTCTAATCATTTTAACCTCACCTGCTAATATAACGATTACTCAACTATATACTTAATATATACAAATAGGTTTGATCAATAAATCTATATGATTATAGAAAAAAAGAAGTGGATATTTATCTGCCTTTATAAAAAGGAATAGTTAAAGAAGCTGGTGCACTAAGTTTTATTCTTAATTTATTACTAGAAATTAACACTAAAACTATAATAGTTGCAACATATGGAGCCATACTGAAAAATTGACCAGGAAATCTTAAACCTAAAGCCTGAAGATTCATTTGAAGAATAGTAACACCTCCAAATATATAAGCTCCAATAAGTACTCTTTCTGGTTTCCAAGTTGCAAATACAACTAATGCTAACGCTATCCATCCACGTCCAGCTGTCATACCTTCTTGCCACATTGGAGCATAACAAATTGAAATATATGATCCTGCAAGAGCACACATAGAACCTCCAAATAAAATTGATAAAAATCTAATTTTAATAACACTATATCCTAAAGCATGTGCAGAATTATGGGATTCCCCTACTGCTCTTAAAATCAAACCAGCTTTAGTTTTATAAAAAAAATAACTAACCAAAAAAACAATTAAGAAAGAAAATATAACAAAAAACCATGGTGACAGACCATCAATTGGAGTTCCAATATATTGTTTGCCAAGCATCGAACTAAGACCTATTCCAAAAATAGTTAATGCTAATCCTGTAGCAATTTGATTTGACATTAAAAATAGAACAAGAAAAGCAAATAAACCAGACATGATAATTCCAGATAATATAGATACAAAAAAAGCTAAAAAATAACTTCCGGTAATTACTAAGATAATAAAAGCGGACACTGCTCCTACCAACATCATTCCTTCTACGCCTAAATTTAATACTCCAGATTTTTCTGTAACTAACTCACCTATACCAGCAAAAACTAGAGGTGTTGTTGCAATTAAAACAATTTGTAATATTCCAAGTATTAAATCTAAATTCATAATAATTTTTTGTAAGTTAATTTATAGTTAATTAGTAATTCCGCACCTAATAAATAAAATAAAACCAAACCCTGAAATATAAAACCTACCGCTGAAGGTATTTGTAAAAACAATTGTGCATCTTCAGCACCAAGATAAGTAAGAGCGATAACTAAAGAAGCAAAAATAATACCAATTGGGTGAAGTCTACCTAAAAAAGCAACAATAATTGCAGTAAATCCATAATTTGGAGAAATATCTCTATATAATAATCCAATTGGGCCAGATACTTCAGCTAAACCTGCAATACCTGCAAAAGCGCCACAAATTGCAAAAGCAAAAAAAACTAAAGTTGTTTGATTAAAACCAGCATATCTAGCAGCTTTGGGGCTGTAACCGGATACTTTTAATTGAAAGCCAAAAATAGTTTTTGAAAATATAAACCAAGATACAAAAATTAAAAATAGCGTTATAATTAGTCCAAAGTGCACTCTCAAACCATCAAATAATAGAGGCATTCTTCCAGATTCACTAAATGGTCTTGATTTAGGAAAACTATAACCAAATGGATCTTTCCAAGGTCCCACTACTAAATAATCTAAAATAAATAAAGAAACATAAACTAACATTAAACTTGTTAAAATTTCATTTGTATTAAATTTTGTTTTTAAAATAGCAGGTATTAAACCCCACAATGCTCCTCCAATTGCTCCTGCAAAAATCATTAATGGCAACAACCAGAAAGCATTTGTATCATGAAATAATATTCCAATACCTCCACCAAAAATTGCACCCATGGTAAGTTGTCCTTCAGCTCCAATATTATAAATATTATTCTTAAAACAATATGAGAGACCAATTGCAATTAAGGCTAAAGGAGTTGCTTTTACAAACAATTCAGAAATACCGTAGGTTGAAGAAATAGGTGAAATAAAAAATGTATACAATGCATAAACTGGATCAAAACCAAGAAGAACAAAAATAATTGAACCTGTAATTAAAGTTAAAACTATTGATATTATAGGAACAAAAAAATTCATTAAACCCGAACTCTGTGAGCGAGAAACTATTGATGGAAATAAACTATTCATTTTTTCCTCCCATCAATAATCCTAATTTTTCTATTTCTATTTCACTAGTTTTAAAAGGTTTGGATAAATTACCATCATAAATAACAGATATTTTATGAGTAATTTCAATTAACTCATCTAAATCTTGAGAAATAACAATTATAGACGTTCCATTTTGAGATAATTCTATCAAAGACTCTCTTATGGAATGCTCAGCACCAGCATCTATCCCCCAAGTTGGATGTGAAATAATTAATATTTTTGGCTTAGATGATATTTCTCTACCAATGACATATTTTTGTAAATTTCCTCCGGACAAGCTTGATGCTTTAGCATCATTACCAGGAGTAATAACTTTAAATTCATTAATTACATTATTAGCAAAATCATCAACATTATTTTTCAATATTATGCCATTTTTAATAAAATTATTTTTTGGAAATTGACTCAAAAGAATATTTTCAGACAAACTTAACTCAGGTACCGCACTATGGCCCAATCTATTCTCCGGAACAAAAGAAATAGATAAATCTCTTCTTTTTTGTGGTCCATACTTTTCAATTTTTTTATTATCAAAAGTAATTGATCCAGATTTAATATTTATATTTTCTCCTGTTAAAATATCCATTAATTCTGATTGTCCATTACCAGCAACTCCAGCAATGCCATAAATTTCACCCACTCTAACTTGAAAAGTAATATTTTTAAGATCTGTTAAAAATGGATCATTAAAATCACATGAAATATTTTTTACTTCAAAGTTAACCTCGTCTTTTATATGCTCATAATTAGTTTTTAAGTCATCTAATTTTTGTCCTAGCATTTTTGTTGCAAGTGTTTTTGCAGTTTGATTTGCAGTACTTGAAGTGTCTATAATTTCACCACTTCTCATTATAGTAACTGTATCACATATTGATATTACTTCTTCGAGTTTATGAGTGATATATAATATTGTACGACCTTCTTTGACGAGTGCATTTAATGTTACAAATAAACTTTCAACTTCTTGTGGTGTTAAGACTGAAGTTGGTTCATCCATAATTAGTATCTGAGGGTCTTGTAATAAAATTCTTACAATTTCTACACGCTGCTTTTCTCCAGCTGATAAAGCAGTAATTGGAGCATCTAAATCTAATGGAAGATTATATCTTGAGCTTATATTTTCTAGCTTATTTTCTAAATCTAAATAAGACATCTTTTCATCAATTCCTAAAATTAAATTTTCTTTTACCGATAAAGAATCAAATAAAGAAAAATGCTGAAATACCATTCCTATTCCTTGTTTCCTTGCTTCTGCTGGGGAATTAACTTTAAAATCCTTATTATTTAATTTAATATTTCCTTCATCTGGTTCTAAGAGACCATATAGAATTTTTACCAATGTAGATTTCCCCGCTCCATTTTCTCCTAAAATTGCATGAACTGCATTTTTTTTAATATCAAAAGTAACCTTTTTATTTGCAATTACTCTTGGAAAAGATTTTGTAATATTTTCTATATTTAATATTGTATCACTCATAATTTAATTCAAATATTTCTGATTGTTCAAAATTATAAATCTCAATATTATTATCCGCATCTTTTTTATCAATTGTAATATATTTTTCATTCTCAAGAGATATTAGAGGAAAATGCCATACTTTTGGATTAAAATTTATACCATCACCACCGCTTACTTTAAAAATTTCAATTAAATCAATTTTAGGTTTGTTACCTATTGGAGCAACTAAAACCAAAAACCCTGTAGCATTAAACGGAAGAAAAACTTGAGAGCTAAAGGGGTGATTTTCTAACATGTTAATTTTTAAAGGAAAGTTTCTTTTCTTTGCCTGAAAAATATTTAATCTAGATCTTTTGTCATCACCAATTATTTGAATATTTGCTAAATCAAAAAAACTATCGGTTGTATCTTTATTAATACTTTCATAATTTTTATTAGATGTTGTAATTAAATCACCATAATTTTTGAAATTCTCTTTACTAATATTCTTTATTTTATAGTTCACAAAAACTTTCCAATTGCCCTGAACCGTGAAATACCACCGTCAGGATAAATATTTAACTTCAAATAATTTATTTTTTTAATGTGTTTAGATGAATTAATTTTTAATGATGAATTAGGTTTAAGATTTTTATTTTTTATTAAAAATTTCCAATTTTTGCTTTCATTTATTAATTTGCTTATATTTATATTTTTTATTGAATAAGAACCTTGTACTGAGCAATGAGAAGGATAATTACCTTTAAAATAATGAGTTTCAATATTAAACTTTTCAATTAAGCCAGGTTTGCCAAGTTTAATTATAACCCAGTCATATCCTGATCCTCTTCTTCTTTTAGTTTCCCAACCATTGCCCATATTTTTAGATTTAAATGGAAGTAATAAATTTTCTGCACTTCCAAAATGTTCATCACTACATGCCACAATTTTTGAACCATTAAGGATGCTAAGTAAATCAAATTTCTTATTTGGAAATTTTAATTTTGATACATCTAGATTTCCTAATAATTTTAATCTTGCAATTCCTCCATCTGGATAGATGTTCAATCTTATGAAGTTAAAAACTTTATTATTCTGTTGAGTTTTAAAACAATGAAGATAATTTGGATGAAGTTTCCTTTTTGATAAAATATTAACCCAATTAAATTTATTTTTTTCAAAATAACAAGCATCAATGCTTGCGTATTCAGGTTGATTGCCATTAAAATAGCTTGTGTCTATTTCAGCAAAATTAATTTTACCAGGAAGGCCTAATTTAATAGTAACATAATCATTTCCTTCAATTCTTTTTCTTCTTGTTTCCCATCCATCCATCCATTTCCCATTTTTATCGTAAACTCCTTCTTTAAAAATTGGCTGTTCCTCTTTAAGCAATCTGGATGCTGATCCAAAAAACTGATCAGAAAATTTATGAATTTTTGTACCTAAAACCTTACTACATAAGTTTATATAATTTTTTTGAATGTATTTCTTATTCATTAATTAATT
>CACBMH010000023.1 GCA_902539825.1 uncultured Alphaproteobacteria bacterium
ATATCGTTAATACTTGATTGAACTTGACCAATTCCCCATTCTTTTTCTTTGCTGACATTTACAACAAATGTACCTGGTGTAAGATCACCTATATAAAAATCTGACATTTAAAAAAAATTAACTAATTCTTTTTTCTGCTTTTTCATGCATTTCTTGAGCTTCCAAACTCAATGTTGCAACTGGTCTTGCTTCTAATCTTTTAATACTTATTGGATCACCTGTTTCATCGCAATACCCATATGAACCATCTTCAATTCTTTTTAGTGCAGCATCAATTTTATTAATTAGTTTTCTTTCTCTATCTCTTGTTCTGAGTTCGAAAGATCTATCTATTTCTTCAGATGCTCTATCAGTTATATCAGGTTTTGCTTCATTCTCATTTTGAAGATTATTTAAAGTTTGAGATGATTCCTTGAGTAAATCTTTTTTCCAACTTACTAATTTTTGCCTAAAATATTCTTTCATTTTGGCATTCATGAATTTTTCTTTTTTAGTAGGTTTGTAATTTTTTGGTAATTTAGTCATAATTATAAAAAGATGCTGATTTATCAAATGATTTTATTTATTCAAGCAATATTGAAATTTAATTTATTATAAAAAACTTATATTTTTCAATAATTTAATATAATTTTCACAAAAGAACAAAAATAGAACTTTTAAAAATAGAACAAAACGTGTACAAGAAAACATGATTTGCAAGAATCTTAATAAAAACATAGGAAATTAATGGAGAAAAGTAATGTCTCAAGCTAAATTAAAAGTAGTAAATAACGAAAATTCAATGGATAAAGAAAACAGAAGTAAGTCTCTAGAAGCCGCTGTAAGCCTAATAGAGAAAAACTATGGAAAAGGCTCAATAATGAAATTGGGCTCTAAAACAAACGTAGATATTGAAGCAATATCTACCGGTTCATTAGGTCTCGATATAGCTCTTGGTATTGGAGGAGTTCCAAAGGGGAGAATTATTGAAATTTATGGACCTGAAAGTTCTGGTAAAACTACTTTAGCTACTCATATTGTTGCAGAATCACAAAAACAAGGCGGTAATTGCGCATTTATAGATGCAGAGCATGCTTTAGATCCAGCATATGCAAAGAAACTAGGTGTAAATTTAGAAGAATTATTAATCTCTCAGCCTGATACAGGAGAACAAGGTTTAGAAATTGCTGATTCTTTGATTAAATCTGGAGGTATTGATGTACTAATTATTGACTCAGTTGCGGCACTTGTACCAAGAGCTGAACTAGAAGGCGATATGGGAGATTCTTTACCTGGTTTGCAAGCTAGATTGATGAGTCAGGCTTTAAGAAAACTTACAAGTTCAATCGCACAATCTAACACTTTGGTTGTATTCATAAATCAACTTAGAATGAAAATTGGTGTTATGTTTGGTAGTCCAGAGACAACTACAGGTGGTAATGCTTTAAAATTTTATTCTTCTGTTAGAATGGACATTAGAAGAATTGGCGCAATTAAAGATAAAGATGAAATCATTGGAAATCAAACTAGAGTAAAGATAGTTAAAAACAAAGTCGCGCCTCCATTCAAAGTTGTTGAATTTGATATAATGTATGGAGAGGGGATATCTAAATTAGGTGAATTAGTTGATTTAGGGGTCAAAGCAGAAATTATTGATAAATCAGGATCATGGTTTTCATACAAAAATACTAAAATAGGACAAGGTAGAGAAAACGTTAAAAATTTTCTTAACGACAATCCTACTATAGCTAAAGAAATAGAAAATCAAATTCTACAAAATGCTGGAATAGTTGAAAAAGCTATGATGGAAGGAAAAGTAGAGAATAAAGAAAAAGAAAAAGAAAAAGAAACTAAAGAAGCTGAAGAAATAAAAGAATAGTAAATATTATTTTTGTTTAGCGCCTATTTCAAAATAGGCGCTTTTTTATTTAGACAATAGAGTTTTCAAGTTATAATACCTTTTCATGAATTCTAATCAGATTAGGTCAACATTTCTCAATTATTTTAAAAAAAATGGACATGAGGTTATTCATTCTAGTTCTCTAGTACCAGATAATGATCCTACCCTAATGTTTGCTAATTCTGGAATGGTGCAATTTAAAAATATTTTTACAGGTAAAGAAACTAGAGATTACAACAGAGCTACTACAGCTCAAAAATGTGTAAGAGCAGGCGGTAAGCACAATGATTTAGAAAATGTAGGATACACTACAAGACACCATACTTTTTTTGAAATGTTAGGTAATTTCTCTTTTGGAGATTATTTTAAAGAGTTGGCAATAGAACTAGCTTGGAATCTGATTACAAAAGAATATTCAATAAATAAAGATAGACTATTAGTAACTGTTTATTCTGATGATCAGGAGGCTTTTGATTTATGGAAAAAAATAGCTGGATTATCTGAAAATAAAATTATTAAAATTAGTACATCTGATAATTTTTGGTCAATGGGTGAAACTGGTCCTTGCGGTCCATGTTCTGAAATATTTTATGATCATGGTGATAAATACGATGGAGGCCCTCCAGGTTCTCCAAACGAAGATGGTGATAGATTTATAGAAATATGGAATCTAGTATTTATGCAATATGAGCAGATATCTAAATCTGAGAGAATAAATCTACCAAAACCCTCCATTGATACTGGAATGGGATTAGAGAGAATGACAGCTCTTCTAGATGGTTCTAATGATAATTATTCAACAGATTTATTTCAACCGATTATAAATGAATCAACGAAATTATGTGGCGATGAAAGTTCAATAACAAATCCTAGTCATAGAGTAATTGCAGATCACTTAAAATCCTCCTCTTTTTTAATTGCAGATGGTGTTATGCCTTCAAATGAAGGTAGAGGATATGTCTTACGAAGAATAATGAGAAGGGGAATGCGACACGCTCATTCTTTAGGTAATAAAGAGCCTGTTTTTCATCAGCTATTTCCTATTTTTTTAGATGGAATTAAAAATTCATATCCTGAATTAGATAGAGCAAAAGATCTGATCACTAACACATTAATGAATGAAGAAACTAAATTCAAGGAAACTGTTGAAAAAGGAATAAAAATTTTAGATGAGGAAATTTCTAACTCAACAAATATATTTAATGGAGAAGTAGCATTTAAATTATACGACACCTATGGATTTCCATTAGATTTAACACAAGATTATTTGAAAAGTAAAAATATTGAAGTCGATATAAAAACATTTGAACAAAAAATGTTAGATCAAAAGGAAAGAGCGAGACAAAGTTGGAAAGGTACAGGAGACATCGAGGATGAAGGCATTTGGTTTGAAATAACTTCTAAAATAGACCCAACAGAATTTTTAGGATATTCTGATATGGAAGCTGATTGTAAAATAATTTCAATCATATCAGAAAGTAAGTCAGTAGATAAAATTAAAAAAGATCAAGAAGCAATTATAATATTAAATCAAACACCTTTTTATGGAGAAAGTGGTGGTCAGGTGGGAGATCATGGTTTTTTTGAAAATGATAACTTTAAGTTTGAAGTTATGAATACTACAAAAATATTTGGAAACTATTTTCTTCACAAAGGTAAAGTAATTAGTGGTGAATGCGAAATTGAAGATACTATTAAAGCAAGAATTAATACATTGAATAGAGATTTTATTAAATATAATCATTCTTCAACTCATTTATTACATGCTGCTCTAAGAAAAATACTGGGCAAGCATGTCACGCAGAAGGGCTCTCTTGTAAATTCAGAAAAACTTAGATTTGATTTTAGTCACAATAATCCAATTGAAAAAGATCAACTCATGAATATTGAAGAAATTGTAAATGATCAAATTCAAAAAAATGGAATTGTTGAAATTAAAATTGTGGATCAAAAAAAAGCTATTGAAGAAGGTGCGATGGCATTGTTTGGAGAAAAATATAGCGATGAAGTAAGAGTAGTAACAATGGGTCAAGGAAATGAATCATTCTTTTCAAAAGAATTATGTGGAGGAACTCATGTTGTTAAATTAGGTGAAATAAGTAAATTTAAAATAACTAATCAATCTAGTGTTGCATCTGGAATAAGAAGAATTGAAGCAGTATCTAATGTTGCAGTCGATAAATATATTAAAGAAATAGAAAGAAAATTATTAGAAAAAAATAAAAACCAAGATAATCAAATTGAAGATTTAAAGAATAAAATTAAAAATATTAATGCTGATTATAATTTTAAAAATGAATCTGAAGACAAAGGTTTGTTAATTAAAGAATTAATTCAGATACACGAAAAATTAAAACAAAATATGTCTATATCAAAAAATATTGATAATATTGTTGTAAAAAAAATCAAAGAATTAAATTTTATATACTTAATTGCTGAAGATTACCCTAATAAATCTTTGAAAACATTTATTGATGAGCAAAAAAAACAATATAATAAAAATAGTGTTTCGTTAATAATTTCAAACAATGAAAATAAACTATCTATTGTGCTAGGAGTTACAGAAGATATTACAGATCTTTTTGATGCTTCAAAAGAAATAAGAGAAATTTCGATTATTCTAGGTGGCAAGGGTGGGGGTGGTAGAAAAGATCTTGCTCAAGGAGGAGGATCAGATGTTAGTCAAATTAATGAAAGTATAAAATACGTAGAAGATAAATTAAACTCTATTAGTTAATTTGAAAATTGTTTTTTATTGCGCTTAAAAAATCTTGAGTGTTTAACCATTTCTGATCTTTATTAATTAATATTGCTAGATCTTTTGTCATTTCACCACTTTCTACAGTTTTGATACACGTTTCTTCTAATTTTTTAGCAAAATTTATTAATTCATTATTACCATCAAATTCTCCTCTAAAACTTAAACCTCTTGTCCAAGCAAAGATTGATGCAATAGGATTAGTTGAAGTTTCTATACCTTTCTGATGATTTCTATAATGTCTAGTTACAGTTCCATGTGCGGCTTCAGCTTCTACAGTTTTACCATCAGGAGTCATTAACACACTTGTCATTAAACCTAGTGATCCAAATCCTTGAGCAACAGAATCTGATTGAACATCTCCATCATAATTTTTACAAGCCCAAATAAAATTACCTTCCCATTTTAATGCTGAGGCCACCATATCATCTATTAATCTGTGTTCATAAATTATGTCTTTTTCTTTGAACTTATTTTTAAATTCAGAATCAAATACATCCTGAAATAAATCTTTGAATCTTCCATCGTAGACTTTTAAAATAGTATTTTTAGTAGAAAGGTAAACTGGCCAACCAAGGTTAAGTCCGTAATTAAAACAAGCTCTAGCAAAATCTTTAATTGAACTATCCAAATTATACATTGATAGGGCTACACCAGATTTTTCAAATTCATAAACATCTTTTGAAAATCCTTCAGATCCATCTTTAGGTTCAAAAACCAATTTAAGTGTCCCTGGTTTATTAACTAATGTGTCAGTCGCTCTATATTGATCGCCAAAGGCATGCCTAGCAACAACAATTGGATGGTTCCAATTTGTGATTATTCTTGGAACATTTTTACATATAATTGGTTGTCTAAATATAGTTCCCCCAAGTATATTTCTAATTGTTCCATTTGGCGATCGCCACATTTGCTTTAATTTAAATTCTTCTACTCGATTTTCATCTGGTGTAATTGTTGCACATTTTATTCCTACACCATATTTTTTTACTGCTTCTGCTGCGTCTATGGTAATTTGATCATCAGTTTCATTTCTTTTAATAACTCCAAGATCAAAATATTTGATATCTATATCAAGATAAGGCAAAATTAATTGTTCTTTGATGTACTTCCAGATGATTCTGGTCATTTCATCTCCATCCATTTCAACTACTGGGTTATTAACTTTTATTTTTGCCATTTAATTAATATATTTTTTAATTGATCAACCGTATCTATAATGTGGAAACTGTTTTGTAAATTTTTATTTGAAAATTTTTCATCTTCAAAAAATTTAAATTGTTTAAATAGATTATCCCAGAAATTATTTTTATTAAAAAATATTATTGGCTTATTATGAATCCCCATTATTTTCCAAGATACGACTTCTAGTATTTCTTCTAAAGTTCCTGTCCCTCCTGGTAATGCTAAATACGCATCACCTATCTCAAAGAGCAACTTTTTTCGTTCAGACATATTATCGACAATTTTTAACTCATCTATATTTTCAAAAATTATTTCTCTCTCAGATAAAAAATTTGGAATTACTCCAATAACTCTATTTTTATATTTTTTTGCTGTCTTAGCAACCACGCCCATAATACCAACTTTTGCTCCACCATAGACTATATTTATTTTAAATGATGATATTAATTTGCTTATTTCTTCTGCATCTTGATAATATTTATTACTTAATTTATCTGAAGATGAACAATAAATAGTAATTGATTTGATTGTCATAGATTTAAAAGTTTATTTAAAAAAAATTTAATTAGAAATTTTTTTCTTATACCAATTCTTCATGTTTTCTCTAAACATTAAAGCAGATGGTGTAACAACTAATGTAAGGAATGTTGCAAAGAGTAGTCCAAATACTATAGCTGTTGATAATTGAACCCACCACTGAGTATCTGGTGATCCTCTTGTTATTTCTCTAGATATAAAGTCAACATTTGTCATTGTTACCATAGGTAATAAACCTAGTACTGTTGTAGTTGTTGTAAGTAAAACTGGTCTCAGTCTCTGCGCTCCTGTTTTGATAATAGCTTCTCTGATATTTGATGTTTTAGTCTTTAAAAAATCAAATGTATCAATCAATATAATATTATTATTTACCACTATACCGGCAAGAGCGATAACACCAACTCCTGACATAACGATACCAAATGGCTGTGCTGTTACCATTAAACCTATAAACACACCCGCTGTAGACATTACTACTGCAAAAAGAATTAAGAATGCACTATAAAAACTATTAAACTGCAACAGAAGTATCATTAGCATTAAAAATAAAGCTACACCAAAAGCTCCTGTTAGAAATTCTTGTGCTTCTTTTTGGTCTTCATTTTCTCCTATAAGTTCAGCCCTTACTTTGTTATCTAATTCATAACGAGGTAAATCTAAAGTTCTTCCTCTCCAAGACGGAGCAGTATCTGAAATTCCTAATACGTACTCAAGTTCTTTTACTTTTCCGTCAGGATAAGTTCCAGGCTCTACATCTGCCTGAATATTTATAGCATTTTTTGAATCTACTCTAATTATATTTCCTGTTCTGCTATTTGGAACAATTTCTACAAAATTGGATATTGGAACTAAACCATTTGTAGTAGTTACTCTTAAGTTATCAATTCTATCCAATGTTCTTCCTTCGTTTGGATAACGAAGATAAAGTGGTATACTTTCATTACTATCATCAGGTCTATATTCACCAAGTTTAAGACCGTTTGTTGCAAGTTTAATTACATTACCAATTGACGTAATATTAGCTCCAAACTTAGAAGCTTGTTTTCTATCTACATTAATTTCCCATTCTATCCCAGGTGCTGGTAAATTATCTTCAACATTCATTAAATTTGGATAATTATCCATAAATTTTTTAAGCTTGATTCCTTCGGCAATTAAAAGTTGTTTATTATCACTGGTTAATTTAATATTAATTGGTTTACCTTCTCCAGGACCACCTTGTTGTTCTCTTGACTCTACTTTAATCCCATTTATGCTTTTTGTGGCTTCCAAAATTTCTGCAAGAATTACTTTTGATTTTCTTCTTTTATCCCAATCTGTATATTCCAAACTTATTGATCCAATAAAGTCTTCTGATGCCTCTGATTGTTCACTTACATTTCCACTTAAAGAATAAATATTTTTAAATTCTTGTCTTTCCGATTGAAGCTTTAAAATAATATTCTCAACTCTTGATACATAATCTTTTTTTTCTTCAACTGAGAGATTACCTCTTGCAAAGACTACGATTTTTGCAAGATCTGGCTCAACATCTGGGAAAAATTCTACACCTTCTCCAACTTGAGTATAGGTATAGTTTACAGCAACTAATATTACTAAAGCACTAATCATTACCTTTAAGGGATGGAATAATAAAAAGTTTAATATTTTTGCATAAAATCCAACAAAACCAGTTACGTTTAAAACAGGTTCATTTGATTCTGAAGATAAGATTTTTGCATTTTTAGAAACTAATTTATCTGTAGAATTTACATTTTCTGAAATTTTATAAACTCTTGGTATAATTCTTATAAATACAAATATAAATAAAGCGAAGCTCAGTAAATATTTTCCAATTGTTATAAATAAACTAAATCTTTCAAGATTTAATAATCCAAATCCATAAGATAATAGATTGTAAAAAATTAATGATATTAGTAATGGTACAATAAATTGGAGAAGTATTCTTGAAACAGTATTTAAAATAGATCCTAAAACTGGGACAAACAGTAGTGCCATAAACAGAGAAGAAATAAGAACACATATAAGTGTTATTGGTAAATATTTCATAAATTCACCAGCTATACCAGGCCAGAATATTAAAGGTAGAAAGGCTGCCAGTGTAGTTGCAGTCGATGATATAATTGGTAGTGACATTTTTTTTGATGCATTTGCGAAAGCATCTTTTACACCAAGTCCTTCTTTCATTTTTCTATCTGCATATTCAACAACAACAATTGCTCCATCGACTAATAGTCCTACAGATAAAATTAGAGCAAATAATACAACTATATTAATAGTAAAACCCATTACAGAAAGAGCTAATAAACCTGATAAAAACGATCCTGGAATAGATACACCAACTAATAAACCAGACCTAACTCCTAATGCTCCTAAAATAATAATTAAAACAAGGATTATAGCTGCTATGACATTGTTTTGCAGACTATTTAACATAGTTTTAATTCCCTTTGATTGATCATTGCCAAAAGAAATTTCAACATTTTCAGGAAAACTTTTAGCAGTAATTGCAGTTATTCTTTTTACTTCTTCAATAGTATTAATAATATTTTCACCAATTCTTTTAGAAACATCAATAGTTATTGAATTAGATCCATTTACATTTGCATAAGATTGCCTGTCCTCGAATGTTCTTTTAACTTCAGCAATATCCCTGAAAGTAATAACTGAATCTCCATTAGTTTTAACTGGAGTATTTAATACATCTTCAATAGTTTCGTATAAACCTGGAACTTTAATATCAAAACTTCCGTCACCAGTGTCTTGACCACCAGCAGATACCATTTTATTATTTTCTCTAACAATATTAATAAGACTCTCAAGATTGATACCATAGCTATCAACTGCAGTTGGATTAATTAGTATGTCAACTTGTTCATTTCTTTTACCGCCTATTTTAGCTTCTAAAACACTAGGAATTGTTTCTATATCATCTTGCAAAATATCAGCTAAATCTTGAAGTGTTCTATTAGGCACATCTCCACTTAAAGAAATAGAAAGGATAGGAAACGTACTTATATTTACTTCGTTAACTGTTGGTTCATCTGCTTCACTAGGTAGATCACCCTTGGCTCTATCAACTTTATCCCTAATATCAACCATAGCTTGATCAGAGTCAAAACCAGCATCAAATTCTAATAAAACATTGCCTCCGCCTGAATAAGCTGTTGATCTTACTTCTTTTACTCCTTCAACAGTTTTAACTTCGTCTTCAATTGGTTTAACTAAAAGCCTTTCAGAATCTTGTGCAGAAATACCATTTTGACTTAGTGAAATATAAACTATTGGTATGCTCACATCAGGAGATGATTCTTTAGGCATTGTGATATAAGTAGATGCGCCTGAAAAAATTATAAAAATAAGTATCCCCATGAAAACTCGGGAATGGCTAATTGCATAGTCTATAATATTTATTTTCATTTAGATTAGTTTATTGTTTCACCAATACTTATATATTCTTGACCACTTACAATTAAATTTACTTTCTCGGGTAATCCAGAAACCCACATGCCGTCTATCGTATCCTTAATTGTTTTGGTTGGATAGAATGTAACCTTATTATCATTATCTACAGCTTTAACACCCACGGTCCCATCGTCTAATAAAGTTAATATAGAAGGTGGTATTTTGTGAGCTTTAAGTTCTGAACCTTTGATAATAATTTTAGTTGTTATTCCACTTTTATAAGAGAGATCTTTGTTATCAGCTTCAATAGTAATTTCGAATGTTCTAGTACTAGTTTCGGCTGATGGAGAAATAAAAGATATTATTCCATTTTTTTTAATCCCATTACTATCTTCAATTAAAGCTTTAGTACCAACACTCACTTTATTTACATCAAATTCAGATAAATAACCTTCAATCTTGATAGGGTCTAAATCAATTATAGTAAATAGGGGAGTACCTATTGAGATGAATTCAGTTTTCTCAACCATTTTTTCAGAAATAATTCCATCAAATGGCGCCTTGATAGTAGTTTTTTCTATGTCAAGTTTTATGTTCTTTAAAATTGATTTTACATTTGAAATTTGAGCTTCAAGGTTTGCTAAGGTAGATTCAAATTTTATTTTAATATCTTCTCTATCAGCTTGAGCATTGGCAAGATTAAAAGATGCTAAACTTAATTTTGATTTTGAACTTAATCCTTTATCAATTAGTTGTTTTGCAGATGCATATTCAATTTCATACAATTCAATTCTTTCAACATTTTGTCTAAGTAAATTATCTCTGTTTTTTTCATTTAAAATTAGTTCTTTATTAAGTCTTTCTAAATCTTTTTTTGCACTAGAAAGCTTTTCATTTCTATCCTCTAAGGAGATTGTAATCATTTCAGCATTTTGAGATACTCTATCTCCTCTTGCAAATTCAATATTATCTATATTGCCAGATGTTTCAGATTTAACATCAATTTTTTTGTTATGAATAGTTTGACCTTGTAATTCAATAGATTGATCAATTAAACTGGAAGTAAATACCTTTGTTTCAACAGAAAATGAAAATTCTTCATTATCATTATTTTCTGTATCTTGTGAATATGAAGTTTCTGTTTCAGTGCTAGTTTCTGTATCATCGTCTTGTGCAACAACATTGTTTGAAAATTGACCAGAACCAATCCATCCGACAACAGCGGCAAGTATTATGAAAGCTATAAATATTGATCTTTTCATTAAATATCGTACATGTC
>CACBMH010000024.1 GCA_902539825.1 uncultured Alphaproteobacteria bacterium
TTTAAGTAAAACAAAAAAGCCTTTTATGGCAAATTTTTATAAAATTGCCCGAGCAAAAATAGATATTTTAATGGAAAATAATAAGCCCAAAGGTGGCAAATGGAGCTTTGATGAAGATAACAGAAAAAAACTCCCTAAAGATATTAAAATACCAGAAATGATTACTGCAAAAGAAACAAAGCATACAAAAGCTTTAAAACAACAAATAAATACAATTTTTCAAAATCACCCAGGCCAAGTTGATAACTTTTGGCTACCTACAACTTATGATGATGCAGTTAAATGGTTAGATTATTTTATTAATAAAAAATTTAATTTATTTGGTGACTATGAAGATGCCGTTGATACTAATAATAACTTTTTATTTCATAGTGTTCTAAGCCCCATGATTAATTTAGGTTTGTTAACCCCAGATCTAATAATTGAGAGGGTAAGAAAAGTTGAAAATAAAATTAAAATTAATTCTTATGAAGGTTATATTAGACAAATTATTGGATGGAGAGAATTCATTAGAGGAATTTACCAAAATTATGATCAACAATTAGAAGAAAATAATTTCTTTCAACATAAAAATTCTCTTACTAAAAAATGGTATGACGGTACAACCGGTTTAGATCCTTTAGATCACTCAATAAAAAATGCTCAAAAATATGGATACACTCATCATATTGAGAGACTAATGGTTTTATGTAACATTATGAACTTATGTGAAATTAAACCTAATGAAGTTTATAATTGGTTTATGGAAATGTTTGTAGATAGCTCTGATTGGGTAATGTCACCTAATGTTTATGGTATGGGATTGTTTAGTGATGGAGGTATATTTAGTACCAAACCTTATATTTGTGGTTCAAGTTATTTTATGAAAATGATGAATTTTAAAAAAGGTAATTGGAACGATATTATGGATGGATTGTATTGGCGTTTTATAAATAAAAATAGAAAATTTTTTCAATCTAATCCCCGTTTAAATATGATGGTTAATATCTATGATAAAATGAATACTGAGAGGAAAAATCATATAATAAAGAAAGCAAATCAGTTTATTCGTGATAATACCAATTAATGGATAAATTCGATGTTGTTGCGGCAATATTAATAAAAGACGATAAATTTTTTATTGCACAAAGAAATAGAAATAAACATATGGGATTAAGTTGGGAATTTCCAGGTGGAAAAGTGGAAAAAGGTGAAACTTTTGAAATTGCACTTAAAAGAGAAATTAAAGAAGAACTAAATATTGAAATAAATATTAAAAATAAATTAGGTGAAGAAAATTATCAAGACGACAAAATAAATGTGAAATTACATTATTTTATATGTTCACATCTAAATGGTGATATTATTTTGAGTGAACACGAAGACTCGGCTTGGGTTACAAAAAATGAATTTAAAAATTATAATTTTGCAGAAGGAGATAGTGATATTATAAACTTATTATAAGTCTAATTTAAGATCTTTAAAAACCTTAATTTTTATACTTTTTTTTTCAAAAATTTTATTTTCTTTTATTTTAATGATAAAGACCAATATCATTTATGAAAGTTGACAAAGATCAAATATCCGCATGGGGTGTCCATGCTTTTACAGGATCAGGAGCTATACTTGGATTCCTTGCCTTAATATCAATATTGAATAATGATCAAACTGGTGCTTTTTTATGGTTAGGTTTAGCATTATTAGTTGACGGGATTGATGGTACATTAGCAAGAAGAATAGGGGTAGAGGAAAAAGCACCAAATTTAGATGGAATAATTTTAGATAGTATAGTCGATTATCTTAACTATGTTATTAACCCTGCTTTAATGATTTACTGGTTTCAATTAGTCCCAAATGGTTTTGAAATTATAATGCCAGCAATAATATTTGGAGTTTCATTATACACTTTTATTAATGTTAATATGAAAACTGATGATTATTATTTCAGAGGATTTCCTGCAATTTGGAATATTGTAGTACTTTATTTTTTCATATTAAATACAAATGTTTGGATAAATCTTATTGTAATTATTATTTTATCAATATTAACTTTTATTCCTTTTAAATTTGTTCATCCATTAAGAGTAAAATCTTATCGAAACTTAACTATTTTTTTTACCGTAATATGGTCAGCAACAACATTGAGATTAGTTACTAAATCTGAAATAAATTTAATTATAAATGATACTATAGTGTTAATTATCTGGTTAATCTGCACAGGTTATTTTTCATATATTTGTTTAAATAAGTCATTAAAAGACTTCTCTTAGTAAGCAATTTAGCTATTTTTTTATATATGCATTTTTTGCATATCTAAATATTATCATAATCAATTTAAATATAAATAATTTTTATTATTAATTTTACATCGTTCATTTTGAATAATTCAAAACGGAAGTAGACGAAAGTTGAAGGAACGCATGCAAGTTATTAAATCGTTCAATCTGTTTTTAACAGATCGGAAGTAAGCTAAAGCTGAAGGAACGCGGATCTTATAAAAATCCATAGCTAAGCATGAACTATAACAGATTGAAAGGACTGTTATTAAATATGATAGGTATTAAGTTTGGATTTATAAATACTTCATTCATTTCATCGTACTAAATATGTTTAATGAAATGTATCAATCTGAGAGTCTAATCAGAAATCATTATAACAATATAAATGAATGGTTAGAAAAAATGACTGCTAAAGTGATTAATGAAAAAAATGCTGAGGCTGAGACTCATTTTAGAAATATAGGAATAACATTCTCAACTAATAGTGAAACAGCAAGAGAGAGAATAATACCATTTGATTTAATTCCAAGAATTTTTACTTTTAGTGAATGGTCTAAATTAGAAAAAGGAGTAATTCAAAGAGCGAAAGCTTTAAATGCTTTTTTAGCAGACATTTATAATCAAGGAGAAATAATAAAAGCTAATATTATACCTAAAGAATTAATTTTTAAAAAAAAATCTTACGAAGTTTCAATGTTTGGTTTTACACCACCTAGATCAATTTATAGTCCAATAGTAGGTATAGATTTAGTAAGAACAAATTATAATGAGTATTTTGTTTTAGAAGATAATTGTAGAACACCTAGCGGTGTATCATACATGTTAGAAAATAGAGAAATAATGATGAGAATGTTTCCTGATTTATTTCATACAAATCGAGTTACACCTATTGATGATTATCCAACTAGATTACTTCAGACTTTAATGAGTTTAGCTCCAATAAAATGCAACACATCTGAGCCAGTATGTGTTCTTCTTACACCTGGTCCATTGAATAGTGCTTATTATGAACATAGTTTTCTATCCGATCAAATGGGTATTGAAATGGTAGAGTCTACTGATTTGTTTGTTGAGGGTGAATTTCTATACATGAAAACCGTGGATGGTCCCAAAAAAGTAGATGTTGTATATAGAAGGATAGATGATGATTTTTTAGATCCTCTTTGTTTTAGCCCAAATTCAGTAATTGGAATTCCTGGAATTATGGATGTGTATAGAACTGGAGGAGTAAATATTTGTTCAGCTCCGGGTGCTGGTATCGCAGATGACAAAGCAATTTATATTTATGTTCCAGAAATGATAAAATTTTATTTAGGAGAACAACCAATATTAGAAAATGTTCAAACATGGAGTTGTGACAAAGATGATGATCTTAATTATGTATTAGATAACTTATCTGATCTTGTTGTAAAAGAAGTTGATGGCTCTGGAGGATACGGGATGCTAATAGGTCCAAAATCCTCTAAATCCTCAATTGAAGAATTTAGAAGAAAACTTTCCGCAAATCCTCGGGGGTATATTGCGCAACCTCTCTTAGATCTATCATTCTCTCCAACTTTGATAAAAAATCAAGTTGAAGGAAGAAGAGTTGATTTGAGACCTTTTTGTTTAATGGGAGAAAATGCACAATTAAGTTCTGGAGGATTAACAAGAGTTGCAATGAACGAGGGATCTTTCGTTGTTAATTCAAGTCAAGGTGGTGGAGTCAAAGATACATGGGTTTTAGCGGAATGAGATACAATGTTAAGTAGAACAGCTGAGTATCTTTACTGGATTAGTAGATATATGGAGAGAGCTGAGACTAATGCTAGACTCTTAGATGTAGGTTATAGAATGTCATTATTTCCTAATCCAAATGGATACAATAATGAGTGGGAATCTGTTTTAGCTGCTGCAGGCGCAATACAAGGATACAAGAATAAATATAATATTATTGAACAAAAAAAAGTTGAAGATTATTTATTTTTTGATGAAGATAATCCATCATCTGTTTTTAATTGTATTCTTAATGCTAGAAGTAATGCTTTAGTTGTAAGAACTTCATTCACACCTGAATCTTGGCTAGCTATTAACAAAACTTATCAAGAAATTTTAAAATTAAAAAATAATAATTTTAATGCATCAGACCTTCCTAATTTAACTGAATGGACTATCGAACAAGTAAATTTATTTAGAGGTTCATTAAGTTCTTTATTAAGAAACGATGGTTATAACTTTCTTTATTTAGGATTATTTGTTGAAAGGGCAGATAATTCTGCAAGATTATTAGATGTTAAATATTTTGTTTTACTACCTAAACCTCAATATATTGGAGGTAATATTGATAATATGCAATGGAGTATACTCCTTAGATCTTTATCATCTTTTAGAGCTTTTCGTTGGGCATACGATGGTGATGTTACTTCTACAAAAATAGCTGATTTTTTAGTATTAAACAGTGATTGTCCAAGATCACTTAGTTTTTGTATACAAAACATTGTAAAACACTTAACAAATTTGACTTGCAGTCCTGAGAAAGTTAATAAAATTTATAATACCTTAAAAGATCTTAATATTAAAATTCAAGAAGAGAAAATAGAGTCAATTGTTGATTTTGGCCTTCATGAATTTGTTACACAATTTATTAATAAAATTTCAAGCGTAGATTCTGATATTCAAAAGGAGTTTTTTAATTAATGGAAATAATAATTGAGCATACAACTAAATATGAATATAAAAATCCTGTAGCTGGTCTTATACAATCAACTAAACTTTATCCATCTGAATATAATGGTTTAAAAATTCTAGATTGGAATGTTCATCATGACTCTGCAGAAAAATCTGCAGTCTATAAAGATGGAGAAGCAAATAATATACAAAGTTTTACTAGTTTAAAAAAAGTAAAAAAAATTCAGTTTACTGTTCTTGGTAAAGTAGAAACTTTTGATACAAAAGGGATTTATTTTAACCCAGATGATAAATTAGATCCATGTGTTTATTTAAGGAATTCAAATTTAACTATTCCAGATGTAGACATAAAAAATTTAGCTTTAGAAGCAAAAAATGGTTTTAACAATGATGAAAGATTACTTATTTCTCACAATTTAATGAATTTAGTAAGAGAAAAAGTTGAATATAAACCTCTTTCAACAAATAATGAAACAACAGCTCAGGTAGCTTATAATCAAAAAAAAGGTGTATGTCAGGATCAAGCACACATAATGGTGTCAGCTGCTAGATCAATCAATATACCTGCTAGATATGTTAACGGTTATATGCATAATAATTCACATTCATCAGAATTTCAGTCAACACATGCATGGGCAGAATTTTTTATAGATGATCTTGGTTGGGTTGGTTTTGATCCTACAAATGGTTGTAGCCCTGATGAAAGATATATAAGGGTATCTTGTGGCCTTGATGCAAGTGAAGCTGCACCTATAAAAGGGGTTTTCTACGGACATAATGGTCAAAACAATTTGATTGAAAACTTAGATATACACGTTCAAACACTTGAAAATAATTCTCAACAATAAAAAAATTTGTTAAAATTCTAAAATAAAGAAGGAAAAATATGTACCAAAATAAAAAACAACTTCAATTTATATGGATTTTTAAACCTGAATTTTCAGATGTTGCAAAGCGAGTAGCTGAAGATCATGTTAAATGGATGAATGAAACACACACTAAAGAAGGAGAAAAGGCTCTTATAGTATTAAATTGGTCAATTGGACCTGAATTTAAAGAAGGAGCCGAGACAGGAAACATAGCTCTTATTTTAACAGAAATTTATGAAAACCAGGCTGGAATAGATAATCATTTTATGCTTGCTCAAAATAATAGAAGCTATTTTAGAGATGATTTAGATGAATTTGCAAAAAATTGTGAACAAAGAGTAACTATTCATTCTTCAGATGTAATTCAATCAATATAAATTAATATAAAAAATAAATCTATATCTGATTTTTAAAATCATTTCTTCATTATAATTATTATTTAGCTTTATTTTATACATTAGCTAGCCTATCTATATGATAATGGAAATTGAAAAAATTTTTAAAAATTTAATTTTAGCAGACTTTATTGTTATAATTTTAATGGTTATATCATCTATGTATCAACCATCAGAAATTTCTAATATTTATGAAAATTTAAATGATGGATTATTATCTAATTTTGAAAATTTTTCTCGAATAGTATCTATTAGTTTATTCTTTCTATATCTATTTACTTTAAATTTACTTTATAGATTTATCTCTTACAGCAAACCATTGTATTTATTTTTAGTAGTAGCTGGCATAGTTCTAAATTATTTTAGTGGTTCTGTTATCTATACTGCTTTTAGTGGTATGCTAGATCAAATTGGTGGATTGATTAGTGGCGCAATTTTGATTCTTTTATATTTTTCTCCAATTAAAGATAATTTTAGATAAGAATTAACTTAGTTTTCTGCAATCAAATCAATATTTTTATGTATTTTTTATTAAAATTTAGTTAAAATATTAAAATAGGTTGGTCTAAACCCTTGTAAAAAAAAGACCATAAATTTTATTATGGTAAAAACTTTAGCTAAAATTATCATTGGTTTATTAAGCTTATGGGCAATAGTATTTATAATTGCAGAGATTATGGGTGTAACTATCTATTTTCCATTTATTATAGTTGAAAAACAAGAAATACCATATCATAGAATTACTTCAGTTAGATTAGCTGTTTTTCTAACTTTTGCTTACTTTGGTTTTAGATATCTTTTTCTTCAATCAGAAAAACTTTATCCTATTCAGTTTTTAGAAATTTATATTAAATCATTTACAATTTGTTGTTTATTTGTTTTTTACACGAGTCAAGTTGAATATAGAGAATACTATTTTGTTCTATTTTTATTTATAGTTTCTTTAATTTTACATTTTGCATCTAGAAATAGAATAAGAAGTTATTTTAATTAAAACAAGCGGTTATTAAACCGCTTGTAATTTATTAATAACCTTCAAATATTGTTCTAAGAATTATTAAAACGAGTCCAACTAATGGAAAAATGACACCTCTTATATTTAGTTTAATTCCATAGTTGTTTACAAGATTAAAATACCTAACTACTGAGCTAATTAAAGCTATTGCCATAAGCATAAATAAAAATGAATACCAAAATTTATATTGTACTACATTTTCTTCATAAGTATTTCCAGTTACATCAAAAGTTAACAATATAGACATTAAAAGCATTGTTAGAAAAACTGCGCCTAATGGACCTCTGAAAACCAATTTAGGTTCTTCATTTGAAAATCCTAATTCATTAAAAAATTTATCGTTAAAATAAAACTGATAAATAATAAATAAATTAAAGAGCATAAACAAAACATGGAATAAAAATGCTAAATTTCCCCCAGCTTCATTGACCAATTCATTCATATAATCTCCTTTTTAATATTTTTATCAAAATTTTAATGATTCTTTGTAAAAAATTATTAAAATAATATTTAATGAATAATATTTTAGTAACAGGTGGGTCAGGTAAGGCAGGCAGAGCAACAATAAAACTATTATTAAAAAAAAATTATAATGTCTTTAATGTAGATTTAGTCAATCACCCAGAATTGGAAGTTCCTTTTACTAAAGTAGATTTAGAAAATTTTGGAGAAGCAATGGAGTCTGTATCTGAAATAGATGATCGTATTAATGGAATAGATGCAGTTATACATCAAGCAGCAATTCCAGCATCTGGCTTAGAGACTAATCATAAAACATTCAGAGCAAATACTTTAAGTACCTATAATATATTCCAAGCAGCTAAAGTTATGAAAATAAATAATATTGTATGGGCATCAAGTGAAACTGTTCTTGGTTTACCTTTTGATACTTACCCACCTTATGTACCTGTAGATGAAGAATATGCCCCTCGTCCAGAGTCAAGCTATTCACTTTCAAAAGTAATGGGTGAAGAAATGGCAAGACAATTTTGTAGAAGAAATCCTGAAATGAAAATTATTGGTCTCCGTTATTCTAATATTATGGAAGAACATGATTATAAAAACTTTAAATCATTTCAAAATGATCCATTTTTAAGAAAATGGAATTTTTGGGGCTATATTGATGCTAGAGATGTTGCACAAGCTTGTTTGTTAGCTATGGAATGCAAATTAAAAGGTGCAGATCATTTTATTATAGCTGCTGATGATACGGTTATGGAAGAAGATAATAAATCTCTTTTAGACAAAGTATTTCCAAAAATTAATATTAAAGGAGATATTGGAAAAAATAAAACACTATTGAGTAATGAGAAAGCAAAGAGTATTTTAGGTTTCAAACCTGAATATTCTTGGAAAAATTATATCTAGATATTTAAACTCATAATTCCATCAGAATTAAAAGACAAAGGTATAGGATCTGAAATCTCACCAATAAAATTTCCGTCTTTATCATCATGTAAAAAAGCCATAAAAAAATAATTATTTTCTATTTGTAAAATTCTTCCAGCATATAATTCTACTTCAGCTTCTGAAGTTAAAAAAGATCCTGGAGCAATTTCCCATGGTCCATCAAAGTTATCTGATATTAAATAATGCGTACCTCGTCTAATAGGACCGTTATAATTTTTTTTAAATTCATCAGACCAATCTTCAGGATGATTACAAAATAAACAATACCATTTATTATTTACTTGAAATATTTGAGGTACTTCAAGTTGACTAAATAATCCTCCAAAAAGTGGTTTGCTTGATTTCCAATCATAAAGATTGATTGATTCTGCCATCCCTATAACTCCACATTGGTAAGGATCATCATCTATTGATGCTCTTGCTGTGTAGGCCATAATATATTTATTTTCTTTAGGATGTTTCATTACCCATGGATCTCTCATAGCTTGATCTTTCCAAAACCCATTTTCAGTAAATTCCAAGTAAATATCTGGATCTAAATCTAAAGCTAATCCATTACCACATCTTTCAAAAGAGTAGGGGGAATTACCTACTGCATGACCTATTCTTTGCTTAACACCTTTTTCTTTTTTATTTCTTCCAGTATAGAAGTAATGCCATTTAGAATTATCTTTTAATATTGATCCTGTCCACACTGTGTAATCATCAAAATTTTCTTTTTTTGAAGGTGTTAAAACTGTTCCATAATACTCCCAGTTGATTAAATCTTTCGAGGTAGCAAGACCTTGAGTAACATTATTATGTCGTAAATCTGGATCTTTTAATGATTTATCTGCTTGTAAAAAATAACAGTACCATTTGTTATTATCATTTGCTAACCAGAAATCCCAAACCCATTTATCATTTATTTTTAACACAAATTATTTTAAAATTACTTGTGCAAATGATGCCGTATCTTCTAAAAATAAATATAATTCATTATTATACTTAATCATATCTCTAATTCTCTCACCTATTTCAATTCTTTTTATATTTATTATTTCTTTATTATCCTTTAGTTCAAAAAAATAAAGTGAACTATCTTTTAATGAAGCAACAACATAATGGTTTTTTTTATCTAAACCTACAATCTGTGAAATGCCAATTGAAGGAACAAAATATTTAATTGGCTCAATAAAACCATAATCAGTATGAGATTTGTAAAGTGGATATTTTTCATATGTTTTCTGATTATATGAAGCATTCGCACCACCATAATGTTCTCCATAGCTAGAAATTGCCCATCCATAATTTGGTATTTCTTTTTGATTTAGTTTAATTATATTTATTTCATCTCCACCTTGAGGTCCGTGCTCAGCTTCTATTAAAAAATTATCTTCTTTATTATAATATAAACCTTGGGGGTTCCTATGACCCATACTAATTACTTTATAATTTTTAGAAACTTTATCGATCTCAATAACTTTACCAAACATACTATCTATTTTTTGAGTTCGATGCCTGCTTCTAAAATCACCAGTAGAAAAATATACTTTATCATTTTCTAAACTAATTACTCTACCACCTGATTGATGAGCATTAAATTCTTCATCAATATTATCATAAAAATGTACACACTCTTCGGAAGTAAAAAAATTATTAAATTCAATAAATTGATAATTCATTTTTCCATAAATTAAACTCGTATTCCAACAATTATTAGAAACTTCTCTTGTATAAGAAACATAAATTTCATCATTGTAAATTTCAATGTCTTTTACAGAAAACCATCCTCCTTCAAGCCAATCAAAATCATGAATTCGGGATTTTTTAAATTGCTCTATACCAATAAATTCGCTGATATTTGTTTTAATTTGTTGAAAAAAAAGATCACTCTTTATTTTATTTATTTCAATATTTGAAAATCCTAAAATTCCACTTGCAGAAATAATGATTAAATTATCATTATGAATTTCTAAATATCCA
>CACBMH010000025.1 GCA_902539825.1 uncultured Alphaproteobacteria bacterium
TTATGGGTATCGGCGTTGATACAAATCAAAACTGGATGCACCCAGGCAACATGCTTACTTCTATGTTAAAGCGCTTGGACTTAACAATTTTTGAACAAGCTCAAAAAACAGAAGCTGGTACTTTCGAGTCAGGAATTCACATTCTTGGTTTAGCAGAAGGTATGGTTGGTTATGCTACTGAAGACGGCATGGTAACTTCTGAAATGGCATCAGCTGTAGAAGCAGCAGCAGCAGATATTGTGAGTGGCTCTATGGAAGTAGCTGACTGGTCACAAGAGTAATAGAACTAATTTAAACATCAGGTGAGACCTAAGATCTAAACAATTTTATGGTCTCACCTATCCTAGAACTAACAAATATAAATAAATCTTTTGGCCACGTTCACGCCAACAAGAATATAAATCTTACAATTAACAAAGGGACAATCCATGGAATAATTGGAGAAAACGGTGCAGGTAAGTCAACCTTAATGAGTATCGTTTTTGGCCTCTATCAAGCCAACTCAGGAACAATAAAAGTAAATGGTAAAGAAATAAATCTTAGATCACCAAAAGATTCAATTATCAATGGTATTGGTATGGTGCACCAACATTTTATGTTGGTAGAAAATTTTACAGTTTTAGAAAATATTATTCTAGGATTTGAAGGCGAACTCGTATTTGGAAAAAATTTAGAAAAAGCAAAAAAAGATTTAAAAGATTTATGTGACACATACAAATTAAACATTGATCTTAACTCTACCATTTCTGATTTATCAGTTGGTTTCCGTCAAAGAGTTGAAATTTTAAAGTCACTATATAGAGGTGCGGAAATTCTTATACTTGATGAACCAACAGGTGTTTTAACACCTCAAGAAGTTGATGAGCTTTTTAAAATATTACGATCCTTGAAAGAAGAAGGCAAAACAATAGTTTTGATTACACACAAATTAATTGAAATAATGGATTTAACAAGTGAAGTTTCTGTGATGCGTCAAGGTGAAATGGTGGGTCACACCAAAACAGAAAATACAAATAAAGAACAATTGGCTGAGATGATGGTTGGAAGAAGTGTATTACTAAGACTTGATAAATCTGAAGTAAAAGCAGGAGAAGTTTTATTTAAAGTTAAGAATCTTACAGTTAAAGATGATCTTGACGTAACAAGAGTAAAGAATGTTGACTTAGAAATTCGTTCAGGAGAAATATTAGGCTTAGCGGGTGTCACTGGAAATGGACAAACAGAATTATTAGAGGCACTCTCTGGTATAAGAAAAGTTGAGTCTGGAGAAATATATTTAGAAGGAAAAAAAGTATCGGATAGACAAAATTTTTTGGATCCAAGGAAGCTAAAAGACAAAGGGTTAGCCCATGTTCCTGAGGATAGACAGAGGATGGGCTTAGTTACAGATTTTAAAGCCTATGAAAATTTAATTTTTGGTTACCATGATCAACAACCTTTTTCAAAGTCATCTGTCTTAAATCATAGAGATATAATTTCTCATTCTAAGAAAATAATGGAAGAATATGATGTAAGACCTCAATCACCAAACTTAATTACATCCAATTTTTCTGGGGGGAACCAACAAAAGATAATTTTAAGTAGAGAACTAAATGAAAATCCAAAAGTATTATTAGTTGGTCAGCCAACGAGAGGTGTAGACATTGGTGCAATTGAATTTATTCATCAAAGATTGATAGATATGAGAGACAGAGGGGCGGCGATACTTTTGGTATCTGTTGAATTAGATGAAGTGCTTTCATTGTCGGATAGAATTGTTGTAATGTTTGATGGAAAGATAGTTGGTGAAAAAGATAATAAAAATGTAACTGACCGTGAGTTAGGTTTGTTGATGGCAGGAGTAGTGTAATGGCGCCAGTTGACAAATCCAAAGTACCTTGGTGGGCTTCAAATCTTATTGTTCCACTTGTAAATTTAACTTTAGCTTTACTTGTTTCAGGCCTGTTTATATTCATCGCAGGAGAAAATCCCTATGAGGCAGTAAGATTAATCATTTATGGTTCTTTTGGTTATATTGAAGGTTTTGCGTATACACTTTACTATACTACAAATTTTGTATTTACTGGTTTAGCATTTGCTGTCGCATTTCATTGTAGACTTTTCAATATTGGTGGAGAGGGCCAAGCCTATATTGGTGGTCTCGGTGTTTTTTTAGTTGCGATAAATTTTAGTTTTTTACCTGTGCCAATAGTGTGGTTATTATCTATCGCCGGCGCTGTTGTTTTTGGTGCAGCTTGGGCATTTATACCTGCATACCTTCAGGCAACTAGAGGTAGTCACGTAGTAATTACCACCATCATGTTTAATTTTATAGCAGCATCATTAATGGTATTCTTATTAGTCGATGTAATAAGAGATACGGCACAAATGGGACCACATACTGTTGCTTTACCAAAAGAACAATGGTTTCCAAGTTTTAAAGATTTTGCTGGTCTGCTTGGAATTAAAATAAGATACTCTCCATTAAATATTTCTTTTTTACTAGCAATTTTGGCTTCAGTTTTTGTATGGTTCTTAGTTTGGAAAACAAGATGGGGTTATGAAATGAGGGCTGTGGGGCACAATACACAAGCAGCAATTTATGCAGGCATTTCTCCATATAAAAATATAATCATAGCAATGTGCATTTCTGGAGGCTTGGCGGGATTACTAGGTGTTAATGAAATATTAGGGGTTCACCATAAAATAGTAGCAGGATTTCCTGCTGGTTATGGCTTCACTGGAATTGCAGTTGCATTAATGGGAAGAAATCATCCAATAGGAATTTTCCCAGCTGCTTTTTTATTTGGTATTTTATACCAGGGAGGCTCTGAAGTTACTTTTGATATGCCAAACATAACTAGATATATGTTTGTTGCTGTTCAGGGAGTAATTATTTTATTCAGTGGAGCTTTAGAAAATTTATTTAGACCACAAATTGAAAGCTTCTTTGTCAATAGACTGAACATAAAGGCGAGTGCATAATGGAATTTTTATCTGACATTGCTTCTTTGATTAATTCTACTTTAAGAATTTCAACACCTTTAGTTTTTGCAGCGATGGCTGGAATATTTGCAGAACGATCTGGTGTTATTGATTTTAGTTTAGAGGGAAAAATGCTTATGGCTGCTTTTGTTGCAGCAGTAGGTTCCTATTTTTTAGGCAATCCTTGGTTAGGTTTATTACTAGCAATTATAGCATGTGTAAGTTTATCTATGTTACATGGTTTTGCATCTGTTACATATAAAGGCGATCAAGTCGTATCCTGTGTTGCAATCAATATTTTAATAATTGGTTTAACCACAGCATTAGCAGCGGCTTGGTTTGGACAAGCAGGTTTAACACCAACGCTTAATGAAGATCAGCGTTTTTTAGAAGTTAACCTTCCTTTTGCTGAGAGTTTAAGAGATGTACCAATAATAGGAACAATTTATAGTGATATATTAAGTGGACATTATATTTTTGTTTATCTAGCTTATCTTTCAGTCCCCTTAGTGTTTTGGGTTGTTTTTAAAACTAGTTTTGGACTAAGACTAAGAGCGGTAGGAGAAAATCCAAGTGCTGTTGATACAGCTGGTATTAATGTTTTTGCCATGAGATATAAAGCGCTAGCAATCAACGGTGTTTTAATTGCTTTTGCAGGTGCACACTTATCAACAGCAGTTAATGCAAATTTCTTTAGAGAAATGTCAGCGGGAAGAGGATACTTAGCTTTAGCTGCAATGATCTTTGGAAAGTGGCATCCTAAAACTGCCCTAGTTGCTTGTTTACTTTTTGGATTTACTGATGCTCTTCAAATTAGATTGCAGGGAGTTGAATTACCTGCAGTAGGTGAAATACCGGTACAGTTAATTCAGGCAATACCATATGTATTAACAGTTGTTTTACTTGCAGGTTTTGTTGGTAAGGCCATAGCTCCTAATGCTATTGGGCAACCTTACATTAAAGAAAGATAATTAAATACTTGTTAAAAAAAAATTCCTATATACTTTACTTTTGCTAGGAGAAAATATGTCAATACTAGAAAAATACATGAAGGTTTTTAATGAAAAAGATGAAGCAGGAATGAACGAAATTATCCATGATGATTTCAAATTTACAATGCATTCTAGTGGTAATGTTTTATCAAAGTCCGACGTTATAGGCTGGGCTATGAGTGACGACATTAATGATGATAAGTCTAGAATTGTATACGAAAATGATGAGATTGGGATACATCACTCTTTCGTTACTTTTAAAGATGGCAACACACAAGCTGTGATGGCAGTATACAAATATAAAGATGGCAAAATAATTTCATTAGAAACTGGGGCAACCAATATGCCAAAATAAAAAAAGTGGAACTTAAAGTTCCACTTTTAAATTAATTTAAATTATTTTTATTGTTCTAAATCGAAACGATCTGCATTCATCACTTTGTTCCAAGCTTTAATGAAGTCTTTTTTCATTTTTTCTTCACTATCATCACTTGCATAAAGTTCTGCTATTGCTCTTAATTGAGAATTCGATCCAAAAACAAGATCTACCCTAGATGCAGTTCTTACTTTTTCCCCTGTAATTTTATCTGTAGCTTCATATGAATTACTTCCAGTTGGCTTCCAACTAACACCCATATCTAAAAGCTTATCAAAAAAATCATTTGTTAACTTACCTTTTGTGTCAACAAATAATCCTCTTTGATCTGAGCTAATTCCTAAAGATCTCATACCGCCAACAAGTACTGTCATTTCAGGAGCAGTAAGCCCTAATAGTTGTGCCTTATCCAACATTAATTCTTCAGCAGTGACATCATAATTCATTTTTAAATAATTACGAAAAGCATCTGCTTCTGGTTCTAAAACTGAAAATGAATCAACATCAGTTTTATCTTGAGTGGTGTCACCTCTACCTGGAGTAAAAGGTACTTCCATTCCAGTTGCTTGTTCCACACCCACATTACCAGCAAGGACAATTACATCAGCTACTGAAGCTCCTGTTTCTTTCGCAATAGGTTCAAGAATACCAAGAACTTTTTTTAATTGCTCTGGTTTATTAACTTCCCAATCTTTTTGAGGAGAAAGTCTAATTCTTGCTCCATTAGCTCCACCTCTCATATCTGATCCTCTAAATGTAGAAGCACTCGCCCAAGCAGTTTCAACCATTTCTTGAGTGGTTAAACCACAACTTAAAATTTTAGCTTTTACTTTTTCAACATCATAGTTTGAATGACCTTGAGGCACAGGGTCTTGCCAAATCAATTCCTCCTCTGGAACTTCTGGTCCCATATATCTTGTTTTTGGACCCATATCTCGATGTAGAAGTTTAAACCAAGCCCTAGCAAATTGATCAGCAAAATATTCTGGGTCTTTGTGAAATTTTTCTGATACTTTTCTGTATTCAGGATCTTCACGCATTGCCATATCTGCTGTTGTCATCATTGTAGGAACTTTTACTGATGGATCATCAACTTGAGGAGCCATATGTTCCTCTTTTTGATTAATCGCATGCCAGATTTGAGCACCTGCTGGACTTTTTACTAACTTCCATTCGTAACCAAGAAGCATATCAAAGTATCCATTATCCCACTGAGTTGGATTAGGTGTCCATGGACCTTCTATACCACTTGTTGTAGTATCACGGCCAACACCTGAACCATGCAAGTTATTCCAACCTAAACCCATTTGTTCTAAAGGAGCACCTTCAGGTTCTGCTCCAACTAGAGCTGGATCACCAGCACCATGTGCTTTACCAAAAGTATGTCCACCTGCAGTTAGCGCTACAGTTTCAGTATCATTCATTGCCATTCTTGCAAAAGTTTCTCTTATATCTTTTGCACTAGCAAGTGGATCAGCTTTTCCATCTGGTCCTTCAGGGTTTACGTAAATCAATCCCATTTGTACTGCTGCAAGAGGATTATCCAAAATTCTATCACCAGTATACCTTTTATTTTGAAGCCATTCTTCTTCAACACCCCAGTAAATATCTTCTTCTGGTGCCCAAATGTCAGGACGTCCACCACTAAATCCAAAAGTTTTACCTCCCATAGATTCAATTGCGACGTTACCTGTTAAAATAAATAAATCAGCCCAACTAATTTTATTTCCATATTTTTTCTTTATTGGCCAAAGAAGCCTTCTTGCCTTATCTAAGTTACCATTATCTGGCCAACTATTTAAAGGGGCAAAACGTTGAGCTCCTGTTCCACCACCACCACGGCCATCACCAGTTCTATAAGTTCCAGCAGCATGCCATGTCATACGAATGAAGAAACCACCATAATGACCATAATCAGCTGGCCACCAATCTTGAGAATCAGTCATCAGATTATGGAGGTCTTTTTTTAATGCAGCATAATCTAATTTTTTGAACTCTTCTCTATAGTTAAATCCAGCTTCCATTGGATCTGATTTACGATCATGTTGATGAAGTATGTTTAAGTTAAGTTGATTTGGCCACCATTCGCGGTTTGATGTACCTTCTCCCATATTTTTTGTAATTGCTCCGTGCATCACAGGGCATTTACTCTCTGCATCCATTTAGAACCTCCGTTATTTAATTCTAATATATAAAGAATTTAAATTAAAGAAAAGTGAAAACTATAACTCAATTTTGAAATTTTCAGGTCGCCACGTCGCAGGTGCAAGTTCAAAATCATCAAAATCAAAAGCAGGTGCGACAGTGCATCCAATTAAACTGAAAGCACCAGAAGATCTCATAGCGAACCATGTGTTCGCTGTTACGGTGTAAATATAATTATTATCTGACCCTAAAGAAAAGACTTCATAATTAATTCCGTCATTTGATGTGAAAACTTCTAGAGGATCTCCAGAATAAAAATGTAATATTTCATTTTTAGTTAATCGATGCCAGTGCGATTTTTCGTTCCTCTTTAATAAGTAATAAATTTGACTAATATTTTCGTTCTTAAAATTTTCAACATAATGTCCTCCTTCAGGATGACTTATCATATTGAGTTTTTTTATTAAATTATCTGCTTCCACTTAGATTAAATGACCAAGTTTACTTTTCTTAGTTGAGATATATTTTTCATTATACTTATTGGTGTCTGAGAAAATAGGAATTCTTTGATTTACTTTGATACCCATATCTTCAAGCGCTTTTATTTTTTTTGGATTATTGGTCATCAAATCTAATTCTTTGATTGCTAAATATTTTACCATTCCAGCAATATTTTCATATGTTCTCTCATCATCTTTGAAACCCAATTGATGATTAGCTTCAACGGTATCTAGTCCCTTATCTTGTAAACTATATGCTTTAATTTTGTTTGAAAGACCAATGCCTCTTCCTTCTTGTTGAAGATAAAAAATAACCCCTCTTCCATTTTGAGCAATTTGTTTTAATGATTCAGTTAGTTGGAATCTACAATCACATCTCATACTAAAAAAAGATTCCCCTGTAATACACTGCGAATGAATTCTTGATAAAACTGGCTCATCGGTAAGCAAGTCACCCATACATATTGCTAAATGATCTTTAGATTCATTTTCATCTGTAAAGGCATGTACAGTGAACTCCCCAATATCTGTTGGAAGTTTACTAGTCTCAATAAACTTTAATTTGTCTGACATTATAGTTTAGTAGGATTTGGGGCACCTTTATATACTTCTTCAGGATCAAAAACTTTTTCTTTCTCTTCAAATTTAAGAACAACTTTAGAGCTAGAATTATCCAATGGAATACTTCTATAAAAACATGATCTATATCCTACATGACAGCTAGCACCACCTTTGACATCAACCCTTAACCAAACGCAATCTTGATCATCATCAATTCTTATTTCTTTTATCTTCTGCGTTAATCCACTTGTTTTACCCTTATGCCAAAGTGTATTTCTACTTCTAGAAAAATAAACAGCTTCGCCCAAACTTATAGTTTTTTTGAAAGCTTCTTCATTCATATAACCTTGCATAAGTAGTTCACCAGATGAAAAATCTGTTGTTACAACTGGTATAAGCCCATTTGAGTCAAATTTTGGAGCAAGCTCATTTGACTCCTCAACTTGTTCTATAGATTTCCTTTTTTCAAATTGAATGTTATTCATTTTTTAATTTTTCAGCAGCTTCTAATGCAAAGTAAGTTAGTATACCATTTGCCCCAGCTCTTTTAAAAGATAAAAGAGATTCCATTATAACTTTTTCATTGAGCCAACCTTTATTAATTGATTCTTTTATCATCGAATATTCACCAGATACTTGGTAGGCAAAAGTTGGAACTTTAAATTCTGATTTTATTCTAGAAATAATATCAAGATAGGGCATACCAGGCTTAACCATTACCATATCTGCTCCTTCACTTATATCTAATCCAACTTCTCTAATCGCTTCCTCACTGTTTGATGGATCCATTTGATATGTTAATTTACCATCTTTACCTAAACTAGAACCAGAACCTATAGCATCTCTAAAAGGTCCATAAAAACCTGAAGCGTATTTTGCAGCATAAGAAAGTATTAGGGTATCAGTTAAATTATTTGAATCTAACGCACTTCTTATTCTTCCAACCCTACCGTCCATCATATCTGATGGGGCAATTACATCACAACCAGCATTCGCTTGGACTAGAGCTTGTTGTTCCAAAACCTCCAAAGTTTTATCATTATCTATTTTATCATTTATAACTAAACCATCATGCCCATGGTCCGTAAAAGGATCTAACGCAACATCACATACGATACCAACATTTGGAAAAATTTTTTTGATACTTTTAATGGATCTGCACACCAAATTGTTTTCATCAACAGCTAAACTTCCCTCAGAATTTTTAAGACCACTTTCAATTTGCGGAAAAATTGCAATAGCAGGAATATTAAATTTAACAGCTTTTTCTACTTCACTTAAAAGTTTATCAATAGAGTATCTGCTTACACCAGGCATCGAATTAATAGGATCATTAACATTGTTTCCTTCGCATACAAATAGAGGCAAGATTAAATCATTAACACTAAGTGTATTTTCAGCAATTAAACGGCGAGAAAATTCTTTCATTCTATTACGTCTAAGTCTTGTACTTGGAAACTTACCTTGCATGTTATTCATTTTTTATTCTATTGGTGATTTTGCTTCTTTAGATAAGCTAGTAACAATATCTTCTAATTTAAAGGTCTTTGTTTCAGAAGATCCAATTCTTCTAACGGACACTGTTTTATCTTGAGCTTCTTTTTTTCCAACAGCAATAATTGCTGGCACTTTACTAGTACTGTGTTCACGTATTTTATAACCAATTTTTTCATTACGTGTATCTATTTCGGCCCTAATTCCTTTTGATACTAATGCTTTTTGTACTTCATATGCATACTCATCAGTATCAGATGTAATTGTAGCAACAACTGCTTGCAATGGTGAAAGCCAAAAGGGAAGATGCCCTGCATAATGTTCAATTAGAATGCCGGTAAATCTCTCTAAGGAACCAAATAGAGCTCTATGCAACATGACTGGTATTTTTTTATTACCATCTTCTCCAATATAAGTAGCCCCTAATCTACCAGGTAAATTTAAATCTACTTGCAGTGTTCCACATTGCCAGTCTCTACCAATTGCATCACGTAAAACAAACTCTAATTTTGGACCGTAAAACGCACCTTCTCCTGGGTTGAGTGTGTACTCAAGACCTGTCGCTTCCATAGCTTGCATTAATGCAGCCTCGGCTTTATCCCAAATAGCATCATCACCTACGCGTTTTTCAGGACGATCAGAAAATTTAATTCTAACATTATCAAAACCAAAATCCTTATAAATACTAAGTATTAAATCACATACCGTCTTACTCTCTTGTGTAATTTGATCTTCTGTACAAAATATATGTGCATCATCTTGTGTGAATGCTCTTACCCTCATTAATCCATGAAGTGCACCAGATGGTTCATAACGATGTACTTTTCCGAATTCAGACAATAGAAATGGTAAGTCTCTATAACTTTTTAATCCTTGTTTAAAAATTTCTACAGCACCAGGGCAATTCATTGGTTTGATAGCATAAATTTTATCGTCTTTTGCTTCAGTTCTAAACATCATGTCACTAAATTTGTCCCAGTGACCAGACGTTTCCCATAGAGACTTATCCATCATGTCTGGTGTATTAGTTTCTACGTAACCTGCCTTGTCTTGTCTGTTTCGCATATAATTTATTAGCGATTGGAATAATGTCCAACCCTTAGGATGCCAAAACACTGCTCCAGGAGCCTCTTCCTGAAAATGAAATAAATCCATTTCTCTTCCTAGTTTTCGGTGATCTCTTTTTTCTGCTTCTTCAATTTGTAAAAGGTGTTGTTCAAGATCCTTTTCTGTTGCCCAGGCCGTTCCATAAATTCTTGTTAGCATTGTATTAGATGAATCACCTCGCCAGTAAGCGCCAGCAACTTTCATTAATTTAAATGCTTTACCAATTTGTTTTGTTGAAACCATATGAGGGCCTCGGCACAAGTCTA
>CACBMH010000026.1 GCA_902539825.1 uncultured Alphaproteobacteria bacterium
TATCATAAATTTTTGGATTATTTACCCATGCAAATTGATTGAAAGCCCATAAATATTTTTTTATTTTTTTATTATTTTTTAAAAAATTATCTACAATTGCATTAGAGCCTAAAAAAAGAACTGCATCAAACTGATCAAAATTTTTAATAAATTTATTTATATAAATAATTTTATAATTAAAATAATTATTTATTAACTGATATGAATTTAAACATTTTTTTATATGATTAAAATCATGTTGACTACCATAAGCTCTAGAATATTCATGAAACCAATGTACTTTAGGGACAATTGCTAAATTAATTTTATTTTTAGAGTTATCTTTATTCACAGATTAAAATTAAAGAGTATTAAATTATTTATAAATTTATAGATTATTTTTTATATTATTGAAATATTTAAGAGTAGTAATCTTTAATCCTTTATGAGCAGAAATTTTGTTATACCACCCAAGAGAATTAATTTTTTGCACATTTAATACTTTTCTTTTCATTCCATTAGGTTTTGACAGATCAAATACAAACTTAGTTTTATGGTTTAATATTTTTGAAACAATTTTATAGTAATCAATAATTTTTAGATCATTACCAGGTCCAATATTCAATACATTTGGCATTTTTTCAAATTTTTTTATACAAAATATTATACCATCACTTAAGTCTTGAACATGCATTATTTCTCTTCTAGGTTTGCCGTCACCCCAAACAATTACTTCTTTTCTATTTTGTAATTTTGCTAGACTGATTTTTTTTATTATTGCAGGTATAAAGTGAGAACTTTCTAAATTAAAATTATCATTATCACCATATAAATTACAGGGAATTAAAGTCCTATAAAAATAATCTTTATTATCTTCAGTGATAAAAGTGCATAGCTTAGATGAGTACAATTTAGAAAAAGCATGTCCTTCATTTGTTGGTTCTAATTTACCATCATTAATCATATTTTCATCAAGATAACCCGAAACATTTGCTGGATACATACATGAGCTTCCTATATTTAAAAAATATTTTATTTTATTTTTATAAGCACATGTAATGATATTGTTATTTATTAGAGTATTATTCGTCAAATATTCAATTCTGTAAACTGAATTATCTAGTATTCCACCAACTTTTGAGGCAGCATGGATTATAAAATTAATTTTATTATTTTTTAAATATTTATTAATTTTATTGTAATTTAGTAAATTTAAATCTTTTTTAGAAGGTGTAAAAACTTTAAATTTTTTTTTTAATAAGTTATTTTTTAAATTTTTTCCAACTAAGCCATTTGCCCCAGTTAATAATATTCTTAATTTATTTTTATTTATCTCTTTGTGCATTTAACATTTAAACTTATAAGAGTACCTGTTTCTTTTTGCATGTGAGGAATATATGCTTGAGAGTAATCATCTATATTAGCGTGTTCAGTATGTTTCCAGTTATATTTTTCAATAGAAATATAACCACATTCTAATAATAATTTCTCAATTTTTTTAAAATCAAAAACATTATAGTGAAAATTATTTTCATAAGTTTGGCCTCCAATGATCGGACCCTCTATTAGTGAAATTTCTTTAGTTTTAGAATAAATATCAACTATTGATTCAAAATCTGGTACTGCAATTTTTAAAATTCCATTTTTTTTTAATATTTTGTTCCAGTTTTTTAAAATAGTTTTTACTTGATATCGACCAAAATGTTCAAGTACATGACAGGCATAAATTTCATCAACAGTTTCAGCTTCGAATATATCAAGATTAGTTATATCATGAACCAAGTCAGTAGATTCAGTAGCTCTACTGTCTATATTTACATAATTTGGAATTTTAACATCACCACATCCCAAATGAAGCTTAAGAGATTTATTATTAATTTTTTGATTTGTAATAATTGTAGTCATATTCAGTCATAATGCTAACTAGTTTTTTGAAACTAGTTTTAGATTTCCATTTTATTTCTTTATTAGCTTTTTTAGGATTACCTAATAAGTAATTTACGTCATTTGGTCTAAAATATTTTTTATCAATTGAAACTATTTTTTTTTTATTTTTAATATTTATTGCATATTCATTTATACCACTTCCTTTCCAAGCAATACTAATACCAAGGTAATTAAAACTTTCTTCAATAAAATTCCTCACTGAGTATGATTTACCAGTTGCGAGTACATAATCATTAGGTTTGTTCATTTGTAACATTTTCCACATTCCATATACATATTCTGGTGCATAACCCCAGTCTCGTTTAGAATCTAAATTACCTATGATTAATTTATCTAAAAGTCCTAATTTTATTTTTGCAGCTGCTGAAGATATCTTTTTTGTTACAAAAGTATCACCTCTTCTAGGTGACTCATGATTAAATAATATACCATTGGTAGCAAACGTTCCATAAGAGTCTCTAAAATTTTTAACAGAAAAAAAGGCATAAAGTTTTGATACAGCATATGGTGATTGAGGATTAAAAATAGTATTTTCATCTTGAAATTTTACTTGAGAATTTCCATATAATTCACTAGTTGATGCTTGATAAAATTTACAATCTAAGCCTAGATTTTTTATTGAATCTAAAATTTTTAAACATCCAAGGGCATTAGTATTAGTTGTATATTCTGGCATATCAAAAGAAACTTTAACATGACTTTGTGCCGCTAAATTATATACTTCGTCGGGCTTATATTTTTTTAAAGCACTAAAAATACTTTTATAATCAGTTACATCACCATATAATAACTTAAAATTTTTATTTTTAAGCAAATGATCAATTCTGTAGGTATTAAAATAACTTGATCTTCTTATGATACCAATTACTTTGTAATTTTTTGATAACAGTAACTCAGATAAGTAAGAGCCATCCTGACCTGTTACTCCAGTAATTAACGCTTTTTTCATAATTCAACTTTCTGATTGTTAATTAAGCTTGAGATTAATAACGTATATTTTTCATTCATTGTTTTTTCAAAAGTATTATTTAAGTTTAGAAGTATTTCATAAAACTGATCATATTTTTCTTTGATATTATTTATTGAATCTAATAATCCATCATCAAAATTAATACCATATTTTGGAGCTTCATTTGATATATTACCACCACTTTTTTTAGAATACAACAAAGGTAATCCACATTGAATTGCTTCTACCCAATGCATTCCTCCAACTTCGTTATAAGAACCTGTTATATATACATGACTTTCTTTTAATTTTTTGGCTAATTTTTCTGAAAACATAGGTTTGTAAACTTTTGTAGCTTTAAATTTAATATCTTTGGGTAAATTACCGATATAAATAAATTCTACTTTTAAATCAGGATTATCATATATTAACTTATCTAAAGCTTTATAAATATTAAAACCTTTATGCATATCAATTGAAAAATGATGAGTGATTATGGATAGTTTTTTATCTTTTTGCCATTTAACTTTTCCTGTCATATTAAAAATATTAAAATTAGCTTGATTTTGTATTATTGAATTTTTTTTAGATAACCATTTTTTATTATTTTTATATTTTTCACTGATCCATTCTGATATAAAAATATGATAATCTGAATATTCCGATACTTTGTTAAAAATATTAAAAATATTTAAATTTGTACTTTTAGAAAAGTCATGGTTTATCCTTTGAATAATAGGAACATCCGGATTTAGATTTTTGAATTTTTTTAATTCATCTAATCCAAATGTAATTCTATTATATTTACGATCTTTATATTTTTTTAAAAAAGATTTTGAATTAACTAAAAAAACACATTTTGTTTTTTTTGATAATTTGTAGGAGATTTTATAACCATTTTCTTTTAAATAATTTGTGATATCTAATAAGAATTGATTACCTCCACCCCAGGGTTTTTTTATAGGTCGCATATTAAATGTAATAGTAGTATTATGGGAAAAATAATTAAATTTAAATTTAAAAAAAATAAGAGGTTGAGCTTTAATTTTTTTGTTAGGAATTAAATTTTTAGTTTTTTCAAAAAACTTAATATATTTATCTAAAACATCTTGTATTTTATTTGAGTAAGTTAAGTTTAAATATTTTTTATAATTTTTTTCTACTAGATTAATTTTCTCAAAAATATCATAATATTTAAAAAGTAAACCTCTGTTATTTAAAACTTCAGGATTACTAGTATTATCCCTAGCTATAACAGGTAAACCACAAGATAGAGCTTCAAGAAGACTATTGGAACATGCTTCGAATCTACTTGGTAAAATATAAATATGATTTTTTCTAAGTAATGAAGATAGTTCATTTGAATTAGTTGGTTTTAGTAGCAAAATATTATTTGGTTTGAAGCTTAAATTTCCAATAAATGTCATAGAATATTTATTAAAATCTAATTCGTTATCAAGGAGTTCTATAACATCCTTACCTTTCAATATATGAGGTGACCAACTACTAGATACTAATTTAATTTTACCACTACCAAAAGATGATTTCCCTCTATAAAAAATTTCCTCATCGCAAGCGTTTGTGATAACAATATCATTTTGGTGTGAGTAATTACTTTGTATAATATTTTGTTTTTTTGACCAAAAAGATTGAAAAATAACTCCATCTGCAATGTTTTTCATTAAAAAATAAATAAGATTATCTGTTTTTGCACCTTCATTACCTCTATATTTCATTGGGCCATCTATTCTTTGTATAAAATGCTTATTAGGAAATTTTCTTTTAAGCTTAATTACTTTTTTAGCGTTATGATGACTATTAAAAAAGATAATATCCGCAAAAGCAGGGACATCTGATAACAAATTTAATTTGAATAATTCTTTTTTTAACAATTTAATAAACTGATTACCTCCACCCCATGGACTTTCATATATTGGAACTTCAAAATATACTTTCATATTCTATTTTTTTAAAACTAGAAAATAACCAGTATTTATATATTCATTTGTTAAATTAAATTTATTATAAATTAATTTAATTATAGGATTAAATATAATTAGGATAATATAAAAAAACTTATATAAATAATTTTTATTATAAGATAAGTTTACTCTTAAAATATCATATATTACAGCGATTGTTGAACCCATTATTTGAATTTTTTCAACTTTAAAGCCAGCTTTATTTGATAATGTAATCAATGAATTTTTAGTATATCTATAATTGTCTAAATCTTTATCTCCATGAAGTGGGTGAACAAAGGGCACAGATATTATTAGTGTACCATTTTTTTTTAAAACTCTATTTAATTCTTTTAATGCTAAAATTGGATCAATTAAATACTCTAATAATTCTGTCATTAAAACTGTATCAAAATAATTACTTTGAACAGGTATATCTTTTACATCACAAACTATATCAGGATTTGCTCTAGAGTTTATGTTTAAAACAATCCACTTCTTATATCTTATTTTTTTTGGATTAAATTTACCTCTTCTATTTTTTTTTGTTCCACCTGCATCTAAGACAATCATATTTTCAAAATAAATTTTATATTTAAATAAATTTTTATCTAGCAAATATCTTCTAATGCTATTCATGTTGTAAATCTTTTACAAATACTAAGTCATTACTTTGAGCAAGTTTTTTAATATTTTTATTCAACCAGGAAAAACCGTTGATTGCTTTTATATCTTTGTCATGAAAAGCAAAAACATTATTATTATTTATAATCTTTATTCTTTGATATGGAATAGTATTATATGAATTAATGTATTCAATAGAATATTTTAATGCAGCCTTTACTGTTTTAATAGAATATACATTACCAGGTGGAATAAGAAGTGTTGGTTTGTAGCCTAGCCAATTATTAAGAATATTTTGAGAATTTTTCAAATTTTTATCATGCACATCGTACTCAAGGTAATCCCAAAATTCTCTATGATACTTCCTATTAGAAGAAAAAGGCAAAGGTAAATGTTTTCCTAAAACACAATGTAAATTTCCATGATTAGCTATATCAATTAAGCCATTTTTTTGCGCATTTTTTAAAATTTCAGATTGATTTGGAAATTTTTCATAAAATGGTATTAATTCATTTTTTTCAGTAACCCAAGAGGATGTAATACCTACTGTTAATTTTGCATTGTATTTTACTAATATATCAAAAATTTTTTTCCATTCATCTTCAGTAAGTTCATTATATGGTCCCCAAGCTTTGAAAGGATAAATATATTTGATAAAAAGAAAATTACAGAATGGATAATTTGAATATACTTCGTATTTTTTTGATGAAGCACCAATATCATCTATTCTAAGAGCTATTTTTTTCATTTGTGTTGGTATTCCGATTTTAATATTCTGTAACAAAGTAAATCTATATATTTTCCATTTCTATATATTGCTTTTTCTAATTTACCTTCTTTTTTGAAACCACTTTTCTCGTATAATTTAATAGCAGTAATATTAGTTTTTAAAACTTGTAACCAAACTCTATTTATATTCAAATAATCAAAGGAATATTTCAATAAAGCTGAATAAACTTTTTTTCCTATACCCTGCCCTCTTTTATCAATTGATATATCTAAACCTAAGCCTAAACTTTTATTTATTTTATCTATTGAGTAAATTTTAGCTATACCTAAAAAATTTTCATTTTTATCTAAAACGACAAACCATAATGATAGAGTATCTTTTTTTACATTTTGGTACCATTTAATTTGTTGATGCCTTGTTATTAAGTTTATATCATTTAAAAACATCCAAGTTGTTTGATTATTTCTTAGATTCCTTAAGTCCTCAAGGTACTTTTCTTCAAGAAGTTTTAAAGTTATGTCTTTGTATTTAAACATTAGTATTTGTTTATAACCTTTGTTATTTGTTTTATTTCTTTTTTTGTAAGCCACCAACCAACTGGTATATTTACCATATGTTTTTCAAAATAATTCATATTTTTTAAATTTGGATTGTAAAATTTTTTGAATACTGAATATTTATCATTTCTAATATGGACTTCATCACATGAAATATTTTTTTTATTGAGATAACTAATGAATTTCTTTTTATTATCTACAAGTAAAGAAAAAATCCAATATGATGCCTCCTTATTAAATTTTAATAATTGTATCTTTTTGTTTGAAATAAAATTATTATAATAAGTTGCATTTTTTCGATGAATTGATAGTATTTTATCTATATTTTTTAGTTGCTCAATACCAATGACTGAAGAAATGTTATTCATATGAAACTTGTATCCACTTTCTTTAATATCTTGCTTCCATTTATTTCCTTTAAAATTTCTATTTAAACCAAACCATCTTAGTTTTCTTGCTCTATTAGCTATTATGCTATTTGGACAAATTAACATTCCACCATCACCTGTTGTTATATGTTTAATTGCTTGAAAAGAAAAAATAGTGAAATTATTAAAAGTGCCAATTTTTTTATTTCTTAGTGTTGCTCCAAATGAATGAGCAGCATCCTCAATTATTGGTATTTTATATTTTTTTGTAATTTTTTTTAATTCAATTAAATCAACTGGATTTCCAGCCCAATGAACAAATGAAATTGCGCGTGTTTTCGCTGAAATCTTTTTTTTTAAATCATTTAATGAAATATTTCCTGTATTTTTATCAATATCTACAAATTTTAATTTAACACCAATGTTATTAAGTGGTTGATTTGTTGCCATACATGTAAGTGGAGTCACAAGCACCTCATCATTCTTTTTTAATCCAATTAATCTATATGCAAGTGTTAATGCAGAGGTTGCACTATTAACAAGGACACAATTATTATTTTGAAAATAATTACATAATTTATCTTCAAAATCTCTAGAATATTTACCCTCTGTTATCTCACCTGATCTAAAAACTTTTTCTATTTTTTTTGAAATACCAGGTGTATTTCTTACTTTGAATAATTGAATTTTATTATTTAATTTCATTTAACCATTTTAAGTTATTAAGGGTCCATTTAACTGTTTTTTCAAGAGACTCTTCAAAATTTTTTGGCATATTCCATCCAAGTTTGTTTAAGTTAGTATCTTTGAGAGCATATCTTAAATCATGGCCCGGTCTACTAGAATGAAAATCAATCATTTCGTAGTCCAGATCTTTTCCAATATACTTAGCAATTAAATTAGCTAATTCTAAATTATCTACCTCTTTTTCACCAACTATGTGATATTTTTCACCTATTTCTCCATTTTGAATTAAAAAAAGTAAAGACTCACATACATTTCGTGCATGAATATAAAAACGACTACCTGATTTTTTTTTATTTTTATAACTATGTATTAAAACTTTTTCATTATTAAGTATTTTTTTAATTGTACTAGGTATAAATTTTTCAACATGTTGTCTTTCTCCAAAGATATTCATATTATTTACAATCATTAATGGAATATTATAAGTATTAGCATATGACAGTGATATACTTTCAGCTGATGATTTACTTGCTGAATAAGGATTTGTTGGTCTATGACCGTCCCATTCTTCAAATGCATGCTCAAACTTTGCAGGTCCAAACACTTCATCAGTACTAAAGTAAAAAAATAATTTTAAATTTTTAAGTTTTCTAGCGTATTCAAGTAGATTTGCAGTACCAATAATATTATTTTCAAAAAAAGTAATAGGATCTTTAATACTGTTGTCAACATGTGACTCGGCTGCTAAGTGATATATTATATCAACATCATCTCCTACTTCTTTAATAATACCATCACTTAATGGAATTGAAAGATCTACTGAGTAAAATGAGACTCTATCATTAAAATAAGTTTGATTATCCTTAATTCTTGATAAACCCATTGAAGCATAATTTAATTTATCAAAAATTATTATTTGCCAATTAGTATTTTTAATCAAATGCTCAACTAGATGATGCCCTACAAATCCGCAACCACCTGTAATTATTACTTTTTTAATATTCATATATAAATTTGTTATCTCCCAGTATTAAATAAATGATTAGTTTTAGTTTTTTTTTTCATTTTTTTTTAATATTAATAAAATTACATGATTAGAAAAAGGTGATACTATCAAATTGATTACTTTCTTTAATATATTACAAAAAATATTATTTGAGTTATAAATGAAAGAAAAAAAATTATGAGTTAAAGCAATTTCGTCTTTCAAGCCTTTTAGCCCATCAGACTTTATTTTTTTTATACATTCTAGATTATAATTATTTAATTTATTTATTAATAATTTATCATTAAGTTTGAATTGATAAAAATTTTTAATATCTGGTTTTTTTCTAGAATTTGTTAGTTTGTAATTTTTAAAAAATATTTTTAATCTATTTAGTATAGATATATTTGGGAATGATAAAAAAAGGTATCCACCATTTTTAATTACTCTAGAGGCTTCACTTAAAAATTTTTCATTGTCATGATAAAAATGTTCAATTAAACCTATTGACCATACACCATCAAAAAAATTTTTATCAAATGGTATATTTTCTACATCACCATACTTAACGTTAAGCTCAGGAAACTTTTTATTAATTAATTTCACAGTTTTATTTGCATAATCAATACCATACGAATCATATTGATTTTTTTTGAGTGAATAAACAAATTGCGCTAACCCACATCCAGCCTCAAGAACCTTTGAGTTTGAAGGTAAATATTTTTTTGTAATTTTTGAGACATATGTATTTTTTTTATAATTTAATTGAGATTTAACTAAATCCTCTTCCCAAAAACCTTCCCAATATTCACTATTTACTTCTTTGTTTTTATCAAAGAAGATTTCCAATCTATCATATTCTTTATTATAAAAAGTTTTCATATTAATTTAAATTATATTGTTTTTCATAAAGCAATTCTATTGATCTTGCATATTTGGAAAAAGTAACTTGTTCAAGATAATATCTATTAATAATATTTTTTAAGAACAAAGGTATGCTACTTCCTAACTTAAATTCAAGAATGCTATAATTTGGATCAATGATAAAAAAACCTTTGTTATGTATTTTTGTATTTTGATTGTAGGACGAGGTTATTATATTAGTGTCGATTGTAAATCTAAAGTCATTATATATATTTGAAATAAATGATTTTCTCTCATATTTAGTATAAATTAAAGGTAATAGCTTTTCTTTTAGGTAAACATTATAATTATCAAGCAGATATTCATTTAATTTTTCATATTTAAATTTTTCCAAATTTTCTATATTGAATACGTCCTTATCTGAGTCAAAACCTCTTCTATTTTTAACTTC
>CACBMH010000027.1 GCA_902539825.1 uncultured Alphaproteobacteria bacterium
TAATGACCAAATTAGTAAAATTATTGGTAATTCCACTTATAATTAGTTTTACACTAATCTCTTGTAATACAACATCTCCAAACAAAGTAAAAAAATCTGATGCACAAAAAGTAACTAATATTGAATATGGAACAATTAAAACCTCTCTTCCAGTAAAAATTGAAGGTGAAAGTGATTGGATTGGAGCAACTGCTGGAGCAATGATAGGAGGTCTTTTAGCTTCTCAAATATGTGGAGAAGAAGAAATATTAGGAACTAAGTGTCAAGATATTGCCATAGTATATGGAACTATTGGAGGAGCCGCTATGGGCTCAGTAATTCAAGCTAAAATTGGCAATCATGATGGCTTCCAATATATAGTGAATATTGATGAATGTGGTAATAACACTTCTAATTGTAAAAGTGATCAAGAAAAGGCTTTTGTACAAGGAGATAATAATGCCCTTCCGAATGGGCAAAGAGTTGTAATTATTTACGGTGATGTAATAAGAGTTATGCCTTATGAAGAATAATTTAGTAAAATTAATTTTTAGTATTTTTTTTTTATTACCATTTCACCTGAATGCAGAATTAATATTTGAAGATAATTTTCCAAAAGATATGCAAGGTATTTGGAGTGATGATTGTGACGCAGAATATCAAGTATTTATAATATCAAATAATACAAGTATGTGGATTGACGAGACATATGTTGGCTTCAATGTGTCCAAAACCTCAAAGGTACAAGATTGGTCAGCTTATAAATGGGGGGAATTAGATGGAAGTTATTATTATTTTTTAAAAAAAGATGGTGATAATTTACTTGAAGTTACCGCTCCTGATGGTTGGGATGGTATAGATTATTCTTTTTTAAATTCATCAGAGTATTCTGTTTATGAAAAATGTGAATCAATCCCTAGTGTCTTTCAAATTATTTATGGAGAAATTATTAACTTAATGAATTCTCAATTAATTGAAACATGTAATAATGATAGCAATCCCGCAAATTGTATTAATGAAACTTTTTCATTTTTAGATGTATCACAAGATGATGAATTATCTGTAGCAGAATTAACACGAGCAGCAAGAATAGCTATTTATTTTACCTTTATTGACAAAAGACAAGACGAAGACAGAGAAATAGGATTTGCAACTTATACAACTACATCACTAATATTTCCTGCATTATCGAAAATATTAATTGGTAATTATGATTATGATAATTCAAATACAATTTCTTTAAAAGAAATTTATACCGATCGTATTGATACGTTAGACTATCAAAATTTATTTAAAGAAAATTTAAAAGGACTAGATCCAGAAGAATTAAGACGATTAATTGAAAACTTAGATTTCCTTAAATCATTAATGTTAAATTAATTTAGTATCTTGACTTTTAAGTATAATTTTAATTATAAATAGATATGAACAAGAGAAATTTATACGCAGCTATTGCCATAGTATTTATCTTTGCTGCTTTAAATTTAACTATATATTTTTTCTATTAAATTATGGTTATCAGAAGAAAATCTAGTATTTATAAAAAATTATATGAAATTAATGGTCAGAAAATGATGTTCGGTCACGATAATATACATTTTAAAACAATTAACTTACCAGCAAAACAGAGATACAAAAATCTATGCAGTAAATTTGGTTTAAAAAAAATTAAATCTTCAGGCAAAAAAAATTTTCAAATAATTAACATTAATTAAGTGAAAAATATTGCAATAATTGGAGCTGGGATGACTGGTTTATCTCTTGCTTATAATCTTCAAGAACATAATATTACAATTTTTGATAAATCATGGAGACCAGGAGGAAGAGTATCTACTAGAAAGCATGATAATTATCTTTTTGATCATGGTGCACATTATCTATCGACAAATCATTCTGTAAATCAATTAAATGAAATAATAAGTAGATATAACTTGGGACAAGTAATAGAAATAGATTTTGCAACAGATTATTTAAAAAATAAAAAGACTAGAAAAAAAATTATTATTGGTCAAAATGGAATGAATTCTATTCCAAAGTCTATTTTTGATAATATTAAAGTAAAAAGTTATTTAAATTCAAAAATAATTAAAATTTCAAAAAATAGTAATGATCTCTTCTCACTATTTTCTGAAAAGGAAGAATTTAAAGATTTTGATTATGTTTTAATTTGTATACCTTATTTACAATCAAAAGAACTTTCAAAAGATTTAATTGATTTTACTCAAATTGTTAACGAGCCATCTTATGATTCCATACATACTGTAATGTTAAGCTATAAAGATAATAATAACATTAATGTTAAAGCTGGATTAAATCTTCATAAAGATATTAGTTTCTTTATGAATCAAAATATAAAATTTAATGAATTATCCCATGATTGTTGGGTATTAAATATGAGTTCTGAATATACAAAAAATAATATTGATATAGATAAGACTAAACTAGAAAAATATGCTCAATCAATATTTGAAAAAACATTTAATATAAAAAATGAGATAAGTTTTATTAAATCACACAGGTGGTTATATGCGCAAACCAAAGTGAGTTATAATAGTATATCAAAAAAAAATTGGATTGGTTCTAAGGATAATAAAATATTTTTAAGTGGAGATTGGATTCTAGGAAAAAGTCTAAGTGATGCCTGGGATGCGGGTGAAAAACTATCACATTATATTAAGATTTTATCAGTTTAATATTAAGTATTGAAATATTTTTTTATATTTTTAGCTGCCTGTCTTATTCTTTGAGTGTTTTCCACTAAACCAATACGAACAAATCCCTCCCCTCCTTTTCCAAAAGCTAAACCAGGTGCTACTGCAACATCGGCATTTATCATTAAATTTTTGGCAAATTTCATAGAACCCATCTTTTTAAATTTTTTTGGTAAGGGAGCCCATACAAACATTGATGCCTCAGGAGCTGGAATTTTATCCCAACCAGCTCTTTCAAAAGACTCTATTAAAACATCTCTTCTTTTTTTATAAGTCTCTCTTATTTCTTCTACACATCTTTGAGATCCATTTAAAGCAGCAGTGGCTGCTACTTGCACAGGAGTAAAAGCACCATAGTCTACATATGATTTAATTTTTGTTAATGCTTCAATTAATGTTTTGTTTCCAACAGCAAAACCTATTCTCCATCCTGCCATTGCATAAGTTTTAGATAAGGTCGTAAATTCAACAGCTATGTTCTTAGCTCCATTAACTTCTAATATTGATGGAGGTTGATTTTTACCAAAATAAATTTCAGAATAAGCTAAATCAGATAAAATATAAACTTGATATTTTTTTGCAATTTTTACTAATTCTTTATAAAATTCTAAATCAACTATCTGAGCTGTCGGATTAGAAGGAAAAGAAACAATAATAACTTTTATTGAAGAGTATTTTTTTAAATTATTAACAATATTTGATAAAAATTTGTTTCTATCGAACTGTCCATTATAAAATGTTCTTAAAGGTGTTAATTTTGCTCCGGCAATCATAAAACCATATGGATGCACAGGGTATGATGGATCAGGGCATAATATCCTGTCTCCTCTTGAGGTTATAGCTTGTGCTAAATTTGCTAAACCTTCCTTTGAACCAATTGTTACTATAATTTCACTTGATGGATTTAAATCAACATTAAATCGTTTTGTATAATATTTAGCTTGAGCTTTTCTTAATCCATTAATGCCTTTTGAAACTGAATAACGTCCAACACCTGGTTTATCTACAACTTCTTTTAATTTCTGTCTTATGTGAAGAGGTGTTGGCATATCAGGATTGCCCATGCCAAAATCAATAATATCCCTACCTTCTGATCTCAGTTTCATTTTTAATGAATTTATTTCCCCAAATATATATGGGGGAAGTCTATTAATTCTTTCAAATTTAGATTTCACTTTTTAAGCAATAATTAATTATTGATAATAATACTAGTTTAAATAAAATTGATTTTTAATAATATTATTCCTATTTTTATATTGTGATTAAATTATTTTACTATTTTATACCATTTATTGTAATGTTTCTACCAAGTTTATGGGTAAATTATATTTTAAAAAAATATAATAAAATTTTACCTGATATGCCTTTTACTGGTAGAGAACTTGGAAAAAAAATCCTTGAAGAAGAAAAAATTACCAATGTATCAATTAATCCTATTCAGCAATTAGATCATTACAATCCTAAAGAAAAAAAAATACATATCGCTACAGATAAACTTGATAAAAAAAGTATTACAAGCATTGCGGTTGTTGCACACGAAATTGGCCATGCAATTCAAGATAAAGAAAAATACAAACCACTTATTCTTAGACAATCATTAATTGAAAAAACAATGATCTTTCAAAGAATTGGCTCGTTTTTATTAATTATAGGACTACCATCAATATTTGCCTTTACTAAAAGTCCATTTATCACCCTTATTGCTGCGATAATAATAATGGGATGCTTATCTACAAATGTACTAATCCATTTGATTACTCTTCCTGTAGAATTTGATGCAAGTTTTAAGAGAGCCTTACCAATACTCAAAAGATTTGTTCCTAGAGAGAATATGTACCAATGCAAATCCGTTTTAAGAGCTGCTGCATTGACATATTTAGCTCAATCCATTGTAAGTATATTTAGATTAAAAATAATACTGTTATCTTTTATCAATATTTTTAAGTCAATTATAAGAAGATAATATTTTTCTCTTTAAATAAAATGGGAAATTTATTAAGTTAGATAATAAATGAATTTAAGTGAAAAAATATCTTTAATACTAGTAGATAAAGGTTTTTCTTTGTCTCCAAAAAAAAATACCGAAGATTTAATCAATTCTGGCACAGAATTTCACAAAAGTAATGAAGACATCAAAATTGCTGAACAGCATGGTATTGCAGATCAAATTTTCATTCTTTTAAAAGGTGAGGCTGAATATGTAAAATATCATAATAATGTTTTTTATAAGTTAGCAACATTAAAGAATGAAGGATCACCTCTTGGTATTTCAGGCTTAAATGCGCCAGGAAGATATATGTCAGATATATTTATTAAAGGTAATTCAGAATATATTTCTATCAAAATAGAAAAGTTAAAAGAATTGGAAGAAGTAGATCCGGACTATGCAAGTTTTTTTTATTCTTTTTTATTATTTGAATCAATTAATTTAATATGGTCATCTCGCAATTTAGAAAAACCCATTGAACACAAAAACATTAATTTAGCAGACGGTGTTAAAACTGGTGGAGATATTGTAAATACCAAAAGAATTAAAAATTCAGCATTTTTAGCTTTTCTTGATGATAACGATTTAGATGAATTAATACATTACGCAAACGTTAGACTATTTTCATCTGGTGAATTTATAACATTAGAAGGTAAAAAATCTGATGGAATAAATATTTTGTTAAAAGGGAAGGTTGAAGCTTCTTTTACAAATTTAAAAGATGACCAATTAGAAAACAATTCAAGATCAATAGCTAGACCAGGAGTAGCATTGTCTTTATCTTCAGGGTTACATGAAATTGAATCACCCTACTCCTTAAAAGCAACAAGAGATACAACAATATTAAAATTCTCAAATGAATTTATTGATAATTTAATCAAAACCAATCCAGAATTGGCAATCAAATTTTTTAAAAGACAATTATGGCAATTAGGACGCTATATTCAAAGTTCAACAGGCTTAACAACTTACCCAGCTAAAAATGAAAAAGAGTTTTTTCAATATTTATTAAATGATAATTCTGCAACAATACCAAGTAATTCCAAACTTTATACAATACCTCATTTATTAGAAAATCATTTAACTCATTCTTTAGCATTCGATACAATTTATGATTTAATTATCACAGGTAATGATGATGAAAAATCTATAGCAAGTTTAATGATTGATGCATTGAGTGGTATAGAGAGAAAAAATAGATTTTTCAAACAACTAAACAAAATATACAACAGAGTAGCAAATTCATATGATTCAATAAATAAACAAGCATTACAAAAATTAACAAATTCAGATTTTATCAAAGCTTTTGATCAAGTACCTTATGTTATTAAAGGTATGGAAAATTTACCTGATGAAGCCACAAATATATTTTTTTATAATCATTTGGCAAGCATTGAAGAAAATGGTTTAGCTAATGGACATCAATTTAGTATAGATAGTCACTTTATAAGTGCAAAAATTTTATTTCCTAAATATGGTGATGGCGGACAAAGAATTGCTCGATATTCTAGAAATACAGAGTTCTGGAGATATAATTATTATGAAAATTTAGATTATATTTTCGTCCATACACCAGAATCAGATTATTTAAATGAAACTCAAGAACAAAAAAAGAAAAGAAAAAGTAAATTATTTATTGAAACTCAAAATATTTTTAATCAAAACAGACCTTTAGTTATAGCACCAGAAGGTACATCTGAAACTGAAGATAATTTAACTCCAAATTCCCCAGGTCCATTAAAACCAGGTGCATTTTTATTAGCAGACCAATTAAAACCAGAGCCTCTTCTTGTTCCAATTGCATTAGCAAATTTTGATTATTCAATTTCTGATACTATTTATTCAGCAGTTATTAAAGAACCAATAAAAATTAAAGATTTTGTAAATGATATGAAAAATAAAAAAGAGTTAGAAAATTTTTTATCTAAATATAGAAAAACTTTTAGAACATATGTTGAGGAAGCAATTGAATTAGCAAAATCTGCTTCAAAAAATAAAATTAATTATGAAGATGTGGTTACTAACTTAAATTTAGTAAGCCCTATTGAAGAAGAATTTGAAGCAGACGTGAGAGAATTGGAAATTAAATTACATTCAGATCAATATAAAAATAACAAAATAATCTTATTTGGCAGTTCAACATTTAGAGATTGGGAAAATGCAAAAACTGATTTGTCATTTGATAGTTTATTAAATTTAGGATTTGGTGGTTCCACATTAGTATCATGCCGAACTTATTTTAATAGAATAGTAGTACCGAATAATCCCGACAAGATGATTTTTTATGCAGGTGATAATGATATAGGCAGCGGAATGAGTGCTGAAGATTTAGAAAATGAATTTTTATTGTTTGCTTCTGAAGTTAATGAAAAATTACCTCATACCTTATGTTTTTTTGTTTCTATTAAGCCAAGTGTATTTAGGAATAATTATTTAAATACAATATTAGATGCAAATGAGCGAATTAAAAACAAAATTGAGAATTTTAGTCAATGGCGCTATATTGATCTTTGCTCTCCTATGCTTGATGCTGGATTTGAAAAATTTTATTCAGAAGATCCATTACACATGAATGTACTTGGTTACAGTCTCTTAAGTAAATTAATTAGAGATGAAATCTCGAAATTTATAATTTAAACTTAAATAATATTAAATTTTAATTTCTTTTCTTAGTTTATCAGATTTATATGAATTGAAGACTAATGATAAACTCTTTATGTTATCTTCACCACTTGTGTCGTGCTTAATATTATTTATTAGTGAATCAATGAAATGTTTGTGCGTATTGATTACACTTTCTTGAATTTGATCCCAAGGTTTTGAAATCCATTTATATTTCTTTGGTTTTCCATCATAAATCTTCTTCTTATTATTTTTGTGAAGAGTAATTTTGTAATTGTAGTCTAAATCAATTGAGCCGTTAGAGAATTCTAAATTAACTAGTGTTTGAGCAAATCTGTCTGGTTTTTTTATTGAAGAAATAGATGCATCAACAATAGTAATACTGTTATTTCTATTTCTTATCAGGGATATAAAATCGGTTTCACCTTTAAATTTATTGTTTGTATTTTGATTTACTGTATAAATACTTTTTGCTTCTCCCATAAAAAATCTACTTAAATCAAATAAATGTATTCCTACGTCTAGGGTTAAATACTCTTTTAAATCGTATAAATATGTTTGATTGGTATATCCAACAGGATTTGCATGTCTAAAAGATATCTTAGCATAATGTGGTTTCGTTAACTGCTCTTTATTTATAATTTCTTTTAATTTTAATAGAGGGCTTTGCCATCTAAAATTCTCATGAACCATAAGTGGTGTTTTATTTTTTTTATATAAAGAAACAATTTTTTTTGCATTAGATAAATTTTCAGCAAATGGCTTTTGTATAGAGGTTGGAATTTTATACTTAGATAAAATTTTGCTAATATTTAAGTGTGTCTCCATAGTTGTTACAACATCAACAAAGTCAATTTTATGTTTTTTTAACATTAATTCTATAGATGAATAAGAATGCAAAATGTTAAATTTAGATTTAAATTTATTAGCTTTTTTTATATCCAAATCACAAACGCAGATTATTTCTATATTTCTTAATTCTTTCCAAGCTAAAATATGATTTTCAGCAAAGA
>CACBMH010000028.1 GCA_902539825.1 uncultured Alphaproteobacteria bacterium
TTCAGGATCATGCAATGAATTAAATTGAACAGACATAACATATTTATTTTTAGCAACTTCAACTTCAAAATTGCTGCCATTTAATTTTTTTAAATCTATTTCTGAATCTATATATCCAAAGACCATATTTTTTTTATAATAAAATGAATAATTGCTAGAAGTTGTTTCTCCTACAATCTTATTTTTATAATAAATTGGCTCATCATGTAATAAGAGTGGATTTCCTGGAATAGATTTTTCTAAAACAAAATTTGTTAGTTGTTTCTTCTTAATTCTATTTTTTGTTTTTAAAGCTTCTTTACCTATAAAATCTGCTTTTTTATTTAATTTAACAGTAAATTCTAATCCAGCTTCAAATGGGTTTTCAGCTGGTGAAATATCATGACCCCAATGCAAATATCCTTTTTCCATTCTCATAATATCAAGTGCATGAGCTCCAGCATGCGAAAGGTTATAGTTTTCTCCAACCTTAACTAACTTTAAATAAATTTCTCTAGATATATTTATAGGAACATAAATTTCCCAACCAAGTTCACCAACAAAAGATAATCTTTGGAAGATTAATTTATTATTTTTCAATGATATTTCTTTAGCAGTTCCAAATTTAAACTTGTCGTTTGAAAAATTTTCTCCAAATATTTCTGTTAGAATTTCTCTACTTTTGGGGCCAAAAACACCAAAACAAGCTAAACTTTCAGTTATATCAATTAAAGTTGTGTTTTTACTTAGATTTTCTGAAATATGTTTTTTATCATGTTCTCTCACAGATGAACCTGTAACAATACGAAAAGAATCTTTATCAATACAAGTAACTGTTAAATCAGCAACAATGCCACCATTTGAATTAAGCATTTGCGTATAAGTTGTATGACCGGGATTATTTTTAATATCATTACAGCATAATCGTTGGAGATCGCTGAAGGCAGAGACTCCTTTAATTTCAAATTTAGCAAAGGCACTTAAGTCAAATAAACCAACATTCTTTCTTGTATTTATTGTTTCATACTTTGCTGCATCATACCAATTTTGATAGCCATAACTATACTCATATTCTGGTTTCTTGCCATTTAGAGCATACCACATTGGTCTTTCAAAACCGGCCACTTGACCAAAACATGCTCCCTTTATTTTCAAATCATCATGAAAAGGAAGAAGTTTAATATTTCTCGAGGATTTATGTTGTTTATAAGGCCAGTGCATTGCATATAAATCTCCTAATGACTCAGTAACTCTTTCAGTTATAAATTTTGTCTCAGAGTGAAATTTTTCAAATCTTGAAATATCTAAGGAGTAAAGATCGTCATTAACCTCACCGTTCATCATCCATTCTGCAGTTACTTTACCTGCACCACCAGCACTCTGAATACCAATACTATTAAATCCACAACAAACATAAAAGTTTTTTACTTCTGGTGTTTCTCCTAAAAGATAATTTGTATCTGGAGTAAAAGCTTCAGGACCGTTAAAGAATTTTCTTATACCTACATTTTCAAGGGCTGGTATTCTTTTCATAGCATTTTTTAAATGTGGTTCAAAATGATCAAAATCTTCAGGTAGTTCTCCAAAAGAAAAATCATTGGGCACTTTATATGTATCAGTAAATGCAGGTTTAGCTTTAGGCTCAAAAATTCCTACTAAAATTTTTCCAGCATCCTCTTTTAGATATAAGCAATTATTGTAATCTCTAAGAACTGGAAGTGATTTAGAAATTTCTTTTAATGGCTCACTTAATATATAGAAGTGTTCATTTGGATATAACGGTATACTAACATTAATATCATTTGCTATCTGCCTTGACCACATTCCAGATGCTAGAACAATATACTCACATTTAATTTTTCCATGTTTTGTATCTACACCTTCTATTGATCCATTTTTAGTAAGGATTTTATTTACAGAACAATGTTCAAATATTTGAGCGCCATGCATTTTTGCTGATTTAGCAAGAACATTTGTTATACCAACAGGATCTGCTTGACCATCTTTTGGAATAAATATTCCACCAACAACATCATCAGTATTTATAAGAGAATAAATATCCTTAATCTGATATTTTTCTAATTCATTAACTTCTATATTAAATCTTTGAGCAAAAGTAGCTTGCCTTTTTAATTCTTCTAATCGATCATTAGTTGTTGCAATAGTTAAAGAGCCGTTTTGCTTTAAACCTGTTGCTAATCCTGTTTCTTTTTCCAGGTCTTTATATAAATTTAACGAATAATTTCTAAGTTTTGTAATGGTTGCTGATGCACCAATCTGACCAATCAGTCCTGCTGCATGCCAAGTAGTTCCAGAAGTTAATTGATCTCTTTCTAGCAAGATCACATCTTTCCATCCAAATTTTGCTAAATGATAAGCTACAGAACATCCAGCTATACCACCGCCAATTACAACTACTTTTGCAGAAGTAGGAATTTTATTACTCATTTGTAATATTATAGATAAAGATTTTCAGTATGAGTTTCAAAATAAAAATCTAAATCTTCTATATTTATTTCATCTATTTTTGATGGTTCCCAAATAGGATTATGATCTTTTGAAATTAGCACAGAATTTACACCATTATCAAAGTCACTACGGTATACTATTTTTTGACTTAATTGAAATTCAGTTTCTAAACATTCTTTTAACGATTTACCTTTTGCATCATCTATAAGTTTAGTGCTTATCGCAAGACTCATTGGACATTTAACTAAAAGAATATCTAAAATTTTTTTTGAAAACTCTGACTTATGATTTTTTAAATTTGATATAATAGTTTGAATATTTCCATTGAATAGTTCATTTATTAAATTCATATTTTTAATTAGATATGTATCATTCTTTATTTCAAAATTATCGTGTGAAATTTCTCCTCTTGTAATAAATTTTTCTTTAACATCTTCTATTTTATTACTTTTAAAGTAGTTAGTTGCTAATCCAAAAAAAATTAATTCATTTAACCCTAAAACCTCACCTGTTAAACCAATATACTTACCAATGTTACCTGGAAGATTTGATAAAAAATAACTTCCGCCAACATCTGGAAAAAAACCAATGGCAGTTTCTGGCATTGCAAATTTTGAGTTGTCTGTTGCCAATCTATGATCACCATAGATTGATAAACCAACCCCACCTCCCATCACTACACCATTCCAAACTGAAAGAAATTCTTTACTAAATTGGCTTATTAAATAATTAAGTTTATACTCAATTTTAAAAAAATCATGTTTTAAAGAGTTTTCTTTTCCATCAAGAACAAGAGATTTTACATCACCTCCTGCACAAAAATGTTTACCTTCTCCAACTAACAATACTCTTAAGATGTTATCTTTTTTTTCCCATTCTAATAACTTGTCATGGAATTTTTTTGCCATTTCTAAATTGAGAGCATTTAAAGCTTTAGGGCGATTTAGTTTAATAATTCCAGTTTGGTTAGTTTCTGAAAATACAATATCCATTAATTCTTTTTAAACTGCAAAACTTTATTTGAAAGACCCACTTCTTTTGCCTTTAATCTATTAATTTCATCTCGTAATCTTGCTGCATCTTCAAATTCAAGTTTTGAAGCAAATTCATTCATTTTTTTCTCTAAATTTTTAATATGTTTATCAAGATCCTTACCAACTAATTCTTTAGCATTATCAATTTCAACTGTAACATGATCTTGTTCAGCTGTGTTCTCAATTATATCTTGAATATTCTTTTTAATACTGATTGGCGTAATTTTATTTATTTTATTATATTCTAATTGTTTTTTTCGCCTTCTATCTGTCTCTTCTATTGCTTCTTTCATACTAGTGGTAATGTTATCAGCATACATTAAGACTTTACTTTCAACATTTCTTGCAGCTCTACCAATAGTCTGAATTAAACTAGTTCTTGAACGAAGGTAACCTTCCTTATCAGCATCTAATATAGCCATTAAAGCACATTCAGGAATATCTAAACCTTCTCTAAGAAGGTTTATTCCAACTAAAACATTAAAAACCCCTAATCTTAGATCTCTAATAATTTCTATTCTTTCTAATGTATCAATATCAGAGTGAAGATACCTTACTTTCAATCCTTCTTCATTAATATATTCAGTAAGATCTTCAGCCATTTTTTTTGTAAGTGTTGTGATCAGAACACGGTAACCTTTATCTATAGTTTTTTTACATTCATCAATTAAGTTATCAATTTGATGTTTAGTGGGTCTTATCTCAATAGGTGGATCAATTAAACCTGTTGGTCTAATTACTTGTTCAACAAAAGTACCACCTGTCTTTTCAAGTTCATAATCTCCTGGTGTTGCACTTACAAATATAGTTTGTGGACGCATTGCATCCCATTCTTCTCTTTTTAAAGGTCTGTTATCTACACAACTTGGTAGTCTAAAACCATATTGTGCTAAAGTTGATTTTCTAGAAAAATCACCTTTGTACATTCCTGCTATTTGACCACATGTCTGGTGGCTTTCATCTATAAACAATAAAGAGTCTTCTGGAATGTATTCATAAAGTGTAGGAGGAGGCTCTCCCGGTTGTCTTCCTGACAAATATCTAGAATAATTTTCAATACCACTACAACTTCCAGTAGTCTCCATCATTTCTAAGTCAAATGTAGTTCTCTCATCCAACCTTTGTCTTTCTAAGTATTTTTTTTCTTTTTCAAAAATCTCTAATTGTTTTTTTAGATCATTTTTAATCATCGTAATTGCTTTTTTTATTGTTGGCTTTGGGGTTACATAATGAGAGTTTGCAAAGATTCTTATTTGTTCAAGTTCACCGAGCTTCTCTCCAGTAAGTGGGTCCACTTGTGTTATGCTCTCTATATCATCTCCAAACATAGATATTTTCCAAGAAATATCTTCATAGTGAGAAGGGAAAATTTCTAAAATATCTCCCTTAGCCCTAAAGCTACCTCTTCTAAAGTCCATGTCACGACGTTTGTATAAAAGTTCTACCAACTTTCTGATAATTATCTCTCTACTTATTGATTGATTTTTATCTAAAGTAAAAGACATTGAAGAATAAGCATCAACTGATCCAATACCATAAATACAAGAAACTGATGCTACTATGATTGTATCTCTTCTTTCCACTAAAGATCTAGTAGCTGAATGTCTTAAACGATCAATTTGTTCGTTTATTGAAGATTCTTTTTCAATATATGTATCAGTCCTTGGTACATATGCTTCTGGTGTGTAATAATCATAATAACTGACAAAATATTCAACAGCATTATTTGGAAACAAATTTTTCATTTCTCCATAAAGTTGTGCTGCTAATGTTTTGTTTGGTGCCATTATTAAAGTCGGTTTCTGTACTTTTTCAATTACTTTAGCCATTGTAAAGGTCTTACCTGATCCAGTGACACCTAAAAGAACTTGTTCTTGTTCTCCTTCATTTAGACTTTTAACAATACTTTTAATTGCTTCAGGTTGATCACCACTTGGATTAAAATCACTTACAATTTTAAAAGGTGTTGTGATTTCGGAAGAGAGATAATGTTTTTTTTCTGCTTTATTCATTGATTCTAATATAATCATTTAGATAATTGTACTTTTCTAAAAAACTACCATTTGTTGTTATTGTTCCATTTAATATTCTTCCATCATCTTCTTTTAATAAAAAAGGAAGAACTTCTTTGATAATACCTTCACTAAATTCTGTACTTGAATCACGTGGTAATTCAGATGGTAAATTATCAACTGCCATAACAGCAATTCCATCATTATTTTCATCTATTTCTTTTAAAGTATATCTTTCAATCCAATAATTTGGCTCCTCAATTGTTGTTGATCGTATTGTAGTTGGAACAGAGCCATTAATATCACAAGTAATATCGCCAACAATTTTTAGATTTTGTAAAACTTTTAAGTCTTCATTCTCAAATATTTTTGGAGAAGATGGGTCCCAGTAATGTGCACTTATAAGTATATCAGTTTCTTTTAAATATTGTAATGCAGAACTAGAATAATCTTGAGGATGATCAATAAAATGTTCAAGGTTAAAGTTGGTTGAAGAATTATTTGTAACATAATCTTTAGTTTCTAAATTACAAAAAATAGGTTGATCAAATTTTTTTTCCAAAAAGTCTTTTTTTGATACTGCTTTAATGTTTGTCAGATTTAATAGTTCAATTACTCCTTTTGCAACTCTACCATCACCAGTAACAAGAATTTTAGTTTTAGGAAAATATAAATTTTTTAAATTTAATATTAATCTTTCATAATCATTAATTTTATAGGCACTAGCAAGAGATTGTTTTCCAAGCACTTTAAGCAATAAATTTAAGGTATTATAACAACCAATAATACCTGCAAATCTTCCAAAACCTAAACATCTTGTACCATTTTTACCTCTGATATTTTCATAATCAATCAATGTAATTTTTTTAGTTAAAATTGATAAGAGTAGGTCTTTCTTATGTTTTTCAATATTTTTGTGTTGTTTATTAATTTTAAAAGTGTGAGAAAAAAAAAGATATGTCCTATTATTAATTAAAATATTTGGATCAATTTCTTTAACTCCGAATATGATTGAGCATTCATTTAAATTTTCATTAATTTTAGCACCACATAATTCATATTCTTCATCAGAAAAACATCTACTATTTGATGGCTGAATAATGAAATTAATATTTGGATTGCTTTCTTTGTATTTTTTAATATGTTCTGGGACTAGAGGAGTTCTATTTTCATCATTTCTAGACTCTCTAATAATACCAATATTGGTTAATTGCTTATCCATTCTCTTGTTGGATATTAATTTTATAATCTTTTAAAATTTTAAAAAAATACATTATGTCTTCTGTTTTATGTGGTGCAGTTTTAACACCAGTCTCAATTTTATTATCCAAAATTAGATCAATCGCAGCTGATAAAGTAATCGATACAAGTTTGCCCATTGCAGTATTTTCACCACTTCCTTTTTCATCTAAAAAATAAGAACTATCAAAAATTTTTTTATGATTTTCAAAAGCTTTAAGTTTTACAGAAAGTACAACGCGATCTTCTTCCTCAGGTAAATATTTATTATTTCTTAATAATTCTTCACTTTTTTCATTGATTTCAGCTTCTATATTATCTGATCTATTTTCAAGCATTGAAAAAATATCTTGCCATGCCTCTTTCCAACCATCAAGTCGCAAAGTTCCTCTTACGAACTCTTTGACTTTCCATTTCTCATCAAACAAGTATTCACTTACGTATGGTGTTGAATCTCTGTTTGGATAAGCTTCAAAATTTTCATCAGATATTGAATAAGAACTAATAGATTTGTAAGGAGTTACAGTATTTATTTTTCCTTTTGTTATATATTTTGCATCATTGTTTAAGGCTTTGATTACTCCAGCTGGAGACCAACTAAATTTATATTTGAAATCATTTGGAATTGCTGGAAAACCTCCACAATATGATTCATAAACCACTTCTGTTTTTTCAGTCGAGATTTTTTTAAGATCACTGACAAGTAAATGGGAAAAAAAATGATCGATACCTGGATCTAAACCGACCTCATTGATAAATACTAAATTTTCTTTTTTTACATCTGGATTTAGCATATTTATTTCTGGATTAAGGTAACTAGTAGATGCAAAATGACATTTATGTTTTAAACAAAGCTTAGCTATTTCTAAATGTTTGTTTGCTGGCAGTTGAGAAATAACAATATCACCTGGATTTGTTTCGTTAAATAATAAATCAACATCAAACTGTTTTGCGTTCACATTGTTTTTATCTACATGGTCAATACTCTTTATAGCCTTATCTAATGTTCTATTCCATACTGTAAAATTATCTAACTTTTTAGCTAATCTTCTAATTCCTGGTATAGAAGATAGTCCAGTTCCTATCCAATGTACATGTTTCATAGTCTTATTTACTTTTATATTAAATTGTTTACTACATTAATGTAACTTAAAATACGGAAATTTATTTGACTTCAATAGTATTTATTTTTTTATTAACAGGTCTAGTCTCTGGTTTTATTGCAGGATTATTAGGAGTTGGAGGTGGAATAATAATTGTACC
>CACBMH010000029.1 GCA_902539825.1 uncultured Alphaproteobacteria bacterium
AGAGGAATAGACAAACTGAGAGTAGTAGATGCTTCCTCTTTCCCAGATATGATAAGTGGAAATATAAATGCATCTGTAATTATGTTAGCAGAAAAAGCATCAGACATGATATTAAAAAATTAATTAATCACAAATAAGTTGACCAATGAAAATATTTAAGTTTAAATAAATTATGTCTGAAATTCAAACCTACAAATTTTATGCAGGAAATAGATGGCATGAACCTTCTTCTGAAAAATATTTTGAAAGTGAGGATCCATCTATAGGAAAAGTGTGGGCAAAGGTCCCTGATTGCAATGAAAAAGATATTAATCTTGCAGTCTCATCTGCTAAAAATGCTTATTATGATGGTCCTTATGGTAAAATGCATCCAGCAGAAAGAGGGAGAACATTAACTAGAATTGGAGATATTATTGCTAAAAATGCTGAACGCATTGGGCAAATAGAAACTAAAGACAACGGTAAACTTCCAAAAAATATCACTCCTTCTTTAACCAGCTGGCAGACTGAGAGTTTTTATTATTATGCAGGCATGTGTGACAAGTATGAAGGCAGATTGATACCTTCAGAGGTTCCAAATATGCATAATTATTTAAAATGGGAACCATTTGGAGTTGTTGCACTTATTCTTCCCTGGAACTCACCAATTGGAACACTAATCTGGAAATTAGCACCAGCAATAGCAGCAGGCAATACTGTTGTAATTAAACCTTCTGAAAGAGCATCATGCTCTACATTAGAGTTAATGAAAATTTTAGAAGAAGCTGATCTTCCAGAAGGTTTAATTAATGTTGTTACTGGTTTTGGTCCTACCACTGGTGCACCTCTTATTGAACATCAAGATGTTAGAATGATAAGTTTTACAGGTGGAACAAAAGGGGGTAGTGCAGCTAGTTTAAGTGCATCCAAAAACGTTAAACCTATTATAATGGAGCTAGGAGGAAAATCACCACAAATTATATTTAAAGATGCTGATTTAACTTTATCAGTTAATGGAGTTGTGTCGGGTATATTTCCAGTTTCAGGCCATAGTTGTATTTCAGGATCAAGGATACTAGTGCATAAAAATATAAAAGATAAATTTACTCATAATTTATTAGAAGTTGTTAAAAAGGCTAAAGTTGGTCACCCAAATGATACTGCAACACAAATAGGACCGATAGCAAATAAAGAGCAATATGAATTTATTTTATCTAAGATAGAAGCAGCTGAAAAAAGAGGTTTAAAATTATTAATTGATGGAAGAAAAGAACAAAAATCTGAGGGGTACTATATTGGACCCACTATTTTTGATAATGTCCCAAATGAAGATGATTTAGCTCAAAATGAAGTATTTGGACCTGTCGCTTCAATACAGTCTTGGGATAATGAAGATGAGGTAATTAAAATTGCAAACGATACTATTTATGGACTTGCAGCAGGTCTTTGGACTAAGGATACTAATAAAGCTATACGGTTAGCGGATAAGATAGAGGCTGGAACTGTTTATATAAATAATTATTTTAATGCTTCTACTCAATCTCCAGTTGGAGGCTTCAAGCAATCAGGATACGGTCGTGAAAACGGATGGGAGGGAATGCAAAGTTACATGCAGACTAAATCTACTTGGCTAGCTACTAATCCATCTCAACCAAACCCATTTTAAGAAGTAATTATTCTTTCCAGTTTGGTTCTCTTTTTTCTAAAAAAGCTTCAATTCCTTCCTTGGAATCATCATGTAACATATTTTCTGTCATCACCTCTGAAGTAAAAGTATATGCGTCTTCTAAGTTCATATCTTTTTGTTTGTAAAAAGCTTCTTTTCCAATTTTAATAGTATTAGAAGATTTAGACGATATTTTTTTAGCAATTTGAAATACATTTTCTTTTAAACTATCTTCTTCAAAGACATCATTGATTAAACCAATCCTTAATGCTTTATTTGCATCTATAAGATCTCCAGTGAGAAGCATTTCCATTGCTTGCTTTTTCCCTACAGTTCTTGATAATGGAACCATTGGTGTAGAACAAAATAATCCAATATTAACACCAGGAGTTGCATATTTTGCTCTGCTACTTGAGTAAGCTAAATCACAGCTAGAAATTAACTGACACCCTGCTGCAGTAGCGATACCATCAACCATAGCTATAACTGGTTTATTATTTTTATTAATTTTAAGCATAAGTTGAGAGCACATTTGAAATATTTTTTTAAAATAGCTTTCACCTTTGTCATTTTGCAATCTTTTTGAATTTAAATCTTTTAAATTATGACCTGCACAAAAAATATTACCTTTTGATGATAAAATAATTACTTTTACTTCATTATCTTTATCAGCAATATCTAGTGCAGATGTTAATTCATTGATCATGTTTTCGCTTAAAGTATTTTGGTTTTTCTGGTCATTAAGAATAATATTAAAAATATTATTGTTTTTTTCGTTTAATATTAGATTAAAATTCATTTAATTGATTTGAATTTCAACATCTTTAGATAGTGAATTAGCGATAAAACAATACTTATGTGATCTTTCTTTCATCTTTTTCATTTCTTCATCAGAGATATTAAAATTATCTTCAAATACTATAGCTGGATTTAGCTCTATTTTGTTGACGTACATTCTTCCCTCTGCATTTTTTCCTAAATATGAAATTGCTTTATCTTTGTAATTAATAACTGGCCATTTCATTTTTGCAGCTAAAGCTAAAAACGTCATCATAAAACAACTACTTACAGCTGCAGCTAGTTTTTGCTCTGGATTAATATTAGTTTCGCTTCCTCCATAATCTGGAGATGATCCCGCATCAATAGATACATTTTCGTTAAGTATTACAGTGTGATCAGTTAAGTATTTTCCAAATTCGAGTTTTTGATCACCTAACTCCCACTTTAATTGAATTGAATGACTCATTTTAAGAATAATTAAAAGGTAGTGAGCACACTTTTCCTTTTCTCTCAATATTGTCTGGTGTTAATACGATAACATCCTGCCCATCATTCCAATAATCTCTATCAACCATTGATAGTCCAATATTGGTTTTTAAAAATGGTGAATAAATACCTGAGGTGATATTACCAATTTGAAATCTATTTTTTGAGTATACAGGAAAAGGTATTGTGCAGGTAGGAGTCGGGGACCCATCAAAAGTAATTCCTTTTATTTTTTTTTCTATTCCATTTTTTATTATTTTTTTTAGTGCATTTTTTCCAATGAAATCATGAGATAAATTGTTACAATAATTATCAAATCCACATTCAATTGGATTATTTTCTAAAGTAAATTCATTACCATAGGATAGTAAACCACCTTCTATTCTATCAATTAAATTTGGACATCCAGGTGAAATATTAAAATCTTTTCCTGCCTCCCAAATAGTTTCCCAAAGTTTTTTTCCTAAACTAAAACCTTTAAGATAAATCTCAAAACCATCTTGTTTACTATATCCTGATCTTGCAATTATCTGTTTTGTTCCTTCAAATTCAAAAAAAGAAAAATGAAAGAATTTTAATTTTTTAATTTTTTCTCCAAATATTGATGACATTAATTCTTCAGATTTTGGCCCCTGAATTGCTAAAGGGTAAATATCTGGCTCTATAATATCAGCTTTAAAATTTCTTCCTACAGCCAAACCTTTTGCCCAAAGTAGAACGTCTGAGTCTGCGACTGATAGCCAATATTTATTTTCACTTAATTTTAAAAGTACAGGATCATTTATCATCCCTGCATTTTCATCAATCATCGGATAATAGTAACATTTACCAATAGGCATATCTTTTATTGATCTTGGAGACATGAGTTGTATTAATTTTGTAGCATCTTCTCCTATTATTTGAACCTGTCGTTGACATGAGACATCCCAAATTTGAGTATTTTTAGATAAGTGCCAGTAATCTTCTTCTACTGTTGCTTTATATGATTTTGGAAGAAGCATATGATTAACTACTGTAAAACCGCTTACACCAGCCTCAATTACTTTCTCCGTATAGGGCGTCCTCCTAATACGTCTAGACATGTTTAATCCTGAATTACTCATTTTATTTAGACCACCATATTGAGTATCCATTTGGAGAAACAATTAAGGGTATGTGATATTTTTTAAGAGGATCTTTCATTTTAAATTTAACATTTATTGAATTAATTATTTCACTAGTATTTCTAAAATATTTACCAGAATTAATTATCATTTCATAATCACTTTCACAATCTTCTTCCGTTAATTCAAATTCTTTAAGCATTCTTCCAGAGCTATCTGTTTTATCTTCTAGAAATACAACTTTGTTATTATTATTTACTCTATAAATAACAATTTCTACATCACTTGCATGCGTACCATCTATTGAGTTTAGTAAATGTGTAGAAAAAATTGCCATAACCTACTCTATAGACGCTTTATCTCTTTTATCACTAACTGCAGCAACTATAGGACTTATAACACCTTTAGCCTTAACATTTACACATGCAGTTTTACCACTTTCTAGAGCTCTTTTTAAAGCGGGGCCTAAATCTTCTCTTTTAGTAACTAATTCTCCATGCCCTCCAAAACCTTCAAAAATTGAATGAAATGGAATATCTCTAAAATCAGTTGCAAAGTGTTTCCCACTTTCAAATAACCTTTCTTGTTGTTGAGAAATACAGTCAAGACCTCCATTATTATCTATGACAACAACAATAGGTTTTTTTTCTTGAAATGCAGCTTCAATTGACAATCCTCCAGATAAAAATGCACCATCTCCACTTATTAAAACAACATTAGATTTAGGATTAAGATTTTTCGCTGATACTGCAAAAGGAACACCAACACCTAACATGCTGAAAGTACCTGGATGTAATATTCCTCCAAGTTTTTTACCTTTTGATCCAGAAATATTAATTGCAATCTCGGACCAGAAATGCGTATTACCACCATCAATAACTAACCAATCATTTTCAGTTAACACTTCTTGAACATCTAAAGCTAATTGAAGAGGATGAATTTTTCCACCATTTTTTTTGGTCTCTTCAGTTTCTTTATTTAAGTCATCTAATGTTTTATTGATCCAATTTTTTTTCTCTTTTTTATTCTTTATAAACCATTCATTGTTTAATTTCCATTTACTGTTTTTCTTTAACTCTATGAGTTTATCCAAAAAAACTCCAGGATCACAAAGTAAGTTAATATCTGCAGCTCTATTTAATTCTATTTCTTCATGCGATCCATTAATACAAACAAGCTTAGTGCTTTTTGGAAAAAGTGGAGGATTTCCAAAATTCATTTGATTATCAAGACGTGCACCAATCATAAGAACCAAATCTGATTCATGAAGAGCCATTTTTGATGGGGGGTATTGATGAATATCTGCCAGACCCATGTATGTATCTGCCTCTTCACCTAAAAGTTTTTGGTGGTATGGTATATTAAATATTGGAATATTTAATTCAAAGCCAGCTTGCTCTAATTTTTTTTCTGCACTAGACCACCAAACTCCATGCCCTCCAATAAATACTGTTTTTTTAGCATTAATTGCCAGATCAAATATTTCATTTAAACTCTCAGGATCGGGCCAAGCTTTTGCGAGAGGTTTCTTTTGCTGAGTAAAAGGTCTTTCTTCTAAACCTGCATCATCTGCAAAAGATGAAAACATTATATCTACTGGTACACTTAAATGTACTGCACCAGGATAGCCATTTGTTGCAATTCTATATGCTTTATCTACGAACTCTCTTATTCTATTGCCATCTGTTATACTTGCACTGTATTTTGTTAACGGTGCTGCTATAGATACATCATCTATTTCTTTAAAACCACCTGCTCCTTGTCTTTTTAAGCTACTTGATCCAGTTATAAAAATAACTGGTGATCTTTCACCCCATGCTTCCATCATTGAAGGCACTGCATTTGCAAAACCTTCTGGCCCGACAATACAAACGGATGGTTTTCTTGATATTCTAGTATGACCATCAGCTAAATGACCAGCAATTTGTTCATGAGGACAATTAATTACATTAATTTGACACTCCATAAATCCTTCAAGTGCTGGATTACAAAACCCTCCGGAAAGTGTAAATACATTATCAATACCTTTGTCTCTAAGAGCTCTTGCAACTAATGCTCCACCTCTAATCTTTTTATCTCCCATTTTAATACTTTATATCCTTAAAAAATTTCTCGGCTATAATTTTTTTATCAACTTCATTTATATCGGTTA
>CACBMH010000030.1 GCA_902539825.1 uncultured Alphaproteobacteria bacterium
TGTTAGTCTTGGATTTTTTAATACAGGCTTTAAAAATACTTTTGATGATGAATGTCTAGTACCTTTGTAAGTATTAATATTATAATGACCTACTTGATTTTCGATTGATGTAGTTAAATTTGTATTTTTTTTAATACCAATTTCATTACTAGCATTAAAAAAATATTCTAAAATTGGATGATGATGCTTACTTACATTATTTACTGGAATTTTTTCTTTTGTAAGAAATTCTTTATCATAATTTATTTGTTGCTCCATAGAACTATATACTTTTTTTATATTTTCAAAACTCCATTCCTTATTGATACCCCAATTTTCATAATCTGTTTCTAATCCTCTTGCATAGACCATAGCATTTATTGAACCAGAGCCACCTAAAACTTTACCTCTCGGATAATATATTTGCCTATTGAATAAATTATCCTGTTTTTCTGAGTAAAAGTTCCAATTAATTTTTTTATTATAAAATGTCATTCCATAACCTAGAGGAACGTCAATAATAGGATTGTTATCTTTAGGCCCAGCCTCAATAAGGGCTATATTAAAATTAGTTTTAGTCAGAAGTTTATTTGCTATTATACTTCCTGCAGAACCTGCCCCAATAATTGCTATATCAATATTATTCAAATTAGAATGTTTGTGTTACTTTAGTTAAATATCTAGGATTATCTGGATCTAATCCCTTTTCAAAAGAGTAATTAACTATCCATGGATAAAATTTAGATAGGACTATAATTGGATCTAACTCTATCATATCATTAGGACTATATCTAAGTTTAGTGTTAGAGTTTCTATCATAGGTTATTTCATAGTGAAGATTAGTTAATGAAATAATTTTACTAGCATCTTTTTTTACTATCTTCCCACTTTTATCTCTAAGTGAGATTGTAAATAACTTGAATGAGTTTTGTATCAAGCTTTTTGGCCCATGCATTACTTCAGCACTACTGAAAGGTTCTATCATTTCTTGACATAACTCTTTAAACTTTAAAGATATTTCATTAGAAATTGCGTATCCAACACCCCTACTAATTATATATCCATTACTTATAGTTTTATCTAATATATTTGGTTTCCATTGATTTTGATTATCTAAAATTAAATAATTACTTAGCTTTTCAATATGCTTATTAATATCTTTTTTATTAAGAGTGTTAAAAACAAGCTTTAAAATTATCAATAAAGACAAAACAAATGTTTTTGTTGCTGCAACACTTTTTTCTTCTCCAGCATTTATATCAAAAAAATAATTGGATGTTTTTATAATAGGGCTATTTAAATTATTACTTATTAATATGGTCTTTGCTCCCATTTTTTGTACCATTTTATGACATTCAACTAAATCTTCACTTTTTCCAGATTGAGAGATAATAAAAACTAATGCTCTTGAAAAATCAAATTTTGATTCTTCTAAAGTTATTATAGATGGAGGCATGCTGTATGTTGGTAAACCAAGATATTTTGCAAACATATAAGACAAGTACAGAGCAGCACAATCTGAAGTACCTCTTGCAACAGTAACAACATAATCAATTTTTTTTTCTGATATTAAACTTGATATTTCCTGGTAATTATTTTTATCATTCAAGATAAAATGATTAATTTTATTTGGAATTGAGAGTGCTTCCGATAAAACTTGGGAACTAGACATTAATTTTTTTTCCTCTTAAATAAACTTCTTTAAGATTAAATTCTTTATCTAAAATAAGAAAATTACTTAAAAAATTTTTTTGAATTATACCAACATTATCTAGATTCATATATTTAGAAGCATTATAACTAGTTAAAGCAACTGCTTCTTCTAATGAAAAATTCATTGATATTAGATTTTTAAAAGTTTGATCCATAGTAACAATACTTCCTGCTAAAGTACCGTCAGACTTAATTTTTACTGAATAATTTTCTTTTTTAATATTATTTTTTGCAAAAATATATTCTCCATCATTCAGTCCGCTAGCGTTAATAGAATCTGTTATTGCATACAGACCAGGAATACATTTTTTTGCAATTTTTATTGCTTCTTTACTAACATGAATATTATCACAAATTATTTCAGCATATTTTCCTTTTAAAAGAGCAGCTGATAAAACTCCTGGGGATCTATGATCATTACCAGACATAGCATTATACAAATGTGTAAAACCAATTTCATGATCTTTCATAATTTTTTCACAGCAATCAAAGTCTGCCAAAGTATGGCCAAATTGAACCTTAATATTTAGCTCCACTAAATCATTTATAAATTCTTGCATACCATCAATTTCTGGAGCTAAAGTAATTATTTTTACATCAGAAATTTCGAGAATTTTTTTTATAAACTCTAAAGATGGTTTCTCAGTTAAATTTGGTTGAGCGCCAAGTTTATTAGGATTAATAAAAGGTCCCTCTAAATGAACTCCAATGATATTATTACCATTATCTCTCTTTATTTCATTAAATCCTTTTAACGCTGAAATAGTATTTTCTAAGGTATTAGTCCAAGTAGTTGGCATTATTGAAGTTGTTCCATGTCGTAAATGATACTTTGACATTTCAATGATTGATTGTGAGCCCTCCATTACATCAAAACCATTACCACCATGACAATGGAGATCAATAAAACCAGGAATTATAATATTATTATAATCATCAGAGTCCTGTATTTTTAACTCACTAATTTTTTCACTGAAGTATACATCACCAATATAGGAAGAATTATAATTGATAATTTTTCCACTAACTTTATTTTGATCAGTCATCTAAACTTAATATCTTATATAGTAATTTGTTGATTTTTTAAAAAATTAAAAAAACTTATAAGTGAGGATTAATCTTACTAAATTTTTTCTCTAATTTATCATTATTTTTTTTAGCATTTGGCATATTTACACTGATATAGAATGGAAACAATTTTTCATTTTTTAAGATATTTGCAACTTCAATTAAAATTGAATTCAAAATAAAAGATCCTGTAATTGTTGAAGCTGGTCCGACCATGTTATCTTTAATATTGATAATTGCATCACCTGGCGGTATCTTATTATCGATAAATATATCCGTTATTTCATATAATCTTTTATTCAATTTAGATAGAGGAGCTTGTTTTGAATATTTTACGGATGTTAGTGAAATAGTTTTTATTTTCTTTTTCTTAGCAATCAAAGCTGCTTCAACTGGAGCGTGATTGACACCTGAATTAGATACAATCATCAAAATATCTTTGCTAGTAATTTGATATTTAGCTAGAGCTTTTTTTGCAATATTTGGAGTTCTTTCTAAAGCAGTAGCCTTTCTTGCTCCTTTTTTAAAACTGAGATCATCATCTCTTATTGGGCATGCAGCAGCAAAACCACCTGCTCTATGAAATGACTCTTCTCCAAGTAATCTAGAGTGTCCAGTTCCAAAAATATATAACTGCCCACCCTTTTTATATGATTTACTAATTAACTTAGCAGACTGTAAAAATTTTTTTTCTTCTTCTTTTAATATTTTTTTTAAAATTGAATTAATTTTTGATGAATAGGATCTTGTTAATTTACTCATTTGAATTTTATATTTGATGCTAGGGCAAATATTGCCCTAGCAAAATAATATGATTATTTGTATTCTTCTAACTCTTCAGCTGCTTCAGCTACTAAATCTGCAGCATCGCCTTCACCAAGAATTGCACCCTGGATCATAGAGTTCATAACAGCTTGAAAAGCTTTGTAGTCTACAAATAGTGGCTCTGGTCCACCATCGCCAATAGAATCAATAAACATCATCCAATAATCTTCATTGTATGGAGCTTCATTTCCAATTTGAGGATATTGCATAATTGGTGTTAGACCCCAATCAGTATCAAGACTGTATTGAGAATCACCTGATGTGATTATGCTAGCTAATTCCATTGCTTCTTTTTCAACACCTGTATTTGAGAAAACTGCAACACTATCAGTGATTAAAAGCGTACCTTGACTTCCTTGTGGTCCAGCTGGAATTCTAACAGTTTTAACATCTAGACCTTCCTTATGCTGACCTCTACCCCAAGGTCCATTAATATACATAGCAATTTTTTCGTCATTAAATAGTTCTGTTAACTGAGATCTCTCCCAAGCTAAAGGACCTTCTTGAGCAACGTTTGCTAACTTTCCATAAAATTCTAATGTTTCAACAGTATTAGATGAATTCAAAGTTATTTCATTTGTCATTGGATCAATAACTTGTCCCCCATTACTGTATAGGTAGTTTAAGAATTGGTGCATAGTATTATCAAAATCTTTACCAGCTAGTCCAATTCCTGCTGCTCCATCAACATTTTTTGTTACAGCTTCAGCCATTGAATATAATTCATCCCAACTTTGAGGACCTTCACATGCAACACCTGCTTTTTCTAAAAGACCACAATTCATGAAAAGTGCTTTAGTTGAAAACGCATGAGGGAAACCCCAAGTTTTACCCATATGTGTAACTGTGTTTAAGATACCTGGTTGATACATTGCTTTTTGTGAAGCAGGAATATTTGTTTCTAAAATATGTCCGTTTTCTGCAAGACCTTTTAGGGTTCTTGATCCAACATATGAAAATGCAACGGGATCACCTGCAATTGCAAGATTGATCACTTTATCCTGACATGTTCCCCAAGGAACAGCCTCTAGAGTTACAGTAACTCCAGGATTGTCTTCCATGTACTTATCAGCTATTTCAACATAGTTAGGTCGAAGCTCACCGCCACAGAATACTCCGTGTACTTCAGCAGCATAAGTTTTAAAACCAACTAGTGAAAGTATAGCTATTGTAAGAAATGAAGATAGTTTTTTGAAATTCATATTTCCTCCATTTAAATATATAAACAGATAACATTAACTAGCTCTATGAAGCAAGTTAGTTTTTGGATATTTCTCTAGTTTTTTACTGCCCCAGAAGTGAGTCCAGCAACAATATATTTCTGTAGAAAAAGAAAAATTATTAAGACAGGGGCAATCCCAACAAGAGAGGCTGCCATCATTTCATTCCATTTGACTGTTGTGTAGCCAATAAATTCATACAGCCCTGAAGGAATAGGCATATATTCTTTTTTCTGATTAAATGTAATCGCAAATAAGAATTGTTGAGCATAAGATCCTATAAAAGCGTATATCCCAACAACCACCAGACCAGGTGTGCTAAGAGGTGCGATTATGTGTCTGAGTATTTGTACTCTTGAAGCCCCGTCAACAAAAGCTGCCTCTTCTAAATCTATTGGTATTTTTTCAAAGTAAGACTTTAGCAGCCAAATTGCAGTTGGAATTAAAAAAGCAACACCGGGAACAATCATAGCTTGATATGTATTTAGCAAACCAAATGTTCTTAATACTTTATAGAGAGGAATTAATAAAACTGCTCCTGAAAACATATTAATTGCTAATAAAATATAGAGTGAAGAATTTTTAAAAGGAAATTTAAAACGTGCATAAGAGTAAGCTGCAGGAATTACAAAAAGCAAAGTAATAATAGAAGTTACTGAGGCAAGAAAAAAACTGTTAAAAATATATCGTGGAAGCATTGGTACTGTATTCCACATTTCTCTATAGGCCCAAAAAGATAAATCATCTGAATAAAATTGATATGGAGATCTAAATAAATGATCTAACGGTCGAAGTGATGCATAAAACATTTCGACAAAAGGCAAAAGAATAAAAATCATAAAGACTAGTATTCCTGAATATAATAATATCTTTTCGTATATATTATATTTATCCAATTTAGTTTTTTACCGCACCAGCAGTAAGCCCCTCTACAATATACTTTTGTAAAAATACAAATAATAATAAAACTGGTAACATTCCTACTAAGGCTGCTGCCATCATTTCATTCCATTTAACGCTTTGATATCCTATAAATTCATATAACCCTGTTGGAATTGGCATATATTCTTTTTTCTGATTAAATGTAATCGCAAATAAGAATTGTTGAGCATATGCGCCTATGAATGCATAAATACCAACTACAACTAAGCCAGGTGTACTTAAAGGAGCTATGATATGTCTGAGTATTTGTACTCTTGAAGCACCATCTACAAAAGCTGCCTCTTCTAAATCTATTGGTATTTTCTCAAAGTAAGATTTTAGCAACCAAATTGCAGTTGGTATTAAAAAAGCAACACCAGGAATTATCATAGATTGATAA
>CACBMH010000031.1 GCA_902539825.1 uncultured Alphaproteobacteria bacterium
TATTCTTGTTGGTCAGTTTGGATCTCCTGTAGGATTAAAAGGTGAAATAAAAGTTAATATGATGACTACCTCGTTTGAAGTTTTTAAAAATTTAAAAAACTATTATAATTTTGATGGTTCAGTTGCTTGGAATTTTAAAAATATTTTATTCAAAAATAATAGGTGTGTTGTTCAAGTTGAAAAATACTTTTCTAGAGAAGATGTTTTAGAGCTTAAAGGTCAAAAAATTTTTTCAAATAAGAAATTTTTTCCAAAAACAAAAGATAATGAGTTTTACATAAACGATCTAATTGAATGTATGATTTTCTTGAAAGACAATACTAGTATTGGAAAAGTTTTAAGTGTTCAAAATTTTGGGGCAGGTGATTTATTAGAAGTCAAATATAATGCCAAACTTATTCTTATACCTTTTGATAAAACAAATATTTTATCAGTTAATATTAATAATAAAGAAATTATAGCTGATCCAATACCTGGTATTCTTGATTAAAATGAGAGTAGTAATTTTAACTTGTTATCCTGAGATGTTCCCTGGTTCACTAGGATATTCTGTAATCGGAAATGCATTACACAATAAAAAATTTTCTCTCGAGATAGTCAATCTACATAATTTTGGAATTGACAAAAGAGGAAGTGTTGATGATGAACCTTTTGGGGGAGGCCCTGGAATGGTTATTCGTCCAGATGTGATTGAAAAAGCATTAAATTCAATCACTTTTAAAACCGATAATTACTGCAAAATTTTTCTAACACCATCAGGTCAGAAATTATCTCAAGCCAAACTTAATAATCTATCAAAACATGATGAAATGCTTATTTTATGCGGTAGATTTGAAGGGGTTGACCAAAGAGCTATAGAAATTCTTGATTTTCAGGAAATAAGTATCGGTGATTACGTCCTTTCTGGTGGTGAGATTGCTGCCCAGGTGTTAGTTGAAGGTTGTATTCGTCTCATTCCTGGAGTATTAGGGCAGCCACAAAGTTTATTAGAAGAATCTTTTTCTAATAATCTGCTTGAATATCCTCATTATACCAGACCACAAACCTGGGAAGATATTCAGGGAAATAAACATGAAGTTCCAGATGTTTTAACATCAGGTCATCATGAAAAAATTGATAAATGGAGAAAAGAAAAATCGGTTGAAAAAACTATAGAATTAAGACCAGATCTTTATAAAAAGGAAATATAAAATGAGTAATTTATTAGAGACATTTGAAAAACAACAGATTGAAAAGTTAACTTCAAAAAAAAGAGTTCCTGCTTTTCGTCCAGGTGATACTTTAAAAGTTACTGTAAGAATTACAGAGGGAAGTAAGTCGAGACTTCAAGCATTTGAAGGTACTTGTATTGCAAGAAAAAATAATTCATTGAACTCAAAATTTACAGTGAGAAAAATCTCTCATGGAGAAGGCGTTGAAAGAGTATTTCCTTTGTTTGGCCCATTGGTAGAAAAAATTGAAGTTGTTAGAAAAGGCGATGTAAGAAGAGCTAAGCTATATTATCTAAGAGAATTATCTGGAAAGAAAGCAAGGATCTCAGATAAAGATAGGGGCGATGAAGCTGATCAATATGAATATATAGAGGAAGCTCCTCCGGTAGAAGAAACAAAAACTGCAGATACAGATACAAATGCTGCAGAGGAACCAAAAGCTGAAGAGGTAGAAGCAAAACAAGCAGATACAAAAGCAGAAGAAGCAGTAGCCAAACCAGCAGAAGAATCTAAAGCAGAAGCTGCAGAGGAATCTAGTAAAGAAGAGGAAAAAGCAGCCGAAAATAAATCGGATGACAATAAATAATCCTAAAACTCTTTTTGATAAAATTTGGGAACATCATCTTGTTGATAGACAAGAAGATGGAACTTGTCTTATATATATTGATAGACACCTTGTTCATGAAGTTACGAGCCCTCAAGCATTTGAAGGTTTAAGAAATAATAATCGTAAAGTTAGAAGACCCGAAAGTACTTTTGCTGTAGCTGATCACAATGTTCCAACCTCAGATAGATCTAAAGGTATAGAAAATAAAGAAAGTAGAATTCAAGTTGAAACACTAGAAAAAAATTGCAAAGATTTTGATGTTACACTTTTTCCATTATTAGATAGCAGACAAGGTATAGTTCATATAGTTGGACCAGAACAAGGCATTACTCAGCCAGGCATGACAATAGTTTGTGGTGATAGTCATACAGCAACACACGGAGCATTTGGTGCATTAGCTTTTGGTATCGGTACAAGCGAAGTTGAGCATGTATTAGCTACTCAGACCTTAATTCAAAAACCTGCAAAGAATATGCGAATTTCTGTTGAAGGTAAATTAAACTTAGGTGTTACAGCAAAAGATATTATTCTTCATATAATAGGAAAAATAGGAACGGCTGGTGGAACCGGTTATGTTATTGAATATGCTGGTAATGCAATTTCCTCTCTTTCTATGGAAGGAAGAATGACAATCTGCAATATGAGTATTGAAGCAGGTGCTAGAGCTGGTTTAATCGCTCCTGACGAAAAAACTTTTGAATATATTAAAGGTAGACCGTACGCTCCATCAGGTGATAATTGGAATAAAGCGGTAGAATTCTGGAAATCTCTTCCATCTGATGAGGGTGCAAAATATAATGAAGAAATTTTAATTAATGCTGAAGATATTTCACCACAAATTACTTGGGGCACAAGCCCACAAGACGTTGTTGCTATAGATGGTATAGTACCAAACCCACAAGAAGAGAGTAATCCGAATAGAAAGAGGGCTATGGAACGTTCTCTTGAATATATGGGTTTAGAACCCAAACAAGAAATACAAAAAATTAAAATTGATAAAGTATTTATTGGCTCTTGCACTAATGGAAGAATTGAGGATTTAAGAGAAGTTGCCAAAGTTGTAGAGGGCAAAAAAGTTTCTGTAGACTCAATGATCGTTCCTGGTTCAGGTCTAGTTAAAAAACAAGCTGAAGAAGAAGGTTTAGATAAAATTTTTATTGAAGCAGGATTTGATTGGAGAGAGCCAGGTTGCTCCATGTGTTTAGCTATGAATCCAGATCAACTAAAACCGCAAGAGAGATGTGCATCAACATCAAATAGAAATTTTGAAGGTAGACAAGGTAGAGAAGGTAGAACACATCTTGTTAGTCCTGCAATAGCTGCTGCCTCTGCAATCAAAGGTTCTTTTGCAACAGCAGAGGATTTATAAATGGAATCATTTAAAACAATAATTGGTATCCCTGCACCACTACCAATGATCAATGTCGATACCGATATGATCATTCCAAAACAATTTTTGAAAACAATAAAGAGATCTGGTTTAGGAAAAAACTTATTTCATGAATTAAGATACGATATTCAAGGTAACATTAAGAATGATTTTGTTCTTAACTGGGGCCCTTATAAAACTTCAAAAATTTTAATTGCTGGGGCAAATTTTGGTTGTGGATCAAGTAGAGAGCATGCACCATGGTCACTTTTAGATTTTGGTTTTAAGTCAATAATTGCACCAAGCTTCGCAGATATTTTCTATAATAATTGTTTTAAAAATGGAATACTGCCAATTAAGTTAGATCAACAAAAGGTAGATATATTAATGAACGAAGCAGAAAATAAAAATGATGTTTCAGTTGATTTAGAAAATCAAAAAATCACCTATCAAAGTGATAAAACAATAGAATTTGAAATTGATGCATTTCAAAAAAAATGCTTGCTAGAGGGTTTGGATGATATTGGTTTGACGCTCCAAAAAAATAAAAAAATTGATGTTCACGAAGAAAAAATACACAGTATCCAACCTTGGATAGTGTAGTCAAAAATGAGTAATAAAAAAATTTTAATTTTACCTGGTGATGGAATTGGCAATGAAGTTATGGCTGAGGTATTAAAAATCATTGATTGGATGGAAAAAACTAAATCTTTATCATTTGATATTTCTGAAAGATTAGTTGGTGGTACGGCATACGATAAAGAAGGTAATTCTATAAGTGATGAGACAATGCAAGTAGCTATGGATTGTGATGCAGTATTATTTGGTGCGGTAGGAGGCGCTAAATGGGATAACGTAGAAAGAGATAAAAGACCTGAAGCAGCCTTATTAAGATTAAGAAAAGATCTTGATCTCTTTGCTAATCTAAGACCAGCTGTTGTTTTAGATGCTCTTGCAGATTCATCATCTTTAAAATCTGATCTTGTTAAAGGATTAGATATTTTGATAATAAGAGAGTTAACAAGTGGTGTATATTTTGGACAACCAAGAGGTATATCAAAAATTAGTGAGACTGAAAGTAAGGCAGTTGATACTCAACTGTATACCACATCAGAAATTAATCGAGTTTCACGAGTGGCATTTGATTTAGCAAAGTTGCGTAATAATAAAGTTACATCAGTAGAAAAATCAAATGTAATGGAAACAGGTTTATTTTGGAAACAAACCGTAACAGATTTACATAAAAAGGAATATTCTGATGTTAATCTAGAACACATGCTTGCAGATAATTGTGCAATGCAGTTAGTTCGTTATCCAAAACAATTTGATGTTATACTCACAGATAATTTATTTGGCGATCTTTTAAGTGATACTGCAGCTATGCTAACAGGATCTTTAGGAATGCTCCCTTCAGCAGCTCTTGGACCAGTTAAAGAAAATGGAACTAGAGCAGCAATGTATGAGCCCGTTCATGGTAGCGCACCAGATATAGCTGGTCAATCTAAAGCAAACCCTTTAGCAATGATCATGAGCTTTGCTATGATGTTGAAATATAGTTTTGATATGCAAGAAGATAGTCAAATGATTGAGAAAGCTGTACAGAATGTATTACTAAAAGGTTTAAGAACAGCTGATATAAAAGATGGAGCAGAAAAAATTATCTCAACTCAAGAAATGGGCAATGCTGTTATTGAAGAATTAAAAATTCTATCTGGAAATTAAATGACTCAAAAATATAATATAGCAGTAGCAGGAGCAACAGGGGCGGTAGGAACTGAAATAGTTCAAATATTAGAGCAAAGGGATTTTCCAATAGACAATTTATATTTACTTGCATCATCAAAATCAAAAGGAAAAAAAGTAGAGTTTAAAGATAAAGAAATTGTTGTAGAAGACTTATCAGAATTTGATTTTTCAAAAACTCACATTGGTTTATTTTCACCTGGCGGTAAAATTTCTGCAGAATATGCACCAAAAGCAGCTAAAAAAGGATGTATTGTTATAGACAATACCTCTCATTTTCGAATGCAACAAAATATTCCTTTAATCGTTCCTGAAGTAAACGCTAATGCACTTGATGAATTTTTTGATGATGAAAACAGAACTAATATTATTTCAAATCCTAACTGCTCAACTATACAAATGGTTGTTGCATTAAAACCACTACATGAAAAAGCAATTATAAACAGAGTTGTTGTATCAACATACCAAGCTGTATCTGGAGCAGGTAAAACAGGTATGGATGAATTATTTAATCAGACTCAAAATGTTTATGCAAACCAAGAATTAAAAAAAGAAAAGTTTACAAAACAAATTGCTTTTAATGCCATTCCGCATATCGGAGCTTTTTTAGAAAATGGTAATACGGAAGAAGAGCAAAAAATGATTGATGAAACAAAAAAAATTCTAGACGAGGGAATTAATGTTTCAGCAACTTGTGTTAGAACATCTGTATTTATTGGACATTCAGAAGCTGTAAATATAGAGTTTGACTCACCCTTAGATGAAAAAGAAGCTAATGAAATATTATCTAACTCTGAAGGTGTTTCAGTAATTGATCATCGAAAAGATGAAGGCTATGTGACTCCTGTTGAAATTGCAGGAGAGGATAAAGTTTATATTAGTCGAATTAGAAATGATCAATCAATAGATAATGGTTTGAATCTATGGGTTGTTGCAGATAATTTGAGGAAAGGCGCAGCACTTAATGCAGTTCAAATTGCAGAATTAATTATTTCAAAATATTCAAATTCCATAAATATTTAATTATCTTCTATTAATCTTTTTCCATCACAATTACTTGGCGGTCTCGTAGGGACTCGAACCCCAAATCCATGTTCCGAAGACACGTGTGATATCCATTTCACCACGAGACCTTTTATTTATCAAAT
>CACBMH010000032.1 GCA_902539825.1 uncultured Alphaproteobacteria bacterium
GATTACAACAAAAAAAAGAATTTCAACAAATTTTAACTAAAAATAATAAGATAATAAAACATATTTTTTTTGGTCATCAACATATTACAAGTTCTGGTTCTTATTGTGGTATTACTTTTTCCTCCCCAAGAAGTACTTGGTCTCCTCTAATACCTAACTTTTCAAATGAATATCGTTTAGGAACGGCTAATACAGATACAAATTATAATGTTGCAATAATTCGATCCGACGCCTTAATTATTCATACAGAGGATTTTTTAAAAACAGAAGTTAATTGGTTTAAATAAAAAATTATTTTTTTTCGATTACAAATATTTCATTGTTAAAATAAAGGCCTTTATTTTTAGCAACAATATTTTGAACTACTTTTTCGTAATTTTTTGTTTTTTCTACCTTCATTACTTTATCATCATCCATTTGATTGACATATATGGAGGCATTCCAAGCAGAAAAAACTAATGAAGTCGCTATACCTCCACTGATTTCTGTTGGTAGAGCTCTCAATTTACATTTAATAATTCTTTTTTCTCCAAAAGATAAACTACTTAATAAATCTTTATCTAAATTTTTCTTAAGATAAGAAATGATACTATTTCCAAGAGAAGGAAAAGGGTCCTCTTTTGGCCAAATTTTACGAATTATTTCATTAGCAGGATCTTTTCCTGAAGCATGAATAGTTAATAATTTCCCTTTTGATTTTAACGCTCGAATCATTGGTTCGATGACATATTTTGATTTCTTTTCTGCTGAAATTCTTGAACGATAAGGCTGTGAAGCAATAATAAGATCAAATTTATTATCTGATTTTTTTTTGGTTGGTATTAATTCATTAACATTAAATTCTTGATCTTCACGGTAAATAACCATGACTGAAGGCTCCTTATAAGTATGGTTACCTGACTTTTTATTAATTTCTATATTCCATTTTTTTTCTAAAAATTCATTTTGTTTTCTTAATTGTTGGGCAAATTCAAGAGAGGTGTCACCTTTCAATTTAATAATATTCCAATTAATTTTTTTCTGTTTAACGTCATTTTTTGATTTTAGGTTTGCGGCTTCAGCGTAGTGTAGATTTGAAATGACAAAAACAGTATTCTTATGCTCAACAAACCTATCGGGTAATTTTTCCAAACCTAATCTTACATCTTCTATGCTTATTTCTTTTGTGCAAACTAATAGAGGTACGTTAGGGTTAGCCTCGTGGCACTGACGCATAACATTCATAAGTAAGGAACCATCACCCATACCAGCATCAAATATTTTTATACCAGGTTTTTGAGGTTTAATTTTATTTACGTGAGGGCGTATCGCATCAGCAATTTGATTTTTTTCATTTGTTGTTGTGACAAATAATAAGTATTTTTGTCTGTTATCATAAAACCTGAAATTTTTTTTCATTACTAATAAAGTCCCATTGATTTAGCAGAAGAGATGAAGGCTTCTTTATTGCCAATAAAGTTTTTACCTCGTTCCCCTAAAAACGCATCATCTACTATATTATTCCATTCTTGAACAGGAACTTTTATTTCATTTAAGTTTAGAGGAACCTCTAAAGAACGCATAAATTCACTCAGATGATTTGCGGCATTCTCTAGGTTATCGTTAAAAATTAATTTTAGTCTCTCCTCAGCGACACTATCAATTCCAACCATACTTTTAGTAATCATGGGTAATGTAAATGAGCAAGCAATACCATGTTGAATGCCGTAATTGAGCGTCACAGGGTATGATAGATTGTGCGCAATAGCAGTTTTTGTATTGGAAAACGCTAAGCCAGCATGAACGCATGCCAGTGCAATGTTTGAACGTAATTCAACGCTTCTTAAATCTTTAGCGAGAAGTGGTAAATTTTCTAATACTAATTTTGATGCTTGTATTGCATGAGAAGCAGAAATTGGGTTTGCATTAATATTCCAAATACTTTCCATTGAATGAGAGAGAGCATCTAAACCTGTTGAAATGGTCAAGCATAAAGGCTTATCAACCATAATTGATGGATCGATAATTGCTTTTTCTGCATAAAGAGATTTATGCGCCAAAGATAATTTATTGTTTTTTTCTTTATCCCAAATTGTGGCCCAACACGTAAGCTCACTTGATGTTCCTGAAGTTGTAGGTATTGCAATAATCTTGATTGGATTTTCGACTCTTGGACTTTTCTTATTGCGAACGAAATCAGTTAGATATTCTTGTTTATCTTTAAAAGCAGCAATTGCTTTAGCTGTGTCTGTAACAGAGCCACCACCTATAGCTAAAATATAATCTACCGATTCATTGATTGAAGAAAATTTTTTTTGTAGCTCTAAAATATCCTTATAATCTGGATTAGGCTGAACATCCGTCATAATGGATAGTGGTGGATTTGAAGAAGATTTTAATTCATCGCTATATTTTTTAAAAATTTCTTCTGGATGAGTGATTATGATGTAGTTCTTATTTTTAAGAGCATCATGTACTTCTTTAAATCTATTTTCTCCAAAGATAATTTCAACAGGATTAAAATAATTCCACATTACATTAAATTGATTTTGCCGCTTTAGTTAAAATTGTCATTTTCTCAATTGCTTGTTCTCGAGTAAAGAAACCTAAACCACAATCTGGTGCAGCTATTAAGCGGTGTTCATCAATATGTTCAAGTGAATCTTTGATACGAACTCTTACTTCTTCAACAGATTCCATTCTGCTTTTTGCAATATCAATAAATCCAAAAATTACTTTTGTTTTAGTAAATTTTTCTAAAAGATTTAAATCATTATGCCTATGTGAATCTTCTAAAGATACTTCATCAATAGTTGAATCATCTACAAGTGATGCAATTCTATCATAAGCATCTAAATCAGCCTTTTTATAACCTTCTGAATCTAATGAATTAGGATAACCACAACAAATATGGCAAACACGTTGCACTTCTTTAGGTATACCATGCATCATTCTTTCTAAATTTTCCATACCATATGAATGAGCTTCATCGGGCTTTCTAGCAAATACTGGTTCATCAATTTGAATATACTGACAACCTGCATCTACAAGTGCTTTAACTTCTTTATTAAGGGCTAATGCTAAATCAAAACCAAGTTTTTTCATGTCATCATAGTAGTTGTTAGCAATTGAATCTGTTATTGTCATTGGTCCAGGTAGGGTAATTTTAACTGGATTTTTTGTAAATTGTTGTGCACTCTTCCAGTCTAGATGCATACGTATTTCTTTACTTGAAATCGGTGCAACAATAGTTGGAAGATCAGCTTCGAACGCGCCTTGTCTTACTGACTTATGTGTAACTTCTTTAAAGCTTACTCCATTTAAAAATCGACATTGATATAATACGTAACTCTCACGTCTGACTTCTCCATCTGTTGGAACATCAATACCCGCATTTACCTGATCAGTTATAACTTCTTTAATTGCTGCTAAAAATAATTTTTCAGCATCTGCACCTGCAGACTCTAATGCTTTTTCATATGCGCCAGGTGACCAATTTGATAATAATCCTTTTGACGCTTTTCTCTCTTCTTCTGATTTTGTCCCTAAAAACCAATCTTGAATAGGTGTTTGTTTCGGTTTTGGATAAGCACCTATTGTAGTTGTTTTAAGAGGCATCTATTTTTACTCCCATTTAAATTTAAAATAAAACAGCGGCTTTTATAAAGCCGCTGTAATAAAAAGTTAATAAATAATCTCAAATTACATAAGATCGTTTATTTCTTCCATCATTTCTTCTTGGAGATCACCCATATCATCAGCGTCGCCTGTAGCAATTTCTTCTGTGTAATCATAGATTACCTGTGTAACAGCTAATCCATTTTCTCCAGGATATGCAAACCAATCTGCAAGAAGTGGAAGTTGTTCAACTGCAGTAAGTTTATTAGGATTTTTACTATAGAAATCACCTAATAATTCATTCGCTGCTTTGTTTGGTGGAACATATCCAGTTGTTTCAGCAACTAATGCAGCACCGATACCTGATGTAATGAACTTTAAGAAAGTCCATGCAGCATCAACTCTTGCTGGATCATCAGATGTAGACACTAACATTGCAGCGTTTCCACCTGCTGGTAATCTTGCTGGTGTTCCATTATTAACTCCAGCCATTCCAGGGAATGGTGCAGTTTTTAAAACAAAGTCTGCCTTTGCAGCATTAACTGAACCCAAGCTTGAAGTAGACCAGAACATCATACCAATAGTACCTGCGTTAAACGCAGCTTGACCATCAGCAATTGAATAGTTTGGCATATTACATCCGCTCATGATTGCTTTCATTTGCTCTAACGTTGCAAGTCCTGCATCACCACCCATATTTACAGCTCCATCTTTAACCATTGGAACATTCTGAGTGTGCATTAATGCTTGGTGGAACCAGTTACCTGTGATGTTCCAACCAAAGTATAGAGTTCCTTTACCTGCTGCTTCCAATTTATTACATGCTGCAATAACTTCGTCCCAGTTAGTTGGAATACTATTTACACCTGCTTCAGCTAATAAATCCATGTTATAATATCCAACTGGCGTTGATACAGAAAATGGTAATCCATAAACTTCACCACCAAATGTTGAAAGACTTAACATAGCAGAATGGTAACCATCTTTTTCAAAAGCAGCTTCTTTTGCAATAAATGGCTCTAAAGACTTAGCAATACCTTTGTCAACTAGAGGTGCTTGTCTGTTAAGACCTTGCATTGTTACATCTGGTAAATTACCTGAAGTAGACTCTCTGAAGATTGTTGCAGTTGCATCCTCATAGTTTTCATAAGTTGCTCTAAATTTAACTTGAATATCTGGATGTGCTTTTTCAAACTCTGGCATAATAGCTTGGAAAGTTACATCGAATAATCCTGAATAAGGATAAGCTACTTCTATTTCAATAGACTTAGCTGAATTAACAGAACCATAAAAACCAAAAGCTAATATGGCTGCAAATCCTGTAATTAATTTTTTCATTTAATCCCTCCGATTCAAATATAATAATTAATCTAACACGTAGCCTCAAAGGGTTACAATTTTATTACGAAAATATTACTAAAAAATAAGCTTATTTTTCCACAGTATTAAGAAAAATTAGAGAAAAACTGGTTTATTTACCAAGGTAGCGAAAAGGTTTTTACATTAGTAAAACTTTTCATTGCTTCAATAACACCCTCTTTGTAACCAAGACCTGAATCTTTAATTCCTCCAAAAGGAGACATTTCAATTCTATAACCTGGAACCTCCCAAATATTTACCGTACCAACATTTAAACCTTGAATATATTTTTTTGCTCGCATGAAGTTATTTGTACATACACCAGATGATAATCCGAATGCGGTTGAATTAGATATTTTCATTACAGCTTCATCGTCATTAGGCACACGAATGATTGGGATAACTGGACCAAATGTTTCTTCTAAAACTAATTCACTTTTAGGATCAACATGATCTACAACTATTGGAGGTAACAAAGCACCCTTTCTTCCAGGGTGATATAAAATTTTTG
>CACBMH010000033.1 GCA_902539825.1 uncultured Alphaproteobacteria bacterium
AAGAGAATCCTATGGGCAAAACATCAAAATAAAAAAATTATAGTTATAAAACCAAGTATTGATAATAGATATTCTAATGAAAAAATAATAACACATAATGATTTAAGTCATGAGTGTTACGCAATGAGTAATTGGAAAACAGTTCTTAAGAAATTTAAATTTGATAAAAATAATGTCGACATGGTTTTTTTAGATGAAATTCAATTTATGGATACACATGATACTCTTAATAATGTCGAAATTATTCTTAATAACGGTATAGATGTTGTTTGTGCTGGTCTTGATCAAGACTCAAGAGGAAAGCCATGGGAAACTTCTTCAATGCTTTTAGGTTTATCAGATAAAATTGTTAAGATTTATGGTTTTTGTAATGTTTGTGGTTTTGAGGCAACAAAAACTTATAGGAAAACAGAAGGCGGTGAAAGGACTCAAGTTGGTGCGGCAAATATTTATGAACCCAGATGTTTAAAACATTGGGAACCAAGGTAAAATTTATCTATTTTTTCTGTTAGTAATTAAATCATCTACAACTGAGGGATCTGCAAGAGTTGAGGTGTCTCCCAAATTCTCAAATTCATTTGAAGCAATTTTTCTTAGAATCCTTCTCATAATTTTGCCTGATCTTGTTTTTGGCAAGCTCGATGTAATATGTATAAAGTCAGGTGTAGCGATAGGACCTATTTTTTCTCTAATAGTTTTTTTCAGACCCAATACTAACTCTTCTGATGAATCTACGCCAACTTTAAGAGAAACATAGCAATATAAGCCGCTACCTTTTATATCATGAGGATAACCAACAACAGCAGCCTCAGAAACATCTTTATGCGATACAAAAGCACTTTCTATTTCTGCCGTACCTAAATTATGTCCTGACACAATAATTACATCATCTACTCTACCTGTGATCCAATAATATCCATCTTTATCTCTTTTGCACCCATCACCTGTAAAATACTTTCCATCAAATTGTGAAAAATAAGTATCAATAAATCTTTTATGATCTCCATAAACAGTTCGCATTTGACCAGGCCATGAACGTTTCATACATAACATTCCCTCACATTCACCCTCTAACTCATTACCATCTTTATCAACAATACATGGCTCTATTCCATAAAAAGGTTTTGACGCAGAGCCTGGTTTTAATTTTATAGCACCAGTCTGAGGTGATATTAGTATTCCACCTGTCTCAGTTTGCCACCATGTGTCTACAATTGGACACTTTGAATTACCTGGAATTTCATAGTACCACTTCCACGCTTCTGGATTAATAGGTTCACCAACTGTTCCTAAAAGTTTTAAAGATGATCTACTAGTTTTTTTAACATAATCATCCCCTTCTCTCATTAGAGCTCTAATAGCTGTTGGTGCTGTGTAAAATATATTTACTTTATGTTTATCAACTATTTGCCAAAATCTGGAGAAGTCAGGGTAATTAGGTACGCCTTCAAACATCAATGTTGTTGCACCATTAGATAGTGGTCCATAAATTATATAACTATGACCAGTAATCCAGCCTATGTCTGCAGTACACCAGTATATATCTCCATCATTGTAATTAAAGATGTATTCATGTGTCATTGAAGCATAAACTATATAACCACCCGTTGTATGCATAACTCCTTTAGGCTTACCTGTTGACCCTGAAGTATATAAAATGAACAAAGGGTCTTCAGCGTTTAAGATTTCAGGTTCACAATAACTATCAACATCTTTTAAAATATCATCGTAAAATATATCTCTATCTTTTTTTAGTTCTATTTCCTTATTTGTCCTCTTAACAACTAAACATTTTTTAACATCCGGACATGATTCTAGTGCTTTATCTGTAGTTAATTTCAAAGGAATAGTTTTTCCACCCCTAACCCCTTCATCTGCTGTTACTACATATTCTGATTTACAGTCTTTTATTCTACCTGCTATCGACTCTGCAGAAAAGCCTCCAAATATTATTGAGTGGATAGCTCCAATTCTTGCGCAGGCTAACATGATATAAGCTAGCTCAGGTATCATCGTTAAGTATATTGTTACTCGATCACCTTTTTTTACTCCGATTTCTTTAAGCACATTTGCAGCTTTTGATACACTTATTAACAGATCTTCGTATGTAATTTTTTTTGTTTCATTTGGGTCATCTCCCTCCCAAATTATAGCAATTTTATCTGGATTATTTTTAGCATGTCTATCTATACAATTATAAGAAACATTAAGATTTCCATCCTCAAACCATTTAATACTAACATCATCTTTAGAATATTTTATATCTTTGATTTTTGTAAATTTTTTAATCCAATCAATTCTTTGTGCTTGACCTGCCCAAAATTCATCATTTTTTAGAAGAGATTGATCATACATTGAAGAATATTTTTCTTCATTAACCTTTGCATGTTCAAGCCATTCTTTTTTAATTTCCATATTTAGAGATTAATTCTAATTAATTTAAATATCAACAAGTAATTATTTTTTTAAGCTAATTTGACATCTTAATTATTATATTCCATTCAGTTTTTTTTAAAGGCATTACGGAGAGTCTGCTTTGTTTAACAAGTGCAATATCTTGTAACTTACTATTTTCTTTTATTTGATCGAGAGAGACTGGTTTTTTTAGTTTTTTTATTGCTTTAACATCAACCACAACAAAACGGCCTGTTTTATCGGTAGGATCTGGATAATATTCCTTTACTACTTTAACAATACCAACAATACTTCTTTCTGTAACTGAGTGATAAAAAAAACATAAATCATTTTTTTTCATCTCTTTCAAATTATTTCTGGCTTGATAATTTCGCACCCCATCCCACATAGATGCACCTTCTTTAACTTGGTTATCCCATGACCAGGCATCAGGTTCAGATTTTAAAAGCCAGTAATTAATATTCATAATTAGTATTTGTACATTAAATATCTAAGACAAAATTTATAATAAATCTCCTATTAAATCATAATCTGAGGAATAAATTTTCTTTAATTTAATTATTTGACTATCTGTCAAAGTAATATTTTCGTCAGCGCCACCGGTTTGAATTCTTGGAAATTCAACTTTGTTCTGAAAAAAATTGTTTACCCCGTTAATAAAAGTTTCCATATTTGAAATATTTGAAACTATCGTAAAATACCTTAAGTCACTACCTAACCAATAACTTTGAGGAAGAAAATGTTTATTGTCAAATGAGTTATTTTCGAGTTTTTCTATTATTTCGTCTATATTCAAATTCCGGAATCCAAAATCCTTATGAAATAAAACCCTATTCTTATATGCAGATATAAATCTTTTTATAGGATTTCTAATTATACAGCATTTTTCATCAACTTCAATTTTTTCAAAGGGCGTATAACTAGGAAGAAAATTGACTAAATTATATTTTTTATCTAAGTTTTTATATTTTAAGTCTTCATTAACTTTATATTCTGGTACTTTATCAGAAAGAAAATAATAATTTTTATCCATTTTTAAATGTTTTAAAAAAAATAATTTTGCAGATGAATTTGCGTTCTTCGCTACTGGATAATATACAAGTTTCCTACCTGTGTTTCTATTTTGAAAGATAGCATAGGTAATTTTTTTATTCATGACAAGTTAATTAATTTAATTTATTTCTAACATCCATTCTTGGCTGAGGTTTAAAATATATATCGTCTTTACCTATATGATAATTTTTATAACATGCCCAAGCAATCATAGCAGCATTGTCAATCATCATTTCCTTTAATGGATAGTAAATCTCAATATCTTTATTAATAAAAAAATTTTCTAATTTTTTTTTAATATAGTTATTATTAGATACACCCCCTACAACTGAGAGTGATTTAACATTTACTTTGTCTAGTTTTAGTCTTTCTAATCCTCTTTCAAGTTTTTCTATTATTAGCTCTGTAATATTTTTTTGAAAGGATGCAGATAAATCTTGAATAAAGTTTTTATCAATTTTATTTTTTTTTGTTAAAAGATTTATATATGTTTTAATACCAGAGAATGAAAAGTTGAAGTTTTTTTCCTTTACTAATGGTTTTGGTAAAATAAATCTATTTTCATTTCCTCTAACTGCCTCTCTTTCAATCTCAGCACCACCAGGATATGATAGCCCTATTAACTTTGCAGTTTTATCAAAAGCCTCTCCAATTGCATCATCAATACTCTGCCCTAATAGTTCAATGTTGCGCTCATCCTTCATAAGGTATACTTGAGTATGTCCCCCTGTTAAAAGTAAAACCAAACTTGGGAATTTAATATCATTATTAAAACTTGTGGAAAGGATATGACCTTCAAGATGATTGATGGGAATGAATGGTTTTTGAAAAGAAATCGATAAAGATTTTGTAAAAGTTGATCCAACTAATAAACTTCCTATAAGCCCTGGTCCACAAGTAGCTGAAAATACATCTATTTCATTTGGATCTATATTTTCTCTAGAAAACAATTCGTTAGTCATAATTTGTATTTTTTCCAAATGTGATCTTGAAGCTAACTCCGGAACAACACCACCATGTATTTTATGAATTTCCTGAGAAAAAGTAACATGCTCTACAATAGATCTATTTTCCATAAGACATATTGATGTTTCGTCGCACGAAGTTTCTGCAGCAAATACAAGCATATTTTTTTTGGTATAGTATTTTACACTGTTAAACAACAAACTAATAATGCTAAAAATAAGGTATGAAAAAAGTTTTTAATAGTTTTTATGTTTTTTCTAAATTTTCATTAAGCTTTATTCTTTTATTATGTGTTTTTTTCTTAGTTTATCTTCTCTATACAAATTA
>CACBMH010000034.1 GCA_902539825.1 uncultured Alphaproteobacteria bacterium
TAATAAAATAGGTAACGCTAAAACCTTTGATGTTACTGAAAAAGAAATTGCTGAATATATAAATGAAATTTTAAATGAAAAAATTATAATAGAACAAAAGGGAAATAATTATATAAATCAAAATAAAGAAATAAAATTTGATAAACAAATATCAAAAGATGAGAAAAAACTTATATCATATTGGCAAAACATAATTTTTTCTAAATTATTTAGTTTTATTGAAAATAATAAAATTTTATCATTAATTTTTTTTCCTATAATATTATTTGTTTTTATATTTATGCCATTTTGGTTAATTTTCTGGTTAGGTCCTGTATTTATGTTATGGGGAATTATTGAAGTATTCTTACCAGGTTTTAAAAATACATTTAATAATTCAGTTTCTGAAAAAAATTTTTATCAAATAGTATGGATTATCTGGACATTATTTATTGGTTACATTTTTTGGGGTGAGATAATTAAAAATGTAATAAGTACATTTTAATGGCGGAGAGTAAGAAGTTAACTTCACGAACCACGTAGCTTATCTCTCTTAGCTATGAGCCTTCTCCCTCTATCAAGTTGTACTTGGTCCAATCTCCCAAGCATATTTTTTTCTATTTTCCATATTAAAAAATCATCAGATGTTACATCTGTTTTATTTATATTTTCTTTTATATTTTGGGGTGCAGTGTGTTGCACCATCTCTTGCTCTGATGTTGCACGTATTTTGTTGTTATATTGCACTACTGCTTTTTCTTGATCAATTAATTCAAATAACGGCATGTATTCATTAGCACTTCCTGTGTGCCCTCTTCTCTTTAAATAAAAATATTTTGTACATAATCTCTTCGTTGCATACTTTACCTGTCTAAGGCTATAGTTACTCTCTTCAGCTAATCTTTTATGACTAGGAAAGCATCTACCTGTTTTAAGGTTGTAATGGTTAAGTAAAAACCAAGCTACAACCTTATCTACAGGTTTTAAATCACGATCTTTATTAATTAAACCAATAAAGGCCCACTTATTAGCAAGTGATCGTTTCATTGTTAGTCGTAACGATGATTGCCAATGGTATTTTTTTCTAAATAAGCATTAATATCACTTACTTTGTAACGCACTCTTCTTCCAAGTTTAACGTAAGGTATACCTGATCCACTACATCTCTCTCTTTGAAGAGTTTTCACATTAAGTTTATATAAATCTTGTACTTCTTTTTCAGTCAATAGTACGGCTGACTTCATTTCATTAGTCATTAAAAATCCTTTTATTGTTTTTTATAGAAATCCGTTTTTTGTGAGAGAAACGTCTACTCTACCCACCAATTGAAAGGATGATGTCAACTATACCCATCTTATTTCTAAGAAGTGCTTTTTTAATATCATTGTTTCTCCCTGATTCTAATGGAATTTATTTAAATGAGTATTCATGAGTAATTGAATTTCTTCTTTTAAATGATAGAATTTTAATATGAGCCATTATGGTGTTTTTGGTGGATGGTTTACTCTATTTGGCACTAGAGGAAGAATATCTCATATCTTAGTTTTAATAATAGCGTGGTTTGTTTTTAGTATAGCGTTTTTATTTTCTTTATATGGTGGTTTAGGTCTTTCAATTTTTCTAATGGATTTTCAATTATTTCAAAATGCCATTTTAAATCTTGGGGTTGCTTGGATAGTATTATTATTAAGCATTTTAGTTTTAACTTTTTGGACGAGTGTATGCATTACCACTCAAAGACTAAGGCATATAGGCTTTAGAGGACCTATTTTATTTATTCTCACCTTAATAGCAATTTTCCCTCTTCCTATTGAATTCTACCTAAATATTGATCAAGATATTTTTACTATTGTCTATGGAGTATATGCTATTTTTATTCTTATTTGGCCGGGAAAAACAATATCAAGACATAATAACAAATTAGAAATCAGTAAAGAAAGAGTAGAACCAAAAATATGAAAATAAAGGGAATTTATGAGTAAGATAATTTCATTAATAATAATATTATTTTCTTTTAGTTCTTTTTCTAATGAATTACCTACATCATTGTTTGGTATAGAGTTAGGCAAAGAAATAGAACCATACTTAATAGATAGAAAAGAATTTGATAAGATTAATAAAGAAATTGAACTAGGAGAGTCAGAAACTAACTACAGAAGTGTTTGCAATACGAACGAACATTTTGATACTTTGATGGGAAAAGGATGGAAAAGAGAAGAAGAAATACAAATAGAGCTTATTCGTAATACTACATTTCATACACAATGTATAAATTGGAATGAGAATAATTTGATCACTTCTATAAATGCATCTATTTCATATGAATTCACAGATAATTTTAAACAAAGTCCCCCTAACATTCTTGGAGAAAATTTTCCAAATCAAGTAGATTTGAAAGAATTTATAAATTTCAAAACTGAATTAGAAACATCTATTTCTAAATTATACAAAATTGATATAAATGATTTTAAAAATTTGTACTTAGTTGAAGAATTTGGTGAAAAAATCTATACTAATTTACTTGGTTATTTTAGTTACATAGATTACTCAAAAAATAATCAAGATTATTTGTTTTCATCTTATCTATCCATTTTTGTATTTAAAGATGGAGGTGGTAAAGCACGTTTAAGTTTCAGCTTAGTATTTAAAGAAGCGGATTATGATGAGGAACTGAAATCAGCAAATTATAAATCAGATAGTAAAGAATTTGATGAAAAAATTGAAATAATCTATGATTCAAATCTATTAGGTTTTTAAAATACTAAATAAACTTTTCAGCAAATTCTTGATCTGATATTTTTTTTCTTACAATTTCTGCATTACTTGAACCTATATCCTCAAATAGATAATTATTTAGCTTCATATTTTGGAGCACTTTTAAGGCTAAATTCACACGCATGTCAGAAGTATCATTTCCAAGTTCATTCATTAAGATTTCTAAAGATTTATTAACTATAGATCTAAGTCTATACTGTGTATCATCCCTACATTCTTTTAATAATTGATTAACTTCTGCTTTAAATTCAGGCTGTTGTTTCCATCGTGAAACTGTTTCCTCTGTAATTTTTAATGTTTTAGCAATATCTTTACCGCTAACCCCCTGAGCAACCAGAGGGATAGCTAATAATTGATTTTCATTGAGATTTTTTGACATTAACCAACCTTAAATAAATTATCTAATTGCTGGTCTATTCTATCTACTGCTTGATTAACTGGATCATCATGAAGATGGGCGTATCTTTCTGTTGTTCTTGTATCTGCATGCCCAAGTATCTTAGAAATGATAGGTAGACTGAAACCTTGGTGAATGGCAAGACTTGCATACGTGTGTCTTAAATCATGCACTCTAATATTTTTAATATCAGCAATCTTACATATCTTTTTCCAGACATGTCTTACAACAGTAATACGCTTACCTTTAACAACACTTTTAAAAACATATCCTTCTTTGTTTGGAAGTGAATCTAAAAGCTGTTTTGTTGTTGAAGAAAGATAAAAAGTCTTTGCACCAGTTTTAGTATCAGGAAGATGCATTTTAGAAGTCTCAAAGTCTAAATACTCCCAACGCAATGTTAGTATTTCATTTGTTCTTCTTCCAGTAAATAAAAGCATTTTGATTGCAGCTAACATGTAAGGAGACTCTTTGTTTTCTAGTTCCTTAATAGCTAAACCAATCTTTTCAATTTGACTCATGTTAAGATAGACTTCTCTTACCTCCTCTTTGTATTTATCAATATGTCTGCATGGATTGGAATACTGAGGTATGTATTCCCATTTCTCTGCTAAATTCATCATCTTAGATAATAGTGATAACATCCTGTTTGCACAGTGAGGAGTTTTATACATTGATTGATGATGCTTGGTTATCATTGCTCTTGTAATATCTTTAATACAAATTTTTCCAAAGGTTGGAGCAATATGTAAACGCATCAATCCTTTATCTTGGTCAATACTTAATCGTTTCTTTTTAATCTCTGCATAGTGTTTTAAATAAAGATCATAGAAGTCTTTTAACAGTATATTAGTTTTATCTACTTCCTTAGGGTCTTTACCTTCAGAAGCCTCTAAAAGCCATTTTCTGGCTATTCTACGAGCCTCTTCTACTTTCATTATTCCAGCCTGTACCAATGACAGGTTTTCTAACCTTAGCCGATCGCCCAAAGCCTACTCGGTACTTTAAGATGAATGTTTTTTTTGCATTTAAGTTAACTCTAACTCCAAAACCTCTAACATCGGTATCCCAGACAATATAACTTTTTGTATTAGTGGTTAGTTGTTCAACTTTTTTATTTGTTAGTTTCATAATACGTCCCTATTGCATGGTACCACCATGGTACCACCAAGTTTCCAAACGAATAGTATTCGTGATAAAAGAAAAATGAAAAAAGTTAAGAAATTAAAACATTCTTAGTAGCTATGACAAGTAGATCAAAGTCTAGAGAGATCGTATAATTCTGATCCGTAGTCATACGCTCTATCCAATTGAGCTACAGGCGCCAATAATATTATACACTTTATGTAAATCGTATGCTACTTTATAAAAATATTAGCATGCAAATCGTAATATTATTAATTTCAATAATAATTTTCTCCCAAGTAAGCAATGCA
>CACBMH010000035.1 GCA_902539825.1 uncultured Alphaproteobacteria bacterium
AAAAAAAGATGGTTTAATTTGGAAAACAGAAACTGGTGCTACAGAAATGTAATTAAACTTAATTTAAGGAGGATTTATGAAAAAAGGATATTGGGTTGGACAAGTAAAAGAAATTAAAAATGAAGAAAAATGGGGACAATATTTAGAGAAATTTATGAATATTGTTGCAGAGGAGGCAGAAAAGAAATCAGGAAATTTTGTACCTACTGCTAGCAGTGAGCCAAAATTCTATGTTCAAAAGAATTTTGATTTATTATATTCAGCAGTCGTTGAATTTAATAGCGTACAAGATGCAATAGATGGTTACAATGATCCTCGTTATCAAGAAGCTTTGGCACATTTAGGTGAAAATAAAGAGGATGTTGTTGTAAGAAATTTAGTAATTATAGAAGCAAATTAAAAAAAACAAAAAGTAATAGAAAAAAGGACGTATTATGAAAATAATCATGAATGTTAAATTAAAAGAAGGTTATGAAAAATGGAAAAATCTTTTTCTCAGTGTTGACACACATAGGGAAAAATATGGAATAAAAGTTTTAGCATATGGCCATCCAAAAGATGATGAAACTAAAATTTATCAAGTTTTAGAGATTGAATCGATGGAAAAAATGCAAGCAGCAATGCAAGATCCAGAATTAGCAAAACTTAGAACTGATGCTGGTGTTGATTTAGATAGCCAGGAATTAGTTTTCTTGGTCGAGTAGATAAATAAAAAATTACACACTATATATTAATGGGGTATAAAGCCCTCTCCACTGAGGGAGTTTTGCCCCATAAAGATCAATTCATTAGTATTTCATTTATAAATTAGTGGTTTGACTTCAATAATAAGTCTGTAGCTTTATCTGCTATAGCCATAGCTGGAGCATTAGTATTAGCACCGACAATTGTTGGCATCATCGACACATCAAAAACTCTTAAATTTTTTATTCCCTTAACTTCAAGTTTTGTATTTAACACCGCCATATCATCATTATCTTTACCCATTTTACATGTACCAACAGGGTGCCAATTTGTTTTGATCATTTTTTTTGAATAATTAATTAGATCTTCATCAGAATTAATAGATTGACCGGGAACTGTTTCTTCCAAAACAATATCGGACAAAGGTTTTGTTTGAATAACCTTTCTTGCAAGCTTTACCGCATTTAACATAACATTCATATCATCTTCATGACTTAAGAAATTTGGATCAATAAGAGGTAAATCTAATGGGTTGGATGATTGAATTTTAACTTCTCCTCTTGATTTTGGATTCATTAAGCAAGATGTAAGTGTTAAGCCGTGATCAGGTTTTATACCTGTTGTATCTCTATCGGTATACATTATGGGTACGCAATAAAGTTTAATTTTAGGATCTTTTCTATCTTCTAAATCTTCTGGATTAAAAAAAGAACAACTATCAACACCTTGAGATCGAACAGGGCCTGAATTAAATAATAAATATTGAATTCCATTTTTTATCATTCGCCATCCTTGATCTTGTTTAAAATAACTATAACCTGGCTTAACTCTAGAAATAACAGGAACTTCATGATGATCTTGCAAATTTTTACCTACACCTTTTAAATTTTCAATTACTGGAATATTAAATTGTTGTAATTGCTCTTCTTCTCCTATTCCGGAATGCATTAAAATTTTTGGTGTTACGTATGCTCCTGATGTTAAAATAATATCATTCGCAAAATATTTAGTTGTTTTACTATTCGATATACACTCAACACCAATTGCTTTTTTTTGATCAAGAATAACTTTTGTTACAATAGAACTAGTTTTGATTTCTAAATTTTTATAATTAGTTTTTGATTGTAAAAAAGCACTGTACACATCGCATCTTTTGCCATTGCCAATGGTGTATTGCATAGTTCCTACACCATATTGATCACCATCATTGAAATCATCATTATAAGGTAAACCCATAGCTTGCATTGTTTTGATATATAGGTTTGTACCTTCTACAATATAACCAGGATCAGAAACTTTTAAGTTACCATTGTTCCCATGATATTCATTTTGAATACGTTGATTATTTTCAAGTTTAACAAAATGCTTGAGTAAAGAGTTCCAGTTCCAATTACTGTCAGCACTCTCCTCTTCCCATTTATTATAATCAGATGGTTTACCTCTCATGTAAACCATACCATTTACTTTAGAACCACCACCAAGTGTTTTGGCTTGTGCTATAAAATGTTGACGGTTATTTAATTGTTTTTGCGGAATAGATTCATAGAATTTTAAATATGGACTATTTTCTAAACCTTTAATCCAACCAGCAGGCATTGATAAAAGTAAATTATTGGATTTAATTCCCTCTTCTAAAATTAAAACAGAGGCGCCATGCTCAATTAATTTTTTTGCTGTAATAATTCCTGATGTTCCACCACCTGCAATTATAAAATCATATTTTTTTGCCATATATAAATTTTTCTATTTTAATTTTTTACGTGTTTCTATATTTAATATCAAGATGAAAACTTTAATAGTTAAAGCAGATGATGGTAGAGAATACCATATAGATGACCCAAATCGCTTTTATCAGCACCTTATAGATTTTCACTCAGATAATAGTATTGGCAACAATAGTGTTCATGAAGAAAATGGTTATTACTTTACAGTAACACGTTCATTTTATGATACTGTAAAAAAATTTGTAGAAAAATAAATTATTATAAATTAATTATGTTCTTAGAGTGGTTTTGGCTACAACTAATTCTTCACGTCTATTTTCTCTGAATACAACAAAGATACCACTCGCCATAATAAGAATAATTCCAATAAATGAGTTTATATCTGGCACTTCTGAAAAAACAATTATTCCTATTATTATAGCAAAAATTAAATGCACGTATTCAGTTATACTATTAACTAAAGGAGAACCAACTCTGTAGGCAGCAATCAAACAAAATATTCCAAGACTTCCATTTAAAGAGATAAAAAGTATTAATCCAATTACTTGAAAGTCATTAAGTATCCAGGGATTACTGAGAATAGAAAAAATTGATAAATTAAAGTCTGAATTATGTAATAAAATACTAATCGCACTTCCTCCAATAAAAGCACCTAGGTAAATGTGAGAGGTTTGCTGAAATAAATTATCGTTTTCTGAAGTTTTTTTTGCCAAGGTCATTGATAATGCATATGTAGCAGCTGCTATAATTGGAAATAGCATATAAATATTTATTTCATTAAATTCTGGTTTGATAATTAAAAGTGTTCCAGAAAAGCCAACAAAAATTGAGAAGATCCTATTTAACCCAATTTTAATATTCAAAATAAAATAAGAATAAATTGTTATAAAAAATGGACTAACAAAATATAAACTTGTTGCTTCAGCTAATGTTATTTGACTTAACGAAATAAAGAACAGCGTAAAACCAAAAAAGAATGTTGAGGCTCTAAAAATAGCAATGTAAGGATGTGCTGAACCAAAATAAATTGGCTGTTTCGAATATATTAAATATATGAATAACAATATAATACCTATCCCACTTCTGAATACAAGAATTTGCATGAGAGAGGCATCTTGAATAATATATTTAATTAAAACGTCCTGCGTAATCATAAATAACATCCCGATAATAATTAAAATCAGACCTTTTATATTATTATTCATTAAATTATCCTTATTGTAATTTAGGTATTAGTTTAGAAAAAAAAATAATATATAATTATTTCAATGATCTTTTATCTTGTAACACCGCTAATTTTGTTATTTGCTAGCTCTTTAGGATTAATAATTAATCCCTCTTGGTCAATTTCACCTTTTATTTGGGTTTTCATATTAGTTCCAATTATTGACTTTGCATTACCTTACTTAAGTAAAGATGATGTTGAGCTAAATGAAAGTGTGTTTCACAATTTTTCTATTTTAATCGTTCTCCCCTGCATTTTATTTTTAATTATATTTGGTTTAATCGTTGTTTCTGATTCTAGTATCACATTATTAACCGCTGCTGCTTTAGGGGCAGCTGTAGGTATGTCTGGTGGTTCTATTGGTATTACAACTGCACATGAACTTATTCATAGAAAAAATAAATTTATGCGAGCTATTGGAGTTTTTTTATTAGTACTATGTTGTTATGGACATTTTCGAATTGAACATATTTATGGTCATCATTTAAATGTAGCCACTAAAGAAGATCCTGCCACAGCAAGAAGAGGAGAAAATTTTTATTTTTATTTTATTCGCTGTGTAATCAATAGTGTGATTTCATCATGGAATATTGAAAAAAATATTCTTGATAGAAAAAATCTAAATACTTTTAGTATTCAAAATAGAATGATTCATTATTTTGCATTAGAATTTTTATTTTTAGTATTTGCATATTTAATTGCTGGCATGAACGGTTTAGTTTTTGTTATCTTTCATTCTTTTGTCTCAATAATCTTATTG
>CACBMH010000036.1 GCA_902539825.1 uncultured Alphaproteobacteria bacterium
GTTTAATTATTTTTTTGATTAATTTTGTATTTATCGCACTCATCTCTTTTTTGCCTATTGGAAGTTATCTTATTTATAATATTGAAAAAGAATATCATTCATACATAAAACCACCAGAGAAAGTAGATGGCATTCTTATTTTGGGAGGTTCAACAAACGCTCTTCTTTATAATGAATATTATCAAATCAGTTTAAATGGTTCTTCAGAAAGATTAGTTGAGTCTGTTTTTATTATTAAAAAATTTGATAAGGCTAAAGTAATTTTTAGTGGTGGATCAGGGTCGTTGAATAGACCTGACCTTGATCATGCACAAGTAGCAAAATCTTTTTACAAAAAAATAGGTATAGAAACGAGTAAAATAATTTTTGAAGATGAGTCAAGGAATACTTATGAGAACATAATATATTCAAAAAAAATTGCTAATCCAAAAATAAATGAAAATTGGCTATTAATAACGTCAGCCTCGCATATGAAAAGAGCATTGCTCATTGCAGATAAAAATAATTGGAAATTAATTCCCTATCCAGTAGATTTTAAAAATATTAAAAACTTTAAATTAATTCCCAACCTTGAATTATTAAAAAATTTAAATTCATTTCAGCAAGGAACACATGAATGGCTGGGTTTAATTTCGTATTATTTAATGGGAAGAACTACCAAAGTTTTCTAATTTTTTAATAAAATCTTTTAAAATTGGATCTCTTTTGATTTCATAGACTATTTTAATTGGGTGCCTATTTTTATCTGAAGCCCATTTCATATCATCTAAAAGAATTGGAGATGGAATTGTGTTAGTTGGTGCCCAGTCTTCGTTTAAGACATAACCAACTACTGCCATATCCCAAATTTCTTTTGACCAACCTTTATGGATACTATTGTACTCTTTAAATCGCATTGCTAGAAATTTACCGATTTCACCATGAGGTTCGATGTATTTTTCTATTTCTGGAACTGTTGAAATAAGATGTGAACTTACTCCTTTACAAGGAACCATAACGAGAGAAACACCGCTATCAAACAAAACTTGAGCACCTCCAATATCTTGCTTCAAATTAAATTCCAAATTTTCTGGCCAATAAAGCGCATTACCTCCCAACCAAACTACAACTAGTTTTTTTATAATTTCTGGCTCTTTTAATAATGCCGAGGCAACATTTGAAATAGCACCGATAGCTAATACGTATAGAGGATCTTCTTCAGAACATTTTAAAGCACTTTCTATGATATTATCTGCTGCAGGCGAATTAATTGGTTTTTTTTCAAAACCTACATATTTTGTTGAACCTTTAAAAACAAAATTATTTTTTTTAAAATTTATTTTTTCTAACAATCGAAAGATTTCATCATAACTAAGCTCCATTCCCTTTTTTGGATTATCTGAACGATTATTCATTGAAAAAGGAGCTGCATTTATACTTTGCACTTCAATTTTTTCTTTTGAAAATAACATTTGCACTAAAGCAAATTGATCATCAATTTCATTGTAGGTATCTGTATCAAGAATTGCTTTAATTTTACCTTTTTTAAACTTAAGTTGTTTTAAAATATCTGAAAAATTTCTTTCTAAAAGCATATCTTAATTTACCAAGAACTATTCGGTTGTGTTAAAAATACCTCTTCTTCATTTGTTGATTTTCTATTTAGTATTTTATTTCTATGCGGATACCTTCCAAATTTTTTAATTGCCAAGCTATGATCATTCCAAGCTTTTTTAATATTAGTATATTCTGAATGATTATTTAAATATTGATCGACTAATTTATGACCAAGTTCATGATCCATGATATCCTCACTATGAATTAATGGCAGTAATAAAAAATGTATTTTATCAATTTCTAGGCTATCTAAATATTTTTTATTTATAGCTTCTTTAACAATTAAAACACACTTAGTATCTTGGTCATAAGCTTTTGAATTATTTCTGAAAAAATTTCTTGATAGTTGATCAAGTAATATAATCAAAGCTACACATTCTTCAGCATCATTTCTCCAATTATCATACTCATTATTAATAGCCTTAATGTAATCATCCATAAAACTACTTTTCAATATATTATCAAATTCATTATCTTTTTTAAACCACTGCTCAAGCGGAGTTTTGATGAAACAAAATTCTAGAATAGCTTTAGCTCTTTCATTAATCACAGAGCTGTAATATAAATATATATCTTCCAAATGACATTAAGTAATTTAAACAAATCTATTATTCATTGCAGAAAGTGTGAACGTTTAGTTAACTTCCGTGAAAAAATTGCTAAAGAAAAAAGAAAACAATATATTGATCAAAGTTATTGGGGCAAGCCAATTACTGGTTATGGAGATGAAAAAGCTAAATTATTAATGGTAGGTCTTGCTCCAGCAGCACATGGAGGAAATAGAACAGGTCGAGTTTTTACAGGGGATAAATCTGCAGATTTTTTATTTTCCTGTTTATATAAAACTGGATTTGCAAACCAACCAGATTCAGTAGATAGAGGTGACGGTTTGGAACTTCAAAATATGTACTTAACTACTGCTCTTAAATGTGTACCCCCAGAAGATAAACCTACCTCACAAGAATTGAAAACATGTTTTAATTTTTTTAATCAAGAAATTGCTTTCTTAAAAAAAATAAAAGTCATTGTTGCCCTTGGTAAAATTGGTCATGACGCCTGTGTAAATTATTATAAGCAACAATATGAAATACAAAATAAAGATTTTATTTTTTCTCACGGATCTATGAATATTTTACCCGATAAGAAAATTTTAGTTGGTAGTTATCATCCAAGCCCACGAAATGTTAACACAGGAAGAATAGATAAAAGTAAAATGGTAAAGCTTTTAAATAGTATTAAAAAATTGCTTTAAATTATAATGAAAAAATTTTTTTTAAATGATCCTAATCTCTTAGTATACGGATTTGTCATGGTCTTCTTTGCAAGTTTTGGACAGACTTTTTACATTGCATTATTTAACGATGATATTCGAAATCTATATAAAATAACAGATGGTGAGTTTGGTTTAGTTTATGCCATAGCAACGGTTATAAGTTCATTTTTATTTATAAACTTTGCTAAATTAATAGATAAAATTGATTTAAGATTATACTCTATAGGCATTATTCTTGGTTTAGCTTTTGCTTGCATTGGTTTTTATTTTATTTTCGATAATATTTTTCATCTTTTTCTTATTTTATTTTTATTACGTTTTTTTGGACAGGGAGCTATGACACATGCTGGCTCAACTTCAATGGCAAGATATTTTTTAATTGATAGAGGTAAGGCAATATCTGTTGCAACACTTGGAGGAATGTTAGGTATAATGTTTTTACCAAAGATTATCGTTAATTTGGACTCATACTTTAATTTTAAAACTCTTTGGTTTTTAACAACTTTGACTCTTTTGATCTTAATACCAATAATATACTTTATTCTTCATAATCAAAAAAGCAGGGATGCTGCTCTTCAAAAAAATATTGATAATGAGAAAACACATAAAAGCTGGACCATTACAGAAATTTTAAAAGACCGAGTTTTTTTCATTTATTTTCCATTAGCTGCAGCCTTTCCATTTATTGGTACTGGGCTAATGTTTCATCAGATTTATATTTTTGATGCTAAAGGGTGGACAATGGAAATGCTTGGGAACGGTTATATATATTTTGGATTATTTTCTATTTTAGGTTTATTAATAGGAGGACCCTTAATAGATAAGATAAATACAAAGAAAGCAATACCTTTTGTGCTATTACCTTTGTTAATCTGTATCACTATTCTTTTCTTCTTTAATAATTATTGGTCATTCGTGCTTTACATGTCTTTATTTGGATTTAACTTAGGTTTATCAGCACCGTTTATGGGATCACTCTGGGCAGAAATTTACGGAGTGAAAAGTATTGGAACTGCTAAAGCTTTACTGCACGCAGTTGGGGTTTTTGCGAGTGCCTTATCGCCTGTAGTTTTTGGTTATATTATTGATTGGGGTTATGGAATATCAGTTATATTTTTAATCAGCTTCATTATGATTGTTGTATCATCAATTTTACCTATAATTTATAAAACATGAATAAACAAATAATGGAGAGTCTTAATTTTCTAATCAAGGAATTTAAACGATTAAAAAAGAAAAAA
>CACBMH010000037.1 GCA_902539825.1 uncultured Alphaproteobacteria bacterium
CAATAAGTATTGATTCATTGGAATTTATATCGCACTCTTTATCAATTTTAGAAAATGTATGTAAATTGAAATTTAAAAATATATTACTTTTAAATAGTCATGGTGGACAAATTAGCCATATAGATATTATTGCTAAAGAATTGAAATCAGAATTTAAGGTAAACATAGTAAAAGGCACATATTTTTTATTTGATCAATTTAAAGGAATTATATCAAGTAAAGAAAAAGACTTTGGTTATCACGGTGGAGAATTTGAAACATCTATTATGTTATATTTATTTCCAAACCTAGTTAGGCAATCTAAAATTTCTAAACATAGATTATCTCCCGATTATTTATCATCTGAAACCATTTCTTATGAAAAAAATATTAAGAAAGCTTGGGTAACTAAAGAATTAAATAAAAGTGGAATTATTGGAGATCCTAGAAAATCCAATGCACAGATAGGAAAAAAAATAATTGATAGAGTAACACAAAAATTAGATAAGATAATAAATGAGATGTTTTAGACTTTTATTTATTAAGAATTAAATTAAAAAAATTTTTCGTATACGTCATTGTACTCACAATCGTATATCTCACAGTTATCCAGCATATATTCAGTTATTTGACTTAAGAATGTACCATGACTGACTAATACAATTTTTTGTAAATTAATGTTTTGGATAGATAGCAGAAAAGACCTTAATCTCATTTTAATATCATTGTGAGACTCTTGTATAATTTTTTTTTCATTAATAGGTTTGTTATTATTCCACCAAAAATCATTTAAATTATTAAAATCAAAATCCTTAAATTCTTTTTTTAATTTTTTTGGTTGTCTTCCTACATCACATGAGTGGTACAAATGTTCTCTTATTAAAGGTTCAATTACAGGTTTATTAGATGGAAAAACAATAGAGAATGTTTCCAATGTTCTTGTTAAGGGGGAACAAAAATAATTATCAAATTTGAGATTTTTAATTCTATTATTTAATTTTTTTGCTTGCTCAACTCCTCTTTCAGTAATTCTTGCATCATAATAATAATTTGGATTATCTAAATCTGATGCTGCATTAGCTTCTGACTCTGCATGTCTAATAAGATATAATTTCATTTTTTAACTATAAATACGATAAACAATCATACATCAGTAAGTATAAAACTTAGCTTTATTTACGGGAAGAAACGGCCAATAGCAATGGCACAATCATAACTAAGGTTGTTAAGACTGATGGATTAAATAACCAATAAAGAACACCTAGAGAAAATATTAACATCCAGAATTCATTTTTATATAAAAATTTCATTATTTTTTAATTATATTAATTCAAATTATTTTCTACTAATACTTTTTTAACAGTTTCACCCATTACAGAAGGGTTTTTGGAAATTGTAACTCCACACTCTTTAAGAAGTTCTACTTTTTCTATTGCGCTTTCACCATAAGCAGAAACAATTGCGCCAGCATGACCCATCACACGACCTTTAGGTGCAGTTAGTCCTGCTATATACGCAATCACCGGTTTACTCATATTTTCTTTAGCAAATTGTCCAGCTTCAACTTCTTGTGGACCACCTATTTCACCTATCATTAAAACTGCAATAGTTTCATCATCATTTTCAAACTTTTCAATTATATCTCTAAAAGAACTTCCATTTATTGGATCGCCTCCTATACCTACACTTGTTGAAACACCAATTTCCAAATCTTTAAGTTGTTGTGCAGCTTCATATCCCAAAGTGCCAGATCTACTAACTATTCCTATTTTACCTTCTTTGTAAATGTGGCCAGGCATAATACCTAACATAGATTTACCAGGGCTAATTATTCCTGCACAATTCGGACCTACTAATCCCATTTTTTTATCTTTTGGATATCTTCTCATGTATCTTTTTATTTTAACCATATCATGAGAAGGAATACCGTCAGTAATAGCCACACACGTTTTAATACCTGCATCAGCAGCTTCCATTGCTGAATCAGCTGCAAAGGCTGGTGGGACAAATAAAATTGATGTTGATGCTCCAGTTTGATCTACAGCTTCTTTAACAGTATTAAAAACAGGAAGATTTAAATGAGTCATACCACCCTTGCCAGGTGTTACCCCGCCAACAACGTTAGAACCATACTTAATCATTTCTTCAGCATGAAAACTTCCAATTTTTCCAGTGAATCCTTGGACTAAAATCTTTGTATTTTTGTGAATGATTATAGACATGATTATCCAAGAGCCTTCACTGCTTTATTTGCTGCATCTTCTAAAGTTGATGCTTCAATGTAATTTATATTGCTTTTTTTAAGTATTTCATTTCCCTTTTCGACGTTAGTTCCAGCTAAACGTATAACTAAAGGATGTTTAATTTCAATTTTTGATAAAGCTTGAACAATTCCTTCTGCAACCCAATCACATCTGTTAATCCCTGCAAAGATATTAACTAATATTACCTTAACTTTTGTGTCCATAGAGATTAATTTAAAAGCTTTAACTATTTTTTCAGGTGTTGCACCTCCGCCAACATCTAAAAAATTTGCAGGTTCACCACCAGCAAGTTTTATCATATCCATTGAAGCCATTGCTAAGCCAGCACCATTAATAATATTACCAATATTCCCATCTAAGCTTACATAATTCATTCCTCTGTCAGAAGCATAAACTTCATTTGAATTTTCTTGTGTTTTATCTCTAAGTTCTGCAATTTCGTCTCTTCTAAACATTGCATTATTATCAAAACTCATTTTACAATCTAATGCTAATATTTCATCTTGGTGTGATACAACTAATGGATTAACTTCAACCATTGTTGCATCAAGCTCACTAAAAGCTTTATAACAACCAATAATTGTATTTGCAGCTCTTGAGATCAATTTAGATTCAATTCCTAAACCAAAAGCTATTTCTCTTGCTTGAAATTGTTGAATACCAACTGCTACTTCTATTTTAGATCGTATAATTGTTTCAGGTTTTTCTTTTGAAATTTCTTCGACACTCATTCCACCTTCTGTTGAAGCTACAACCATAATACTTTCTGAAGATCTATCAAACACTAAACCTAAATATAATTCATGTTTGATATCAGTTGCTTCTTCGATATAAATTCTATTTATTATCTTCCCCTCTGGACCAGTTTGGTTTGTAATTAATTTTTTACCTAACAATTTATCAGTTGCATCAGCAACTTCTAACGGAGAATTACATATTATAATTCCACCCGCTTTACCTCTAGCACCAGAGTGAACTTGTGCTTTTACAACCCATTTAGAACCACCAATTTCTCTCGCTTTATTTTCTGCATTTTCTGGACTATAAACAATACCACCAGTGGGAATTTTAACACCAAAATCGGACAATATTTTTTTTGCTTGATATTCGTGTATGTCCATTACTTACTTTCAATTAACTTATTAATATTTACAATATTTTCAGCCATTCTAGCAGATGCAGCATCTATCATTCTTCCATCAAGCTGAGCAGCGCCCTTTCCTTCAGCAGCTGCTTTTTCTAATTCTAATAATATTCTTTTTGCTTTATCTATTTCTTCTTTGGGTGGAGAAAAAACTTCATTAGCTAAATCTATTTGCGATGGATGTATTGCCCATTTACCCTCAAAACCAATTGCTGCAGCTCTTTTTGCTGCATCAAGATATCCTTCTTTGTCATTAAAATCACCAAAAGGTCCGTCTATTGCTCTTAAGCCATATGATCTACAAGTCATTACTAATGTTGATAAGCCATGATGCCATTGATCTCCAGGGTAATCAGGATTTAACCCCCCTATAACAACGGTTCTTGCGCGCATACTTGCTGCATAATCTGCAACTCCAAAATGTAATGCTTCTAGTCTTGAGCTTGATGTTGCAATAGATTGGATATTAGACATACCTAATGCTGTTTCAATTAAACATTCTAAACCTATTCTATTTTCGAATTTTTTATTTTGCTCAATTTGATTAAGCATACAGTCAACCATATATACATCAGATGATGAGCCTACTTTTGGAATTAATAATGTATCAATCTTATCACCGACCTCTT
>CACBMH010000038.1 GCA_902539825.1 uncultured Alphaproteobacteria bacterium
TGTGTGTAATGGTGTAGAGTTATCTTCTGGTGCAATTAGAAATCATAAACCAGAAATTATGTATAAAGCCTTTGATATAGCTGGATATTCAAAAAAAGAATTAGAGGATAAATTTTCAGGAATGCTTAATGCTCTCAAGTTTGGAGCACCTCCTCATGGAGGTAGTGCACCAGGTATTGATAGAATTGTTATGTTACTTGCTGATGAGCCAAACATTAGGGAAGTAATAGCATTTCCAATGAATCAACAAGCTATGGATTTAATGATGGATGCTCCTGCAAGTATTGATAAAGAAAGATTAGAAGAATTAGGTATTAAATTAATAGATAAAAATTAATCCTGTTCCAAAAATTGCAATAATTGTCCCCACCCATGCACCATAAGAGGGTATTTTTTTTGTTAAAATCCAAAGAAGAAATAATATCATTATTGGACTAGTGGATGATAAAGTCGCAACAATACCTGCATCAGCTTTTTGTAATGCGATTAAAAGTAAGCTCATACCTAAGGCCATTCCTAAAAAACCACTAAGAATTGATTGGTAAATAATTTTTGATGTAAGATTAACTTTAGTATTAAAAACTTCATAATTTAAAAAAAAAGTAAATGATAAAAAAATACATGAAATAGTAGTCCTAATTGCTGCTGAAGCTATTGGATCAGCTCCGTCTGATAATATAGGTTTCATCATAACCAATCCAATTGCTTGGCACAATGCGGCTCCAATGGATAGAATAATTCCTATATAAAGTGGACCCTCTACTTTTTCCCATCTATGCTCTGATGATCCTTTTTTATCTCCATAGGAAATTGCAAAAACAACACCAAAAAAAACTACAAAACATCCAATAATACTTATAGTTGAAGCAAGTTCATTTAGAAAAAAAATATTAATCACTACAGTAAAAGGAGCAGCTAATGAAAATAAAATATTATTTCTTCTCGGTCCAATTTTTTGCAAAGCTATAAATAATAAAGTATCACCTAAGAATATGCCTACAATTCCTGAAATTATAATAATAGTTAAGTAATCAAAACTAATTGTATTCCAAGTATTTATATAAAATGTGTAAGTAATTAACATTATAGATACAAAAAATAATCTAAGACGATTAAAAGCCAAACCTCCAATAGTTCTAGTAACATCTGCCGATACTAAAGATGCAACTGCCCAACAGAGTGCAGCAGCCATTGCAATAAAGTAATAATAGATCATATTATTTATTAAAATAAACTTAAAATAAATTTAATAGGTATTGATAAATACTCACCTAAAAGATGTTCTTGTAATGCAAATCTTTTAATTAATCCTGTAGCTCTTAATATTGAATATATTACTAAAGCCCATAAATAAATTCCAAAAATAAAATTTATGTATGATATTATTTTTTTAAATTTGTTATAATAATTCATATGAAACCTAAATATTGGAATAAAGGTAAGATTTTTCTATCAAATAAAGATAAAGTTTTGAAGAAATTAATTCAAACTTATAGGAATGAATATTTAAATCTAAATTCTAATTATTTTCATTCATTAATTAATTCAATAATTGGTCAACAAATATCTGTATCTGCAGCTGATTCGATGAAAACTAAATTTTTTAAACTTAAAAGAAATATAACACCACAAACTGTATCTAAATTACGTACCACAGATTTACGAAAATGTGGTCTATCAAGACAAAAAATTTTATATATAAGAAATATTTCTAAATTTTTTTTACAAAACAAGAAATTCATAAAAAATATTAATAAATCTTCTGAAGAAGAAATTTATAATAATTTAATTGAAATAAAAGGAGTAGGGAATTGGACTATTCATATGTTTTTAATGTTTAGTTATGGAAGTTCAAATATTTTTCCAACAGGTGATTTAGGGTTTTTAAAAGCTATTTCGAAACTTTATAAAGTTAAACTTCCTATAAGTGAAAGAAAACTTAAATTGCTTTATAAAAAATGGAGTCCATATAGTTCACAAGCCACATGGTATTTATGGAGATCATTGGACCCCATTCCAGTTAATTATTGATATTTGCTCCTTGTTCAATCCAAACTTTTAATATCTCTCTTTCATTTTTTGTAATACCAGTAAGATTATTTGGAGGCATTATTTCAGCATCAATAGCCTGAGCTTTGATTAATTTTACGTTATTTACAATATCTTGAGCAGTGTCATATACAACTCCTTTTGGTGCTGCTTCAATACCTTCAAAAGTTGGATATTTAGCATGACATGTTCCACATCTGTATTTAATTATATTTTGTACTTCATTGAAACTTACTAATTCTAAAGAAAGAGATGCATTTGCATCTTTTTTTTCAAATATTGAAAGACTACTTAAAGTCATTAAAAAAAACATGATTAAACCTGCTGATGGTAAAATCCAAAATTTATATTGTTTTTTATTTCTTAAATTAAAGTAATGACGAGTTAAAATGCCAGCTATTGATATAACAGCTAAAATTAACCAATTATTTACTGCCCCATACGTAAAAGAAAAATGTGAACTAATCATGATAAATAAAACAGGTAGTGTAAAATAATTATTATGAATTGATCTGTTTTTTGCTTCTAATGAAAGATTTAAATTTGGCTTTTGTTTATTTTCTGCTGATGAAACAAGATTTCTTTGTGCAGGAATAATTACTCTAAAAACATTAGCCGCCATAATGGTGCCAATAATTGCTCCAACATGTATGTATGCAGCTCTTGATCCATAAATTTGGGTTAAAAAATAACTTAATAATACAAATAATAAAACACCAGTTGCAATCAAAGTTTGTTCATTATCTTTTAAAACATTTTTACAAAGATAATCATATAGAAGCCAAGATCCTATAAGTAAGAATATAGATATTAATATTGCTTGAAATGGTGTTAATATAATACCGCTTGCTCCCAACATCATAGAGCTTGCATTTAAATAATAAACTAAAATAAGTAGTACAAAACCACTTATCCAAGTTGCATATGCTTCCCATTTAAACCAATGAAGAACTTTTGGAAGTTTTTTAGGAGGTCCTTTTAATTTTTCAATTCTATAAAAACCACCTGAATGAACAGACCATAAATAACCATCAAGATGTTTAAAATCTGGATCATCTCTTTCCAGTCTACTATCGAGCCAATTAAAATAAAATGATGTTCCAATCCATGCTACACCAACAATTATATGAACCCATCTAACAATTAAATGTAACCACTCAGAATATACTGCAAATAATGTTTCTGTTGGAACGCCTAAATTATAAAAAGCTGCAGTAAAAGATATGACTATAGTTGTTGCAATTACAATGTAGAGCCTTTGTTCTTTAGATTTTAAACTTGCAAATGCCCCGAGTATAAAAAATAATAATAAACCTAGTAATGCCGATGCTGGTAAAGACAAAAGTAAATTATGAAAAAAGGTTTGAAAGTCATAAGATTGAACTGGTGCAACAATTTTAAGAAATAATTCCATTTTAATATCTTATTTTATTTTCTTCTTTTTCCCAAATATTAAATGCTTTTATTGCCTCATCACGTGATATTTGACTGATAGGAATTTTTCTCTCTTTCATTTCTACTGATAGTTCATCATAAATAAACTTGTCATCAAATTTAATTTTTGCAGCATCTTCTCTAGAATTACCATAATATACTTTGTCTATATGTGACCAATATATCGCACTCAAGCACATAGGACATGGTTCGCAACTGGAATACAATTCACAACCTTTTAAGTTAAAGGTATTTAATTTTTGACATGCATTTCTAATGGCAACAATTTCAGCGTGAGCAGTAGGATCATTATTAAATGTTACTCTATTTACTCCTTCTGCAATAATTTCATTTTCTTTTACAATAACACATCCAAAAGGACCTCCATTATTTTTGATATTATCAATTGATAATAAAATAGCTCTTTTCATAAAATCTATATTTGTCATATAACTTCTTTAATTTTATTATTTGAT
>CACBMH010000039.1 GCA_902539825.1 uncultured Alphaproteobacteria bacterium
GGTTTAGGTACGATCTATATTTTGAGGCTATTTCCAGGAACCACTTCAAAGCATTTTCAATCCAATAAGAAAATACTATTTACGTGATCCGTCAACACTCAAAAGGTACAGGAATATTAACCTGTTTCCCATCGACTACGCATTTCTGCCTCGCCTTAGGGGTCGACTAACCCTGCGCAGATTAACTTTACGCAGGAAACCTTAGGATTTCGGCGAGAGTGTCTCTCACACTCTTTATCGCTACTCATGTCAGCATTCGCACTTCTGATACCTCCAACATTTTTTTCAAAACATCTTCGACGGCTTACAGAACGCTCCGCTACCCCTTGTAATTATCGCAATAATTACAAAGTCACAGTTTCGGCAAATGGCTTTAGCCCCGTTACATCTTCGTCGCGGAAAAACTTAATTAGAACAGTGAGCTGTTACGCTATCTTTAAAGGATGGCTGCTTCTAAGCCAACCTCCTGCCTGTCTTGGTCTTTCTACATACTTTCCCACTTAGCCATTATTTGGGGGCCTTAACTGGTGATCTGGGCTGTTTCCCTCTCGACTATAGACCTTAGCACCTATAGTCTGTCTGCTGTGCATAGAGTATCGGTATTCAGAGTTTGGTTAGGTTTGGTAGGAATCGCTTCCCCCTAGCCCATCCAGTGCTTTACCCCCGATATCATTCACACAACGCACTACCTAAATAGTTTTCGCGGAGAACTAGCTATAGCGGAATTTGGTTGGCCTTTCACCCCTTAACACAAGTCATCCAAAAACATTTCAACGTTTCCTGGTTCGGTCCTCCGATGCATGTTACTGCATCTTCAACCTGCTCATATTAAGCTCATCCCGCTTCGAGTCTAATCCGTACAACTAACGCCCTATTAAGACTTGGTTTCCCTACGCCTACACCTATTGGCTTAAGCTTGCTGCACAGACTAAGTCGCTGACCCATTATACAAAAGGTATGCCATCACTTCTCAAGGAAGCTCTGACTGCTTGTAGGCATTCGGTTTCAGATACTATTTCATTCCCCCTATCGGGGTGCTTTTCACCTTTCCCTCACGGTACTTGTTCACTATCGGTCATCAAGGAGTATTTAGGCTTGGGAAGTGGTCTCCCCATATTCAGACAAAATTTCACGTGTTCCGCCCTACTCGAAAATAAAATTACTTTTTACCTATACGGGACTATCACCCACTATGGTCTAACTTTCCAGAAAGTTCTAGTTATTATAATTATATTGTTGGCCTGGTCCGTGTTCGCTCGTCACTACTAACAGAATATATTTCTTTTCCTCTAGCTACTAAGATATTTCAATTCACTAGGTTAACTCTTATTAGCTATGTATTCACTAATAAGTAACTCTAAAGAGTTGGGTTTCCCCATTCGGATACTTAAGGATCAAAGTGTGTTGACAACTCCCCTTAAATTTTCGCAGCCTGCCACGTCCTTCATCGTCTCTTGATGCCAAGGCATCCACTAAATGCCCTTTTGCGCTTGATTGCAATTACGTACAGAGAAAAATTTTGTACGTATTAAAATCAAAAAAATTTATTTTGATCAGTTATTATTTTTCGTATTTACGTTTTCAAAGAAAAAATAAGATTTAAATAGCTTATGGTGGAGGATAGCGGGATCGAACCGCTGACCTCCTGAATGCAAATCAGGCGCTCTCCCAGCTGAGCTAATCCCCCGAATATTGGTGGGCCGAGGAAGACTTGAACTTCCGACCTCACGCTTATCAAGCGCGCGCTCTAACCAACTGAGCTACCAGCCCAATATAATTAAATAAGCACCCAGTAATAGCTATAAAGTAAAGAGATAGATAGACAACAATCCGGACAAGCAGCGAACTGCTTATCAATATCCTTAGAAAGGAGGTGATCCAACCGCAGGTTCCCCTACGGTTACCTTGTTACGACTTCGCCCCAGTCGCTGACCCTACCGTGGACGGCTGCTTCCTTGCGGTTAGCGCACCGGCTTAAGGTAAAACCAACTCCCATGGCGTGACGGGCGGTGTGTACAAGGCCCGAGAACGTATTCACCGTAGCACGCTGATCTACGATTACTAGCGATTCCAACTTCATGGACTCGAGTTGCAGAGTCCAATCCGAACTGAGATGGTTTTTTGGGATTAGCTATATCTTGCGATATTGCTGCCCTCTGTCACCACCATTGTAGCACGTGTGTAGCCCAGACCGTAAGGGCCATGAGGACTTGACGTCATCCCCGCCTTCCTCCAGCTTATCACCGGCAGTTTTTCTAGAGTGCCCAGCATAACCTGATGGCAACTAAAAATGAGGGTTGCGCTCGTTGCGGGACTTAACCCAACATCTCACGACACGAGCTGACGACAGCCATGCAGCACCTGTGTGTATGCCAGCCGAACTGAAGAATTACGATTCTGTAATTCATACATACCATGTCAAGGTCTGGTAAGGTTCTTCGCGTTGCTTCGAATTAAACCACATGCTCCACCGCTTGTGCGGGCCCCCGTCAATTTATTTGAGTTTTAATCTTGCGACCGTACTTCCCAGGCGGAGTGCTTAATGCGTTAGCTTCGACACTGATACTACTGTACCAGCGACTAGCACTCATCGTTTACTGCGTGGACTACCAGGGTATCTAATCCTGTTTGCTACCCACGCTTTCGTATCTCAGCGTCAAAAATGGCCTAGTTAGTCGCCTTCGCTTCTGGTATTCTTTCCAATATCTACGAATTTCACCTCTACACTGGAAATTCTACTAACCCTTACCAAATTCTAGATCACTAGTTTTAAATGCAGTTCCTGGGTTGAGCCCAGGGATTTCACATCTAACTTTTTGATCCGCCTACATACGCTTTACGCCCAGTGATTCCGAACAACGCTAGCCCCCTTCGTATTACCGCGGCTGCTGGCACGAAGTTAGCCGGAGCTTCTTCTTCAACTAATGTCATTATCATCATTGATGAAAGAGTTTTACAACCCGAGGGCCTTCTTCACTCACGCGGCATTGCTGGATCAGGGTTTCCCCCATTGTCCAATATTCCCTACTGCTGCCTCCCGTAGGAGTCTGGGCCGTGTCTCAGTCCCAGTGTGGCTGATCATCCTCTCAAATCAGCTATAGATCGTAGCCTTGGTGGAGCAGTTACCTCACCAACTAGCTAATCTAGTGCGGGCTCATCTAAAGGCAATAAATCTTTCTCTTTGCAGACACATCCGGTATTAGCTACAGTTTCCCGCAGTTATTCCGAACCTTTAGGTAGATTCCCACATGTTACTCACCCGTGCGCCACTAGGTCCGAAGACCTCGTTCGACTTGCATGTATGAGGCATGCCGCCAGCGTTCGTTCTGAGCCATAATCAAACTCTTAAGTTAAGTAAATTTGACCGAAGTCAAAAATTACGGAACGTCCGTTAAAGCGGAATACTTCTTGTATAAACAAAAAATATTTGTTGATACGTATTCCATTAACATTCGTAAAAAATTAATTACGAACTGTTGTCTACGTATCTCTTTATAATCTTATTAACAAATTAAAGAGCATACAAAACTCTGCGATTTAATTAAAAAAATACAGAGGATTGTTCTTTTCCGAAGAAAAGAGTATGTGCCTATATAAGTTATAAATTTCTATGTCAAACTTAAAAAATTGTTTTTTTTTGAGGTTTTCTGGGGATAATTTAATCATATTCTTTAATTTATTTGAAATACAAGAATCATCTTATAAATTTAGGAAAAATTAGTAAATTTTTCTTTTAATTTATGTGATTTTTCAAATTCTTTTAAGCTGATTATTTAATAAAAACATTATTTTTTTTTCA
>CACBMH010000040.1 GCA_902539825.1 uncultured Alphaproteobacteria bacterium
AATTATTGGTGAATTAAATTATAATAAAAATATTTTACAAGAAGATTTTATGATAGCGGCGTTTCCAAGTGATGAGGCTAAAATATTTGATTATAATAGAGTTGTTAAAGATTTAAATGGTTTGAGTGAAGAAAATTTTTTAGACATTCTTTCTGAAAACTTCGAAATAAAAAAAGAAAAAAATCCCTTCAAACCTCAATCTAATAAACAATTTGGAATGTATCATGAAAAAAAGTGGTATTCATTACATTTTAAAACTGAATTAAAAACTGATAATTTTGTTGATACGCTAGATATTAATATTTTAAATAATTTTATTTTCAAAAAACATTTAAATATATCTGATGTTAATAATGATGAAAGAATAAGATTTATTGCCGGATGTCATGGATTGGAAGCTTTAGAAAAAAAAGTTGATGAAAATAATGACAGTGTGGCATTTTCTATCTTCCCATCTTCAATAAGTGATGTTATTACAGTCGCGAATAAAAATTTGACTATGCCCCCTAAATCAACATGGTTTGATCCAAAACCTTTAGATGGCTTAGTAGTTTATGAGTTTGAAAAAAATGTATGAATAAACCTAATACTAAACCTAACAACCCAAATTTTTCAAGTGGACCAACTTCAAAAAGACCAGGCTGGGACATATCTGCTTTGAGTAATGCATTAACTGGTAGATCTCACAGATCTGTTGAATGTAAAGCAAGATTAAAAGAAGCAATAGATAAATCTAAAGATATTCTTAAATTACCTGATGATTATTTATTGGGTATCATGCCTGGATCAAATACTGGTGCTTTAGAAGCTGCTATGTGGTGCCTATTAGGTAAAACGGGAGTCGATATTCTTGCATGGGAAAATTTTGGAAAAGATTGGGTAATCGATGCAATCAGCGAATTAAAATTAGATAATTTAAATATTCATGAAGAAGATTATGGGAAACTACCTGACCTAAGCAAAGTCAATTTTGATAATGATGTTATTTTTACTTGGAATGGAACAACATCTGGTGTCAAAGTTCCAAATGGAGATTGGATACCTGATGACAGAAAAGGCCTAACCATTTGTGATGCTACTTCGGCAATCTTTGGTATGCCTATAGATTATAATAAATGCGATGTTATAACTTGGTCTTGGCAAAAAATACTTGGAGGAGAGGCTGCTCATGGAATGATAGCAATTTCTCCACGCGTTGTTGAAAGATTAGAAAGTTTTACACCTAGTTGGCCAGTACCAAAATTATTTAGATTAGCTGAAAACCAAAAATTGATAAAAGGTATTTTTGAAGGAAACACAATTAATACACCTTCAATGATATGCGTTGAAGATATAATTGATTCATTAAATTGGGTTTCTTCTCAAGGAGGATTAAATTCATTAATTTCTAAATCCCAGAATTCTTTACAAAAAATTAGAGAATGGATTAATGAGAGAGATTGGGTCACCTTTTTATCTGAAATTGAAGATGATAATTATATCTCAAACACTGGAATAACTTTTAAAATTATTGAAGATTGGTTTACTAATAAAGATGAAAGCAGTCAAAGAGCTGTAATGGCTGACATATGTAAATTACTTTCTGAAAATAATGTTGGATTTGATTGTAATGGATATCCCAAAGCACCACCTTCTTTTAGAATATGGGCTGGAGGCACGGTTCAAACTTCAGATGTAGAATTAGTTTTACCTTGGATTGATTGGGCCTATTCAGAGATTAAATCAAAACATGCCTAAAGTACTAATATCAGATTCACTAGATAATATTGCGTCTCAAATTTTAATAAAAAATAATATTTTAGTTGATACAAAAACAAACTTATCTCCTGAAGAATTAAAAAAAATAATCGATAATTATGATGGCTTAATCATTCGTTCTGCAACTAAAGTGCGAAAAGATTTAATTGACTCTCTTTCAAATTTAAAAATTATAGGTAGAGCAGGAGCAGGTGTAGATAATGTTGATGTGGAAGCTGCTAAAAATAAAAAAATTATCGTAATGAATACTCCAGGAGGAAATACAAATGCTACAGCAGAACACACAATTGGTTTAATTTTTGCATTGCAAAGAAAAATTACTGTTGCCAATGAGACAACTCATAGGGGTCTTTGGGAAAAAAAGAAATTAAAAGGAAATGAAATTAAAGGTAAGAAAATTGGTATCATAGGTTTTGGCAATGTAGGCAAAAGAGTTGCAGAAATATCTGATGTATTGGGAATGCAGGTTTCAATATTTTCTTCATACTTTGAAACAATTAAGGATAGCTTTCCTGAATATAATTCTTGTTCTATCGATGAGATTATTAAAGATTCAGATATAATTTCATTTCATTGTAAACCCAATAAGGATGGAGCCCCGATTATTAATAAAAATCATCTATCACTAATGAAAAAAAATTGTATCATTATCAATACCGCCAGAGGTAACTTAGTTGATGAAAATGATCTTAAAAATGCTCTAGAAAAAAAAGAAATTAAAGGCGCTGCATTAGATGTTTTTAAAAAAGAGCCTTTAGAAGAAAGTGGGTTTTATAATTTAGATAATATAATTTTAACTCCACATATTGCTGCTTCTACTGATGAAGCACAAATAGTTGTAGCAGAAATGGTTGCTAATCAGTTTGTTGAATTTTTTAATAATAATAAAATTATAAATTCAGTTACTTAATAAAAATTTCAGTTAAATTTTCTAAGTAAGCAGATGGATTTGAGAGAATGTTACCATCTAATATATTAGCTTGATCTAAAATTAAATTTGAAGCTTTTTTATGGTCAATTTTTGTTAAATTTTGAGATAAATTTACAATCATCGGATGGTTTGGATTAATTTCAAGTATCTTTTTTGAAACAGGAGTTTTTTGATTATGCATTTTCATAAGTTTTTCCATATTTATATCCATCCCGGCTTCTTCAGCAACAAGCAGAATTGGGCTTTTGGTTAATCTATTAGATACAATAACATCAGAAATAGTCTCTTTAAGCTCTGTTTTAAGTATATTAATTAAATCATTGATTTTACTATCTATTTCCTTTTTATCTTCATCTTTCTTACTTGATTTTTCACCAACTTTCGAAACATCAACTTTACCTTTGGTTATTGATTTAAATTCTGAATCTTTAAATTTATTTACATTTTGTATCCAAAACTCATCTACTGCATCAACCATAAATAAAACTGGTATCTTTTTATCAGTAAAAACTTCTAATTGAGGGGAGTTTTTAATATGATCCTTATCAGTATTAGCAAAATAATAAATTTCTTTTTGATCTTTAGCCATTAATTTAGAGTACTCTTCAAGAGATATTTTTTTATCATTTAAAGAATTTTCAAACCTTAATAGCGGCAGGATTTTTTCATGATGATCATTATGTTCGTATAACCCTTCTTTTAGAACAGGACCAAAATTATTCCAAAATGTCTCAAATTTATCCTTTTCTTTCTTAGCTAAGCTATCAATTTCACT
>CACBMH010000041.1 GCA_902539825.1 uncultured Alphaproteobacteria bacterium
TCAAATTGTATTAGATTTTTATCAATGGATGCAGTGGAAAAAGCAAAATCTGGTCATCCTGGTATGCCTATGGGTATGGCTGACATCGCAACAGTTCTTTATAAAAATCATTTAAAGTTTAATCCGAATGATCCGGAGTGGATTGATAGAGATAGATTAATTATTTCAAATGGTCATGGTTCAATGCTTTTATACTCGTGTTTGTATCTAACAGGATATAAAGACATTGACATAAATCAAATTAAAAATTTTAGACAATTACATAATAAAACTGCAGGTCACCCAGAATACGGGAGTGCAGAAGGAATAGAAACAACTACTGGACCTTTGTCTCAAGGTTTAGCAAATGCAGTTGGAATGGCGCTAGCGGAAAAAAAATTATCAAATAATTATGGAGAAGAATTATTCGATCATTACACTTATGTTTTTGCTGGAGACGGATGCTTAATGGAAGGTTTAAGTCATGAAGCGTGTAGTCTCGCAGGACATTTAAAATTAAATAAGCTTATTATGTTTTTTGATAATAACTCTATTTCCATAGATGGATCAACAGATCTTTCAGTTTCGGACAATGTGAAAAAAAGATTTGAAGCTTATAATTGGAATATAATTGAAATAGATGGTCATAAATATGTGGAAATTGATCAAGCTATAATTCAAGCAAAAAAAAATGATGCTCCAACAATTATATCTTGTAAAACTAAAATTGGTTTTGGCTCTCCAAATAAAGAAGGTTCAGCTTCATCACATGGTTCACCTCTTGGTGAAGATGAAATTAGTTTAACAAGAAAAAAATTAGAATGGAATTATTCGCCGTTTGAAATTCCAGATGATTTATTATATGAGTGGAGAAGTTTCTATAAAAGAAATGAAGAATCAAGAAATTCATGGTTATCAAAAAACAAAGAATTAATTGAAAGTAAAAATTTTAAAGATAGTTTTTATCAAAAAATTGATCATCAAATTCCAGAAAAACTAAGTGAATTAAAATCTGAGCATTTTAATGACAAAACAAATTGTGCTTCAAGAAAATCGAGTGAGCTAACGCTAAATTTAATTTCAAATTATCAAAAAAATCTTATTGGTGGATCTGCTGATCTTACTGGATCAAATAACACTAAGGCAAAAGATATGAATGTAATTACATCTAATAATTTTAATGGAAATTATATTCATTACGGCATCAGAGAACATGGAATGGCTGGAGTAATGAATGGCATTGCTTTACATAAAGGTTTAATTCCATATGGAGGAACGTTTTTGGTATTTACCGATTATTGCAGACCTTCAATTAGGTTATCAGCTATTATGAATATACCAGTTATTTATGTAATGACGCATGACTCAATAGGATTAGGAGAAGATGGACCAACCCATCAACCTGTCGAACATCTTGCATCTTTAAGATCTATACCAAATTTAACAGTAATAAGGCCTTGTGATATTATTGAAACTATAGAAGCATGGGAATGTGCAATCAACAATACTGGACCAACAATCTTAGTTTTAACAAGACAAAATCTACCTATGTTACAAAAAGATAATCGCAAAGAAAATCTTGTAAATAAAGGTGCTTATAAAATAATAGATTTTAAAGAATATGATGCAACAATTTTATCTTCTGGTTCTGAAGTTGAGATTGCTTGTTCTGCATCAAATAAACTTTTTGAAAACAATAATTTAAAGATAAGAGTTGTAAGCATGTCTTCATTTGAATTGTTTGAGAAAAATAATGATGGTTATAAAAATGAAATTTTAGGAAATAAACCTATTTTTGCTATTGAGGCTGGAGTAATAAATGGTTGGGAAAAATATATTAAAAATGAAAATTTTGTTGGCATGTCAACTTTTGGTGAAAGTGGTCCATACAAAGATTTATATAAGCACTTTAAGATAACAGATGATTACTTAATTGAAAAAATAATTAAAAGTTTATAAAAAGGAGAAATATGAAAGTTGCAATAAATGGATTTGGAAGAATTGGAAAACTTGTTTTTAGAGCTTTATTAGAAAAAAATCCTAAAGATATTAATATTGTAGCTATTAATGAACTAGGAAGTGTTGAGAGCAGTGCTCACTTACTTAAATATGACAGTGTTCACGGTATTCTTAAAGATGAGATTAGCTCAATCAAAAATGGATTAAAAATTGGTAAACATAAAATTAATTTTTATTCCGAAAGAGATCCAAATAACCTTCCTTGGAAATCACTCAAGGTAGATGTTGTTCTTGAATGTAGTGGTGTTTTTACTTCAAAAGAAAAGGCGATTTCTCATTTAAATGCAGGAGCAAAAAAAGTTATTATTTCAGCACCAGCTTCAAATGTAGATGCCACAATTGTTCAAGGTGTAAATAACGATACCATTAAAAAAAATCATAACGTAATTTCAAACGGATCTTGCACTACTAACTGTCTTGCTCCTTTAGCTATGGTTCTTGATGAAAAATTAGGAATTGAAAGTGGTTTCATGACAACAATTCATAGTTACACGGGTGATCAAAGAACTGTAGATCAAACCCATTCTGATTTTAGAAGAGCAAGGGCTGCAGCTGAGTCAATGATACCGACTTCAACAGGAGCGGCAAAGGCTTTGAGTCTAGTGTTGCCAAAATTAAAAGGTAAACTAGATGGAACAGCTATTCGAGTACCTACTCCTAATGTATCACTTATAGATCTTACATTTGTAAGTAAGAAAAAAACTAGCCCAGAAAAAATTAATTCTATAGTTCTCCAAGCTTCCAAAACTAAAAAATTAAGTGGAATTCTAACAACAAACTCATTACCTCTAGTTTCAATCGATTTTAATCATAATTCAAGCAGTTCTGTATTTGATATGAGTCAAACACAAGTTGTCAAAGATAAATTCTGTAGAGTTTTATCTTGGTATGATAATGAATGGGGATTCTCAATTTATATTGGGAGTTAGATTATCCGCAGAAAGGTTTGGAATTAAATTGGGAGAAACAAAAGAAATATGTAAAAAACTTATTAATACTAATAAAATAGATTTTTTAGATATATCACTTTGGGATTCTTTTAAAAAGCCTGAAGAAGAAGAGCATACAGAAAAGAGTTTGCTAGAGCATTTCACAGAACTTGATTTTAAAGATGTTCAATTAACAGTAGCGGGAAATATAAGAACAGGTAAGAATGTTTACGAGATTCTTAATAATAAAGTTGATTTTGTGACTATAGGAAGAGCAGCTATTCTTCATCATGATTTTCCAGAGAGAGTAATGAAAAATCCAAATTTTGAACCAATAGATCTACCAGCTTCAAGATCTTACTTAAATAAAGAAGGTCTAAGTGATAAATTTATTGAATATATGGGAAATTGGCCAGGTTTTGTTGGTAAGTGATTTTAAGATTTATTATGCTTTGTTTTTAGAGATTTTAGTGATTT
>CACBMH010000042.1 GCA_902539825.1 uncultured Alphaproteobacteria bacterium
TGAAATCTCAACAGAAATAAAATCACTAGTAAAAAAAGCTAATCAAAATAAATTATTACCAGAAGAGTATAGCGGAGGATCTACTACTATCTCTAATTTAGGCATGTTTGGAATCACAGAATTTCAAGCAATTATTAACCCACCACAATCAAGTATTATTGCAATTGGATCTATAATTGAAAAACCCGTTGTTAATGCTGGCAGTATTGAAATAGGGCATACAATGAAATCTACTATTTCAGCAGATCACAGATCATTAGATGGTGCAGTTGCGGCAAAATTACTCAAAGATTTTAGTGATATTTTAGAAGACCCCTTCCAAATATGGTTGAATAGCATGGATATGGAAGTTATTTAACATTCATGAGTGGACCGCGTCATCCTGAAAAAGTTAAAAACAAATTAAATCCAATTCCTAAAAAACCAAGTTGGATTAGAGTAAAAGCACCAACTTCAAAATTTTTCAAAGAAACAAACAAACTCCTAAAAGATAAAAAAATTGTAACTGTATGCGAAGAAGCTGCATGTCCAAATATAGCTGAATGTTGGCAAAAAAAACATGCAACATTTATGATACTCGGAGATATATGTACTAGAGCTTGCGCATTTTGTAATATTAAAACTGGAAAACCTCATTATATAGATCACGGTGAAGCTATAAGAATTGCTGAGTCAGTTAAGCAATTGAATTTAGAACATGTTGTAATAACAAGTGTTGATAGAGATGACCTAATAGATGGTGGAGCACTACATTTTATCAACGTAATAGATTCAATTAAATCTTTAAATCCTAGTTGCACAATTGAAATTTTAACTCCTGACTTTAAAAATAAACCTGAAGCTATAGATATTTTATCCAAAAATTTACCTGACGTCTTCAATCATAACTTAGAAACAGTGCCAAGATTATATCCATCAATTCGTCCGGGTTCACGTTACTTTGTAAGTTTGAATTTACTTAGTCAAATTAAAGAAAAAAACCCAAGTATATTTACAAAATCGGGTCTAATGGTTGGTTTAGGTGAAACTAAAGAAGAAGTATATCAGGTAATGGATGATTTAAGAGCAGCTAATGTTGATTTTATTACAATAGGGCAATACTTACCTCCAACACCGAAACACGCTAAGCTAGAAAAATTTATTACTCCTCAAGAATTTGATGAATATAAAAAAATGGCATATGCAAAAGGATTTCTAATGGTAGCATCTTCACCGCTAACTCGTTCAAGTTATCACGCTTCTGATGATTTTAAAATCATGAAAGAAAATAGAAAAAATAAACTTTATTCAATTCAATGAAATCTTCAAATAGAGAAGAAATAGTCGATCACAACGCAAAAGGACTTTTTGATATTGTTTTAGATATTGAAAGTTATCCATATTTTATTCCTTGGTGTTCCGCAATGAGAATTCATTCAAAAAATAAAAATGAAATATATGCTGATATGGTCGTATGGTATAAATATTTTATGCCCCAAACTTTTGGTTCTCACGTCACTTTTGATAAAAAAAAACTTTCAATAAGTACAACTTATATTGAAGGACCTTTAAAAGACCTTAAAACTAATTGGATTTTTGAATCATTAAAAAAAAATCAAACAAGAATTCATTTTAATGTTGAATTTGAATTTAAACGTTTCTTTCACCAAAAAATTGCTGAAGCTTTTTTTCCTTTAATTGAAAACAAAATGATTGAATCATTTAAAGTTCGCGCTGATGAAATTTTAGATTAATTGATTAATTTTGCTAAATATAAAATCTCTAGTTTTTCTCTGTATGTCCAATCTTTTCCCTTTGTATAATTTCTTGAAAATATAATTACTTTTATTAATTTTAATTCCAATATACACTAATCCTACTGGCTTTAACTTTGTCCCACCATTAGGACCTGCTATACCAGTTGTAGAAATGCAGATTTTTGTTTTTTCATTTTTGTACAGACCATTTATCATGTCCTCAGCTACTTCTTTACTTACAGCTCCAAATTTAGAGAGATTACTTTTTGAAACAGATAAATATTTAGATTTAGCTTTATTTGAATAACTAATAATCCCGTAAGAGAAAATTTTTGAAACACCACTATATTTTGTGATAGTGTTTGCTATTAGACCACCTGTGCATGACTCAGCAACTGAAATTGAGATATTTTTTTTTATTAATTTATCTATAACTTTTTTAATAATAGGCATTTACGATATAAAGAATTATTATTGTATATATTCCTGCTATTAAATCATCAAGAATTACACCAAAAGCTGATTTAAGTTTCCTGTCTACTATGTTGGCTGGAAAAATTTTCAATATATCAAAAAAACGAAATAAAATAAAAATTAACATTATTGTCACATAAGGATTTATTATTTTAATTTGATCATAAAATATTAAAATTAAGTATACTCCTAAGAATTCATCAATAACTATTATTTTTGAGTCATGTGATTGGGTGTGCAAAGAGAATTTATTAATAAAAAATAAAGATAGTAAAAAGATTACAAAAAAAATAACTAAAAATATTTCTAAAGAAATAATTTTGTATTCAACAATAGGAAATAAAATAATTATTGATAAAAAAGATGCAAAGGTTCCTGATGGTATTAATTTAATATATCCAGCAAAAGATAAAGATACAAAAAAATTAGCTAATTTTATCATCTGTTATATGAACTATTGACTCGGCTGCAATTCCTTCACCATTACCAATAAAACCAATTTTTTCATTTGTAGTTGCTTTAATAGACACAGAGCTATTTTTAATTTGAAGTAATGTTGAAATATTTTTAATCATTTTTGAAACATATTTATTAATTTTAGGTTTTTCAGCTATTATATTTATATCTAGATTGATTACTGAATAACCTTTTTCTTTAAGTTTATTTCTACAATAAATGATGAACTTAGATGAATCTGCATTTTTCCATTTTTTATCTGTATTTGGAAAGTGATAACCTATGTCTCTCATAGAGAGTGCTCCAAAAATACTATCACAAATTGCATGCAGTACAACGTCCGCATCAGAATGACCAATTAATTTAGAAAAGGGAATATTTACACCTCCTAATTTTAATCCATTTTTGGTTTTTTTATCAATTTGATGAATATCATAACCAATACCGTATTTTGTTTTGGGCTTTCTGTATAAATTAAATAACTGGATATCTTCTGGGTAAGTAATTTTAATATTATTTTTTTCACCTTTGATAAAATTTATTTTGATTTTTGACTTTTGTAATAGCCCTGCATCATCATTAAATTCGAAATTTTTATATTTGATGTGTTCTTTTAATATTAAATTA
>CACBMH010000043.1 GCA_902539825.1 uncultured Alphaproteobacteria bacterium
TTTTTGCAAAATCAGCTGCTTGATCTGGATCTCCTGGTGAAACTAATCCCCATCCATCAATAAATATTTGAGCACCTATTTGCTCAGCAACAATTCGACCATTTGTTTTTATAGAACCACTATCTGGAGCATGAATACCTTGTTTAAGATTTTGATAAGCGGTATCTTCTGATGATGTTCCTTTACCACCCCACCATAAAACAGCTTGGTTTTCCAAACAATAATTTAACCATGTTTGACCAATTTGTTTAGAAGAAATATTTTTGTTAAAATTAAAATCTTTTAGAGCGTTGATGAATCTAAACGTTCCAGTCAAATCATCATCTGTGATTTGAACAGGCATATTTAATTTATCATTTACATAATAATTAATTGGGCCTAATTCTTTTATAATTCTATCATACCACCAACCCTCAAAAGGTCTGCCAAGATAGACACCTATGATTTTACCTAAAACTCCTGAATAGACTTTCTCCTGATATTCTTTGTTAAGTTCCATCTTCCTCCCATTGAACTAACCTTTTGTTGCTCCACTGGTTAAACCAGCAATGAAACGTCTTTGAAAAAACATAAATAAAATAGCAATTGGTGCAGCCATTAAAATGGAAGCTGCGCTTACCAATCCATAGTCATTTGCAAATCTACTTTGAAATGTAAATAAAATTGAGGAAATGGGTTTGTATTCATCAGTAATAATAAAAGTAATGGCAAACAAAAACTCATTCCAAACTGTTAATGATACAATAAGTGCAGTTGTTAAAAAAACTGGCCAAGAAAGAGGTAGAGCGACCCTTGTAAACAATTGCATCACTGATGCCCCATCTAGTTTAGCAGCTTCAAAAAGTTCTGTAGGTAATTGCAACATATAAGAGCGAATTAAGAAAGTTGCAAAGGGGGCATTTAAGGCGCTATAAATAATAACTAAACCAATCCTTGTGTCTAGGAGATATAAACTTTTCCACATTAAAAATAATGGTAAAATAAATAATTGAGCAGGAATACTTATTCCAACTAAAAGGTATAAGCCAACAACAATAGTTTGAATTCCTCTTGGATTTAAAACTGCCAAACTGAAGGCAGCTAAACCTGAAACGGTCAAATTTAATATCAATGTTCCGATTACTAAAGTAAGTGAATTCATAAATATTTGAGTGTAATTTCCATTCACCCAAGCATCATAATAATTCATTAATCTGATTTCGTTTGGAAAACCTAAAGGATTTGCTCCAAATTCAGAAGATGGTTTTATAGAATTAAAAGCTAAAACTAGTAATGGTAAAATAATTGTTAAAGCCATAAAAATCAAAATGGCGTGATTTATATAACTCGATCTTTGTCTAAATCTTGCAGTTGCCATTTATAATTTTATACCTCCCAACCCATCCGCCTCAAAATTGCAAAGAAACCGACTATAATACCGACATAGAAGAACATCATAACACCTATAGTAGACGCATAACCAACATTCATTCGTTGAAAGGCTTGCGAGTATAGATGATTTGCTACCACTTCAGAACTATATGCCGGCCCACCCATTGTTAAAATGTATACATAGTCAAATGTTGGAACGGACCAGATAATTATAATTATTAAAGATAAAACAAAAATTGGACGTATCATTGGTAAAGTAATGTATCTAAATTTTTGAAATTTTGTTGCTCCTTCAATATCTGCTGCTTCATAAAGAGAGTCATCAACTTGATACATACCAGTTAAATAAATAATAACTAAGAAACCCCAGAAATGCCACATATCTACCCAGGCAACAGCGTATAAGGCAGTCTCTTTCATTGCAAAAGGTGACTTAGCAAGAAAATCAATACCTTGATTTTCAAACCAACCACCTAAACCATGTCTTGGATGAAATATGTATCTCCAAATTAAGCAATTAACGATACTGGCTAGAATGTATGGAAAAAAATACACTAGCCTATAAAAAAGTTGTCCTCTTTTTATTCCAGTCAAAAGATATGCAATAATAAGTGCTACGATTACTGGTATTGTTAAGAACATTACTGTCCAAATTATGTTGTGTTTAACTGCTTTCTTGAAAACACGATCTCTAAATAATTCTTGAAAGTTTTCTAATCCAACGTAATTTATTCTGCCAAAACCATTCCAGTCCGTTAAACATAACAATAAACTTAGTATCGATGGGAATGCTACCACAAAAAAATGTATAAATATAACTGGAAATAAAAAGTACCAGGAAATTGCATTTATACTTGTTAAAAATTTTGGCATAATTTTATTATTTTTAATAAGGGGAAAATATTTCCCCTTATTTAAATTTATAAATTATCTTTTTCCAACAGGAACTAATGCATCGTCTGCACGAGCTTGGTCCCAAAGTCTTTGAGATTCTTCCATAAATTCAAGTGGAGTAATATCTCCAGCCCAAACCACTTCCATATCCTTCCAAATATGAACACCTGGATCATTCGGATAGAATGTCCATGTTGTATATCCATAGTTTCCAGAATCAGAAGCTTCTGCGAATTCAGTTAAGAACCTTTTTTGTCTTGGATCAATATTAGGATCAAAGTCAGCATCGGTGTATTTTAGTGGCAACAACCAAGCGCCATAACCTAAACTACCAGTTACTTTAAGAGCTCTTGCTTTATCCGAAAGAATCCAATCAATTACTTTTGCCGCTCCATCTGCATTTTTAGATGACGCGTTGATGGACATTGTTCCACCTGTTGCAAGTTGGTAATTAGGAGCACTTCCTGCCTGTGAATTCAGAATTGGTAAAGGATTCCAATCCCAATCATCAGAAGATTCTCCAAAATTCGTTGCTGTTACATTGAAACCCCAAGTTCCAATCATTAGCATTGCAGAACCTCTAGTAGCAAACTCGTTATTAAAATCATCCCAATCTAAAGAATAATATGTCTCTAGATCACCAGACCAATAACCTTCATCTACCATGTGTTTTCTTAAAAGTTCAATTGCTTCTACAAACTCTGGATCAGTCCACTTTTTTTCACCTATTAATGCTTTATAGACATTTTCTGGTCCAGCATAAGTGTTGAAATAGTTGCCCACTAAATGTTCGTGAGTTGGCTGCCATCCAGCAGAACCATACGCGTAAACATTCATTCCCTTAGCTTTGATTTTAGCAGCTAAAGATTCAACTTCTTCTAAATTATTTGGCGTACTCCATCCATTTTCTTCAAACAAAGTTTTATTATAAAAATAAATCATTGTTTCATAGTTTTTTGGAATTGAATATAATTCACCATCAAATACTCCTGAGTTGTAAGCCCAACCTAGAAGTTTGTCTTGCC
>CACBMH010000044.1 GCA_902539825.1 uncultured Alphaproteobacteria bacterium
ATTCACAATAAATGTTGTGATTGTAATTAATAATACCCCGATAAGGACAATTAAATAATAAATATTAAAGCTTTCAAATCCTGGCTGTATAACAAATAGCACACCTAAAAAACCAATGAACAAAGATATGTAAGTTAAAAAATTTAATTTTTCATTTAGTAAAAAAATAGCAAATATTGTTCCCATCAATGGAGCAGTCATATTTAATGTTGTGAATTCAGGAAGTTTAATTTGTTCAAGTGTTATAAAGGCAATAAAAGGCAAAGGAATATTTAAAAAACCTCTGAAAATAGGTGGAAAATAATTAGTGCATTTTATATTTTTTTTTAAAGTCCCAATAAAAAATAAATATAAGGGGATACATAAATAAATAGGTATTCCATAAAAGATGAAATGATAAAATTTAACATCTGTTTGAGTTAGGTAGTTTATTATTGCATCATTTGTTACAAAGAAAATTCCAGCAAAAAATAAAAGAATTGAAGAATAAACTATACTTTTTTTCATCTATTGAATTGAAGAATTGTATGATAAAAAAAAGTACTTATATTGATACTTCAATGAATACAAATGAAATAAAAACTTATCGACTTATTATTAAAGGAAAAGTTCAAGGAGTGGGCTTTAGACATTGGTTTAGTGATTTAGCAATATCTTTGGGATTAAATGGATATATTCAAAATAAAGAAAGTAAAGATGAAGTAGAGGCCATAATTCAAGGAGATATGCAAAGTATACTATCTATTACTGAAAAAGCTAAAGATGGTCCATCACTAGCTCTAGTTGAAGGAGTTATTCCAAACAGTATCATTAGTAATGTTAAGTATTCAGGTTTTATAGTTAAATACGAAACTTAATTAAAAACTTGCTTTATAGTTTTATGAAGAGAATCAAATATTTCATCAATTTGATTTTTAGTAATTATGAATTGAGGACACAAAACAATTGCAGGGCCTAAAGGTCTACAAATTAATCCATTATCAATTGATAAATTAGCAACTTTATCTCCCATGTTAAGATGACCTTCAAATGGTTCTTTTGTATCTTTATTTTTTACCATCTCTAATGCAGCCATAAGACCTATACCTCTAGTTTCTCCAATATGCTTATATTCATTAAATTCATTTAATCTTTCAAAAAAATATGGTTCCATAAATTTTACATTATCTAACAAACCCTCATTCATAATTACATCTATTGCTTTCAAAGCGATTGCACATCCAACAGGATGACCGCCAGCTGTAAAACCATGTGGAAATTCCTCTGCCTCTTCCGATACTTCAACAAATTTATCAGAAAACTTTTTATTAACTATAACTGCACCCATAGGAAAATATCCAGCAGTTAAACATTTAGACGAAATAATTATATCGGGTTTTATATTGTATGTATCGCACCCCCATAAATTTCCAGTTCTACCAAATCCACAAATTACTTCATCTGCGATAAAAGGAATATTATATTTTTTTAATATAGGCTGAACTAAATCAAAATACGATTTTGAAGGAGGTATACAGCCACCTGCACCTTGAACAGGTTCTGCAACAAAACCTGCAATAGTTTCTGGATCTTCATTAATGATTTTTTCTTCTAAATTTTTGGCCATCCTACGGGAAAATTCTTCTTCCGTTTCATTCTCTAATCCATATTTCCAATAATGAGGGCATTCAATATGAATAAATTCTTCAGATGGTAAACCAAACTCTTTATTGTATGGTTTAGCTGTCATTGAAGAAGCTCCTAAAGTAACGCCATGATATCCATTAATTCTTGTTATAATTTTTCGTCTATTTGGCTTTCCAATCCTTGCATTTAACATCCATAACATTTTGACCATGGTGTCATTTGCTTCAGATCCTGAATTACAAAAGAATACACGACCTTGATCAAAAGGTGAAACTTCAATAATTTTTTCAGATAGCTGCAACGTTTCTTCAGATAATCTTCCAAATAAAGAATGATAACCTGCAAATTTTTCATACTGTTTTTTTGCAACTTCAATTAATCCAGGATGGTCAAAACCAGCACACTGATTCCATAGTCCAGAATTCCCATCTAGATATTTACTACCTTTAGTATCGTAAACATATATTCCTTTTCCATAAGAAATAACTAAAGGGCCTCTTTCATTTAATGACTTCAAGTCAGTAAATCCATATAAATGGCTGGAAGTATTTCTTTGTAACATATCAGTTAAATATTTTTTTTTATTATGAAAAGCAAGATTTTATTTTCAGTTGGGACGATAGGCGTACTTTTTATGATGGCTGGCCAATTATCATTCTCAATAAATGATAGTTATGTCAAACTTGTTGTAAAAAATATAGGTGATGACAATTCATTATATTCTGTAATTTTTCTTAGAGGTTTAGTTACATCAAGTTTATTAGGTTTATATTTAGTTTTTATCGAAAAAAAAAATTTAATTAAAATACTATCAATCAAAAGTTTTCATATAAGAGGTGTCTATGAAGTTTTAACGGCATTATTTTTTTTGGTTGGATTAATATTACTTCCAATATCTGAGGTTTATACACTTTTAATGACTAATCCTTTCTTTGTTACAATATTTGCTTTTCTTTTTTTGGGAGAGAAAGTTGGAATAAGAAGATGGTGTGCAGTTATTATTGGGTTTTTAGGTGTGCTAGTCGTTGTAAATCCACAAAATTTTCAATTTAATTATCTTTTGATGTTACCAATATTAGCTGCTATTTTTTTAACTATCAGAGATATTGCTACAAAAAGTTTAGCAACTAAATCAAATAGTGTTGAAATTACATTTGTGACAGCATTGTTAATTACTGGGTTTGCAGGGTTGGGTTCAATAATTTTTGGTTATCAAGTAAGCAGTGAAGATGTATATTATATTCTTACTTCTAGTATATTTGTTTTATTCGGATATTTATTTTCAGTATTAACAGTTTTTTATGCGCCACTCTCATTAACCGCCTCTGCAAGATACAGTGTAATTATATTTGGTATGATTTTTGGGTATTTAATACTAGGTGAAACTCCAACTTATAATATGATTATTGGCGCAATAATTATTACGTTAAGTGGTTTATTTGTAATCAGAAGAGAAAAAGAAATAGGTAAAATTAAATAAAAATTTACTGATCCTTACAAAAATTATAAACTTCTTCAACATGACCTTTAACTTTAACTTTATACCAAGAATTTAGTATTTTTCCATTTTTATCAATTACAAATGTAGATCTATCTATCCCAAAATATTTTCTACCATACATAGATTTTTCTATCCAAA
>CACBMH010000045.1 GCA_902539825.1 uncultured Alphaproteobacteria bacterium
GAGAAGCAAGTATGCGTGAAATAGTTGTTGTCAGTGGAGGTTTTGATCCAATTCACAGTGGTCATATAAAATTAATTAAAGAAGCTGCTAAACATGGTGAAGTTGTAGTTTTGTTAAATTCTGATTTATGGCTTCAAAAAAAGAAGGGTAAGGAATTTCTTCCTTTTATTGAAAGAACTATAATTATGAATGAGTTAAAAAATGTTATTGATGTTATAGAATTTGATGATGGAGATAAGACGTGCATTGATGGTCTTAAAAAAGTAAAAAATAAATATCCAAAATCAATAATTAAATTTGCAAATGGAGGTGATAGAAATAATAGTACAACACCAGAATCAATATTCTGTGAAAAAAATAATATACAGTTACTTTGGGGTATAGGTGGTGACAATAAATCAAATTCTAGTTCATGGATTTTACAAAAATGGAAAGAAAATAATTAAGGATATAATTTTCTTGTAACCCAACCATCGTTTTCCATACGGAATTCAAGTCTGTCATGCAATCTGAATGGCATATCTTGCCAAAATTCAATTAGTACAGGAGCTACTAAGTAACCATTCCAATGTGAAGGTCTTGGCACATCATTATCTGAAAATTTTTTTTCAAACTCTTCTACTCTTTTAGTTAATGTCGATCTATCATCTAGTTCTTCTGATTGTAATGAAGCCCAAGCTCCTATTCTACTTCCTAGTGGTCTTGAATTATAATATTCATCAGCTTCAGCGTTTGAAATTTGTGAAACATTACCTTCTATTCTTATTTGTCTTTGAAGTGTTTTCCAATGAAAATTTAAAGCTACACTATCGTTGTTTTTAATTGCTCTACCTTTTTTACTATTTGAATTTGTGTAAAAAACAAACCCTTTATCATCATATGATTTAAGTAAAACAATTCGCGAGCTTGGTTTATTATCAGAAGATATAGTAGCAAGATTCATAGCATTTGGATCATTGATTTCACTTTTCTTTGCCTCTTCAAACCATTCTTGAAAAAGTTCAATTGGTTTTTTATCAGAATTTATTAATTTTTGATTTGATTGCATATTATAGATATGAATATTATTTTATAAGTATATATATCTATATTTATAAAAAAACACTGATTTACAATATGTTGATGCAAAATAAAAAAGGTCTGATTATGGGAGTGGCAAATGACAGATCTATTGCTTGGGGTATTGCGAAAAAATTAGCAGAACAGGGAGCAGAAATTGCACTTACTTATCAAGGAGAAGCTCTTAAGAAAAGAGTTCAGCCACTTGCGGAAGAAATAGGATCTAACACTATTATTCCTTGTGATGCTTCAGACTCACAAAGTATGAATAATGTTTTTGAAACACTTAAAAATAAATGGGGTGAATTAGATTTTCTTGTTCATGGAATTGGTTTTTCCAACAAAGATGAATTGAGAGGTAAATATTACAATACATCTTCTGATAATTTTAAACAAACTATGCATATATCATGTTATTCTTTTACAGAGGCTTGTAGGTTAGCAGAACCTTTAATGAATAATGGTGGATCAATTTTAACTTTAACATATTATGGATCAGAACAAGTTATGCCTCATTATAATGTTATGGGAGTTGCAAAAGCAGCTTTAGAGGCAAGTGTTAGATATTTAGCAGTTGATTTGGGAGAAAAAAATATAAGAGTTAATGCCATTAGTGCTGGCCCAATTAAAACTTTGGCAGCATCAGGAATAGGTGATTTTAGATTTATTCTAAAATGGAACGAACTTAATGCTCCACTTAAAAGAAATGTAAATCAGCAAGATGTTGGAAATTCTGCTTTGTATCTCTTAAGTGATCTTGGGAGTGCCGTTACTGGTGAGATACAACATGTCGATTGTGGCTATCATACTGTAGGAATGGTTGCGGTTGATGAGAGTGAAAGTGTTTCAGAATTATTAGGTGAATTTACAAATTCTAAAAAATGACTTCTAATTCAATAGGAAAAATCTTTAACTTTACCACATGGGGAGAAAGCCATGGCAAAGCTATTGGTTGTGTTGTCGATGGAGTTCCATCAAACATAAATTTAACTGAAAAAGATATTCAACCCTATTTAGATAAAAGAAAACCTGGTCAGTCAAAATTTACAACTCAAAGAAAAGAAGAGGATAAAGTTGAAATACTATCTGGAACTTTTGAAGGGAAAACAACAGGTCATCCTATTTCTCTAATTATTTACAATCAAGATCAGAGATCAAAAGATTATGGTGATATCAAAAGTAAATTTAGACCAGGTCATGCAGATTACACATATTGGAAAAAATATGGCATAAGAGATTATAGGGGTGGTGGTAGATCTAGTGCTAGAGAAACTGCAATGAGAGTAGCAGCAGGCGCAATAGCAAGAAAAATCATTAAAAATAAAATAAAAAATAGAGTTTTAATAACAGGTGCATTAATTCAAATAGGTAATCATAAAATTAATTATGATAATTGGAATAATAATTTTATTTCAAAAAATAATTTTTGGAGTCCTGATAAAAAAATTATTAAAACATGGGAAAACGAAATACAAACTGCAAGAAAATCTGGTTCCTCTTTAGGTGCTATAATTGAAATTAGAGTAAAAGGTTTGCCCGCTGGATTAGGAGAGCCTATTTACGAAAAAATAGACTCCGACATAGCTAAGGCATTGATGTCTATTAATGCTGTTAAGGGTGTAGAAATGGGAAATGGTTTTAGTAGTGTTTATGAAACTGGCATTTCTAATGTTGATGAAATGAGAATTAAAAATAAAAAACCTTTTTTTCTTTCAAATAATAATGGTGGAGTTCTTGGGGGCATTACAACTGGTCAAGAATTAATTACTAGATTTGTAGTAAAACCGACAAGTTCAATATTATCGACAAAAAAAACAATTAATACTAAATTAAAAGAAACAACAATATCTACTAAAGGTCGTCATGATCCATGTGTTGGTATAAGAGCTGTTCCTGTTGGTGAAGCAATGGTTGCCACAACTATAGCTGATCATTGTTTAAGATTTCTTTAAAATACTGTAAATCAAAAATTCTTTATTTCCTTTTGGCCCAGTTATTGGACTTTCAACTAAACCTACAACTTCAGCCTTAATTGTTTTTTTAAACCAATTCGATATATCATTACATACTTGCTCATGAATCAATGGATCTTTAACAATACCTTTTTTCAAATTTATTTTATTAGTTTCAAATTGCGGCTTAATTAGTGAAAT
>CACBMH010000046.1 GCA_902539825.1 uncultured Alphaproteobacteria bacterium
CTTTTTCTTTTTAGATTAACGTTGAGAAAACTTACCGTCCCACTAGAGTCCGCAGTTCCTTTAAATATATTTATTTTTGGACTGCCAACAAACTGAGCTACGCTTAATGAGGAAGGATTATCATATACTTCTTGAGGTGTATCAAGTTGTAATAAATTTCCATCAATCATCACAGCCATTCGAGAAGACATAGTTAATGCTTCTGCTTGATCATGTGTAACGTACACAAAAGTAGTTTTAAGTGAATTATGAAGTTCAGATAGTTCAGATCGCATGTGAACTCTCAGAGCCGCATCTAAATTTGAAAGAGGTTCATCCATTAAAAAGGCAACAGGCTCTCTAACCATAGCACGACCAAGAGCAACTCTTTGTCTTTGACCACCTGACAATTGTCCAGGTTTTCTATCTAATAGTTCTGAAATTTTTAGAGTTTCAGAAGTTTTATTTACTAATTGATTTATAGATTCTGTTTTCTCTTTTTTGCTTGGAGAAAAATTACCAATCAAGGGTAGTCTTTCAAATGCATTATAGTCTCTTAGTCTTAATGGAGTTTCTAAATTTCTTCTTACTGTTAGATGAGGATAAAGAGCATATGATTGAAATACCATTGCCAAATCTCTTTCACTGGCTCTAACTCTATTTACATTTTTATTATCTATTAATACATCGCCTGAAGTCTGCTGTTCCAATCCTGCAATTATTCTAAGTAACGTAGATTTACCACAACCAGATGGACCAACTAATGTTAAGAATTCTCCATCTTTTATATCAACATTTAAATTATTAAGTACTTGTGTAGACCCAAATGACTTTGAAATATTTTTAAGTGATATTGTCCCCACTCATTCCCCCTGTATCTTAACTTTAATCTACAAAATTTTATTAAATTTGAGAATATTTTAAATCTATTTATTTCAGTTTTATTTCAATTTTATTAACAAATATTCAAATTATGATTGAGTTTAATTAGCAGATAACTATAAATTCGTATTTTTAATAATATATATTAGTTGAAATAGTGTCCGATAATTTAGAAATTAATAAAAGAGAATATCCAAGCTCTTTCTCAAAAACTGCAATTGTTATATGCCTTGATGGTAGTCAAAAAGAGTATCTCGAAGAAGCATCAAAATCAAATCTTACACCAAATCTTGATAAATTAATTGCAAGTGGTGAAAATCTACTAGTTCACAGTGCTATTCCAAGTTTTACAAATCCTAATAATATTTCGATTGTGACAGGCCAACCAAGTTCTGTACACGGTATATGCGGAAACTTCTTTTATACACCTGAGACTGGTGAAGAAGTAATGATGAATGACCCAAAATATATGCGAGCACCAACTATTTTTGAAAAATTTTACAATTCTGGTTCTAAAATTGCTCTTGTTACTGCAAAAGACAAGTTGAGAACACTTTTAGGAAACGGATTAAGTTTTGATGATGAGAGAGCTATTTGTTTTTCTGCTGAAAAATCTGATCAAGCAACAAAAGATCTCAATGGTATAAATAATGTAAACGATTGGTTGGGGATGCCAGTGCCAGAAGTATATTCTGAAGGACTTTCTGAATTTGTAATGGCTGCAGGTGTAAAACTTCTTGAAGAGTTCAAACCAAATATCATGTATTTATCTACTACAGATTATATTCAACACAAATATGCACCAGGAAATGAAACAGCAAATAAATTTTATGCAATGTTTGATAAATATATTGGTCTTTTAAATAAGGAGAATGTTTCTATAATCATCACAGCAGATCACGGTATGAAACCAAAATCAAAAGAAGATGGTTCACCTAATGCAATATTTTTACAAGATTATCTAGATAAAAAATTTGAACCAAACATGGCTAAAGTCATCCTACCAATTACAGATCCATACGTCGTTCATCATGGTTCACTTGGTTCTTTTGCAACAATTTATTTAGAAGACAAGAGCAAGGTTGATTTAGTTGTAAACGCTATTCAAGAAATAAAAGATATAGAAGTTGTTTTAACAAAAGATGAAGGATGTTCTACTTATAATTTACCTCCTGATAGAATGGGGGATGTTATATGTATGTCTTCAGAATTTATGACTATTGGTTCATCGGAAGATAAACACAATCTTTCTGGATTAAATGAACCTTTACGTTCTCATGGAGGACTCCATGAAAGAGAAGTTCCATTCATATCAAATTTAAAATTACAAAACTTAGATACTAACAAACAATTATATAACTATGATGCATTTTATTATGCAATAAATGGAGCCCTATGATGCACAAAAAAATGATTAATGAAGCAATGCGTATTGCTGGAGAAAAAGTTACTTCAGATAAAACAATAAATGTTGAGTACCCTTTTACAGGTGAAGTAATCGGAACGGTTCCAGCCGGTACTGCAGAGCATGCAAGAAAGGCTTTAGATATTGCCGCAAATTACCAACCTAAACTTACAAGATACGAGAGACAAAAAATTCTTCAAACTGCTGCAGAAGTAATTGTTAAAAGAAAAGAAGAAATTTCTGATATTATTACTTTAGAACTTGGTATTTCAAAACAAGATTCTCTATACGAAGTAGGAAGAGCTTTTGATGTCTTTTCTTTAACAGCTCAACTTTGTATTCTTGATGATGGAGAAATATTTTCTTGTGATTTAACTCCGCATGGAAAAGCGAGAAAAATATTTACCATAAGAGAACCTTTAATAGCAATTTCAGCAATCACTCCATTTAATCACCCTTTGAATATGGTAGCGCATAAAATTGCTCCTTCAATTGCAACTAATAATTGTACAGTATGTAAGCAGACAGAATTAACACCTTTAACAGCAATGGTACTCGCTGATGTTTTATATGAAGCAGGTCTTCCACCAGAAATGTTTTCAGTTGTAACTGGATGGCCTCAAGATATCGGATCAGAAATGATCAAGAATCCAAATATTGATCTCATTACTTTTACAGGCAGTGTAGGTGTAGGAAAATTAATTGCTGAACAAGCTGGATACAAAAGAACAGTTCTTGAGCTAGGTGGTAATGATCCATTAATTGTTTTAAATGACTTAGATGGTGATGATCTTAAAAAAGCTGTTGAGCTAGCTGTAACGGGAGCAACAAAAAATTCTGGTCAACGTTGTACAGCTGTTAAAAGAATACTGGTTCAAGAATCTATTGCAGAT
>CACBMH010000047.1 GCA_902539825.1 uncultured Alphaproteobacteria bacterium
GTTAGTGTTTCAAAAAAAGATGTAGGTACCAAAAAAGATTTATTTACATCCTATAGATTGGATTTCAATGGAAGAGAAAAATTAAATCTATTTAAAAAGAAATACAAAAATATACTTTTATAAATTACTCATATTTATCAGAATACAAATAAGGTATCCCAATAACCAAAATAATATAGAAAACCATAAAGCCTGCAATAAGAGGTATAACTTCTGCAGCTGGTACTGTACTAAACGGCCCTAAAACAAACCCATAAATAACAAAAAGAATATTTAAACCTACTAAATAATAACCACCACTTTTTTTCATGCTATACAACATATAAATTGTGTAAGCGATTGCTAATTGAAAAACTATACTCACAATAAAATCTAAAGTGGAAATCTGAACATTAAAATCTCCTACAGGTGGTTGAACACCTTGACCTGAAAAGTATCCATACGTAATTCGATAAGTTGTATCAATAAAATCTAAAGAGATAAGGATCAGCATTATCCAATGTAAAGGTTTAAATAATCTTTCTTTCACTATGATTAGCTTATTCTTTTTTCATAGATTCTTGCAATGAAACATTATTCTCATCTGAAGGTTTTGTATCTTTTTTAATTGATTGAATTTTATCAGAAAGTTTAATATCACCACTTATTTGACCGCCAAGTTTAATTTGTAAATTTTGATATTCAATTTTACCTGAAACTTTACCTTGTTCTTGAATAGTAAGAGTACCAGATGCTTTAATATCGCCATCAAATGCACCCCAAATATCAGCGTTATGAGTTTCAACCGCGCCTTTACAGTCACCAGTAGCACCTACTACTAAATTATCTGTTTTCATCGTAACATCTGCTTCACCGTCAATTTGCACTTCATCAGCTTTTTTAATTTCACCATTAATAACTACACCTTGACCAATAACAACTTTTGCAGATCCCTTAGCAGGTCTAAACACATCAGGTGTTGAACTTGTATTATCTTCTTTTTTATCAAACATTTTGCCTCCCTTATGTTTTTTAACGCAGGTATTCTTCGACTGCAGGAGTTTTGTTAGAGCAGGTTACTACAACTGCTATTAAAATATTTTAACATAAAAAACTAAAAAATTAAATATTAATGTTATTTTTCAATACTATTTTTGATGATTTACAACATCTACAAGTATAGCAATTACCAAATTCAATATTGTAATTGAACAAATTGAAATGAAACTAAAGAAATAAATCCAAGCCCACCAATAAACAGCTTGCATAGGTAGCATAACATTTTCCCAGCTAGATAAAGTTAAAACTTGAAATAGGGTGATTAGAGAAATTCCTAAATCAGCCCATCTTTCTGGATCATCTTCTCCAAATAAAATAGAGCCCATTGTTGCGTAAATATAGAGTATAATAAATAAAAGCAGACTGACAAAAAATACCCTCTTAATGGAAGCAAGAATAGCTTCTATAATTTTTTTTAATTCCGGAATAACTGATATTAGACGTAATACTCTAAATATACGAAGAAGACGTAAAACTAGAAAACTAGAATTATTTGGAATTGGAATTAGAGATATTGCAACAATTATAGTATCAAATACATTCCAACCATCTTTTAAAAAATTTTTCTTTTCTTTTTCTCCAATAAAACGAATTAAAATTTCAACAACAAAGAAAACTGTGTCCCAAATAACAATATCAGCACGTTTATTTTTTTCGATACTTCCAATATGATCAGAAATACCATGTGCTATTGCAGGATTAATTGTATATTTAGCAATGTATCTTTTAACTCTTACATTGTCGTTATTACCCTGCTCTTCTTTTAATTGTCCCCGTTGAACTTTCATTTTATGTGCTGTTTGCCATGTTCTAATAATAACCTCACCAACACGGCCCATAGCTTGACTATCAGAAGCAATAATTGAAAAAGCACCCATGTCATGCAGTATATCTTCTGCAGCAATTGTTTCTTTTCGAATACGACTTTCAGCAAAAGCAACATCTTCTGGTATTGATTTATCTAAGTGATGACAAACCATTAACATATCTAAATGTTCTTCAACTGTATTAACTGTATAGGGTCTTGTTGGGTTAGTAGAAGAAGGAATAACATATTGTTCACCACAAACTTTTATAATATCAGGTGCATGACCTCCACCAGCTCCTTCAGTATGAAAAGCATGAATTGTTCGTCCATTAATTGCTTTAATTGTACTTTCGACAAATCCACTTTCATTTAATGTATCTGTATGGATCATTACTTGAATGTCATTATCATCAGCTACATTTAAACAATTATCTATTGCTGCTGGGGTTGTGCCCCAATCTTCATGTAATTTTAGTGAGCTTGCGCCAGCAATTACTTGCTCTTCAAGTGCTTGAGGCAATGAACTGTTTCCTTTTCCTGCAAAAGCTAAGTTCATAGAAAAAGCATCTGCTGATTGTATCATTTTCTCTATATGCCATGGTCCAGGTGTAACTGTAGTAGCTAAAGTACCATGTGCAGGACCAGTTCCACCTCCCAACATAGTAGTAATACCAGAATGAAGTGCATCTTCTATTTGCTGAGGACAAATAAAATGAATATGACTATCAAATCCTCCAGCTGTTATAATTTTACCTTCACCAGCAATTATTTCTGTTCCAGGTCCAATAATAATATTTACGTTTGGTTGTGTGTCTGGGTTGCCAGCCTTACCAATTTCATTAATTAAACCATCTTTAAGACCAATATCAGCTTTATAAATTCCATTTATATCTACAATTAAAGCGTTTGTTATAACTGTATCAACAGCGCCGTCTTTGCGAGATACTTGAGATTGACCCATTCCATCTCGAATAACTTTTCCTCCACCAAATTTTACTTCTTCACCATATGTTGTTAAATCTTTTTCCACCTCAATAAAGAGTTCAGTGTCAGCAAGTCTAATTTTATCACCAGTTGTTGGCCCATACATATCGGCGTAAGCTTCTCTTTTTATTTTTTTCATTATAATTGACCCATTACTTTTTTATTAAAACCAAATATCTTTCTATTTCCCGCTATTGGAATTAATTCTACATCC
>CACBMH010000048.1 GCA_902539825.1 uncultured Alphaproteobacteria bacterium
AATTCAAGACAATTCTCCAAATCATAATTTAATAATAACAACTCATTCTTCGTGTAAAAAAGATTCTACCTACTCCCAAAAAGTATACAATTTCTCAGAAGGCTACGTAAGAAATTTTCATTATTCTGAGTTAATTGAAGCTAATTCAGAAGCGGATCTACAAGGAATATTTTTTCTAAAAGATAATAACACATCTAACAACAAAACATTTGTTAAGCATTTAGCTGAAGATTGCAAAAGTAATCAAGTTTATAAAGGTATTTTGAATGATCGTTCTAAAGCAACATACTTTAGTAACACTCATGTTGATCAAGTGGCACAAAAAACAGAAGGATATCAACTTAGCAAAGGGATACTTTTATCTGATAATGCATCTTATTTTTCTAAACCTGAATTAAAAATATATGCTGATGATGTGAAATGTAGTCATGGCTCTACTATTGGACCTATAGACGAAAATGCTATTTTTTATCTTCGATCTAGAGGTATGAGTAAAATTGCAGCAACTAAAATATTGATATCATCATTTATTAATGAAGAATTAAATAGTATTGATAATGAACAAATGTCTGAAATAATACAAAAGAAACTAGTAAGATACTTAAGTAAAGTGAAATGAATATTTCAAATTTAAAATCAAGATTTCCCGTATTCAAAAAAAATCCTAATCTAGTTTTTTTAGATACCGCAGCTTCAGCATTAAAAGTTGATGAAATGATTGAAGCCACCAATAATTGTTACTCAAATGAATATGCAAATATTCACAGAGGTAATTATGAATTAAGTTCGAATTTAACAAAAAAATTTGAAGATGCTCGAAAAAAAGTTGCAGATTATTTAAATACATCTGAAAACAATATTATTTTTGTTAAAAGTGCTACTGAGGGGATAAACTTAATTGCTTCTTGTATGTCTAAAAGATTTTTAGAAGATGGTGACGAAATAATCTTAAGTTATCTTGAGCACCATGCTAATTTGATACCTTGGCATCTAATTGAAAAAAAGATAAAAATTACTCCTCTAGGGCTAAACGAAAATAGTGAGATTAATTATGATGAATTAAACGATAAAATTAATTCAAAATCTAAATTAATTACATTAACCCATATGTCAAATGTTACAGGATCAATAACAAATTTTGATAAAGTTAAAGAAATTGCCAAAAAAAAGAATATACCGCTACTATTGGATGGTTGTCAATTTGCTCCTCACAAAAAAGTTGATTTAAAAGATTTAGATCCTGATTTTTATATTTTTTCTGCACATAAAATGTATGGACCTTCAGGCCTGGGTATACTTTATATGAAAGATAAGTGGATAGATGAATTTACTCCTTACCAAGGGGGAGGGCAAATGATTCATGATGTAGATATTGATAAAAGCACATATGCAAATGGGTACGAAAAATTTGAGGCAGGTACTCCTCCTATTGCACCAGTTATAGGTTTCTCTTCCTCATTAAATTTTATGGATGAAGTTGATCCAAATGTTATTTATGACCATGAAATGAAACTTCATAATTATGCTTATGAAAAACTTTCAAAATTCAATAATATTAAAATATATGGATCAAATAAAAATAAAGGTGCAATCATTTCTTTTAATATTGAAGGAGTACATAATTCTGATTTAGGTGCAATGTTAGATAAAAAAAATATAGCAATAAGAACAGGTCATCATTGTTGCCAACCTCTTATGAAACATTTTAATGTTACTGGAACTTCTAGAATTTCATTTGGAATATATAATACTAAGGACGATGTTGATTATTTAGTAGACAGCATTGATGAAATAACAAAAATATTATTATAACTAATGGAAGAAAAACAACTAGAAGATTTTTTACCAAATAAAAACACAAGTTATATTAAGAAATTCGATAATTTAAAAATCACCACTAAAATTAATGAAGAACAAGTCATAGAGTGTATTAGGACTGTCATTGATCCTGAAATACCAGTCAACTTATATGATTTAGGTTTAATATACGAAATTAAAATTAATGATAATAACGACATTAAAATTAAAATGACCCTAACTAACCCAAACTGCCCTGTTGCTGGAACTATGCCCGAAAGTGTAGGAAAATCACTTGAAAAATTATCAAATCTAAATTCAATTGAAGTTTCTTTAGTTTGGGACCCAAAGTGGCATAAAGATTTAATGTCTGAAGAAGCAAAACTTGCTTTGGATATTTTTTAATTTAATTTATAATAAAAATATGAATAACATTTTATCTATTACCTCAAAAGCAACTGAACAAATTAAAAAAATAATGTCCAACGCTCCTAATGGTATGGACTCTGTTGTGATTGGGGTAGATAAGTCTGGTTGTAGTGGATATGCATATAAATTAGATTTTGGTAAATCATCGGAATTTAAAAATTTTGAAATCATTTATCAAGATGGAGCAAAAGTATTAATAGATCCTAAAGCTACAATGTTTCTATTGGGTTCTGTGATGGATTATAGAGAAGATAAACTTGCTTCAAGATTTGTTTTTGATAATCCAAACGAAAAAAGTACTTGCGGTTGTGGGGAGTCTTTTAGTATTTAAAATTTAATCTTTGGCGGAGTAGCTCAGTTGGTCAGAGCGCACGGCTCATATTCGTGATGTCGGGGGTTCAAATCCCTCCTCCGCTACCAATTTTTTTTGTTGTAATTTCAATACTATAGTAATAACAGTCCATTTAATATCGCGGGATGGAGCAGCCCGGTAGCTCGTCAGGCTCATAACCTGAAGGTCGTAGGTTCAAATCCTACTCCCGCAACCAATTTAGTTAGATCATGCTTAACAACTCAAAAAATAAGTTGGTTAGTTTAGAATTACTAAGATTCATTGCTGCAAATTTAATTATTTTATTCCATTATGTAGGTTTTAGAGAGGGTTTCATTGGAATCGATATTTTTTTTATTATTAGTGGATTTGTAATTACTTATTCAAGTGAAAATAATTATAAATTTTTTTTTATTAGAAGGTTAATTAGAATAGCTCCTTTATATTGGAGTTTAA
>CACBMH010000049.1 GCA_902539825.1 uncultured Alphaproteobacteria bacterium
ATGAAGATTATAAATTAGAAAAAATTGATTATATTTTATATGCTGGAAGCTTAGGTAGATATTATCGTAAAAGATTAGAAAATTTTATTAATGAACCATTCCTAAAAGTTGATCATGAAAAATATGCAGAGATACAAAGTAAGTTATCTAAATATGATAATAAATATAATATTGGAATTTCATGGAAAAGTTTTAATAATAGATACGCATCTGACAAATCATTAGAGTTAGAAAATTTTAGGGATGTATTCAGGTTGCCAAATTGTAATGTTTTTAATCTACAATATGGTGATGTCTTAGATGAGATTAATAACTTTAATAATAAAAAAGATAAACTTTTGAGAATTGAAGATTTAGATCTTTATAATGATTTTGAAGGTGTTGCTGCATTTTTAAAATCACTAGATATGTTTGTAACTATAAGTAACAGCACTGCACATCTTGCAGGTTCACTAGGTGTAAAAACAATATTGATAAAGCCAGATAATTATGCTCTTTTTCATTATTGGAATCAAAAAAACAATAAAACACCTTGGTATAAATGTGTTGAATTAATTGAAAGAGAGAACTTTTTAAACGGATCTACAAAGTTAGAAAATTATTTGAAACTATGATTTAAATTTTTTTGTTAGATATTCATCTCTTTCCTCAAGCCATTCCTTCGCAAATTCAACGTCCTGCCATTCAGAAAACCATGGGCCTCCTCTAGTAAAATGAACAGCATAAGGTTCGTCTTTATTGTGGCCTGAAGTCCACCCTTCTAACCAATTCCATTTTTCATCTAAAGATCCAATTTCATCATCTTTACACCATTTAAATTGATGAAGGTATGCTCCTGTTTCACTATTAACTTTCTCTACCGTTAATTGTTTTGTACTAGGATGAGAGCAGTTATATAAAATAAAACTAGACCAATTTTTTCTTGGATAAATTGTTTGCTTCTGTCCATCCATTTTATGTTTCTCCTTGGGCGTATAATCATGCTTAACACAGTACACGGCTTTATTTTCATCAAGATTTTTAAATAAATTGGAGATATCGGCTAAAAAAATAAAATCACAGTCACAAAAAACTGCCCAGCCTTCATAATTGGTAAGTTTTGGAACTAAAAATCTAGAATATGTAAATTGTGTAGATGCTAAAGGATCAATGCTTCTTGTATATAAGTTTTGAGCAATAAGCTCATCGAGTTTTAAAGATATAACATTTACATCAGAATTGGTACGTTTTAAAAGTGAATACTTACAAACTCTGTAAGCAATATCCTCTTTAGAATCATATCCTATAAAGAAATTTAATTTCATATTAATTGCTATTTTGTCTTATCATCATTGGAGACGACCAAACAAGAGAATTATAATTACCAGAGTCAGATAAAGAACTCCACTCCTCTTGTGATTGATTTGTAATTCTACATATCCAACTATTTTCCAATTTAGCATTTTCGGCTCTCATTATCCAAGCATCACTTTTTTGCTTATCGTTATTTTCTCCAAGTTCTATATCAGACATAAAATAACAGATATCCTTAGAAGGGTTAGAACCAATCATTCCAATAACATTCTCTCTAGCGATATCCCATTTTAAATTTTTTATAGCAAAATAAATTAAAAGTTTTTTGGATTCTTCTTCGCTAGCGTTATTCTTAATTATTTCATTTATGAATTTTATATCATTAAGATCATTATCATTAAGTATTTTTGTTATGATAGAGCGAAGTAGAGAACTGGGATTTAAACTCCAATATTTCTTAATTAATTTTTTAAGGTTTCTTTTGTCATTTAAAGCCGCAATAGTTTCCAAATGAAGTTTTACATATGGAGCAAAGTTTTTTTTCAATTCTATAGCTTTTAAAATATTTTTGAGAGCATCTTTAATATTGCTATCAAATTTTATTTTAGCTATTTCATAAAAACCTATGGATTTATTTTCATTTAAATCATTTTTGCTTATTATTTTATTTGAAAAAGCTTTATCTGATAATAAAATTATTTGATTCCAGTTTTTTGTTTTTGCTGCAATAAATATTAGTGTGTCATAAAGTTTTTCAATATTAGGATTAATTGAAAACAATTTTTCTCCATATAAGAAAGCATGGTGATAATCTTGATTTCTTAAATTTTGTTCCATTAAACCTCTGTATCCTAGTGTTTCAGTCTTTTTTGATTTAATCATATCTTCATAAACATTGTTTAATTCTGGAAATTTTTTTTCAATCTTTAAAACTTCAGACTTTAGTAACAGAGATAATGATGGGTCATCTTTTAGATAACTAACCATTTTTTTATGTGATTTTAAAGCTGTCTTATTATCTTTATTTGCAACAGCTATCATCGCATCGACAAAGTGTAAGTAACCTTTTTCAATTTTATTATATTTATTTTTTAAGAAATATTTACCAAGTGACAGCCTTGATCGAAAAAATAAATAAAAAATCAAATATAATATAAAAATAAAAGATATAAAAACTACAGCAAATAAATTTGATGAAAAAGAATATTTTAAATTTCCTATATCTAAAGATACAACAAATGGATTGGTAAAAATAAAAGTGAGTGCTATGATTAATAGCAAAAACTGCAATACAAAAATTGAAAATCTATACATTATTTAATTTTGATATTTCTGTTATAAAATTATTATAGTTGTTCATTTCATTTAAAGATATTTTAAAAAAAAACATTATAATTTTCTATCTTACTTATACTGTCATAAGCTTTAGTTATGTTTCTATTTTTAATGAAAAATTTAGTTTGCTCTAATATTAAAATTTTTTCATCTGAAATAACATTTTCTGAAGATGGAGAAAGATTTATGTAGGGTAAAAAAATTTTGTTAAATAAACTATTGTTTTTATTCACAATATTCTTCAGATATAAATTAACTTCATCATTAAATTGATCTTCTAAAAACAAATGCCCTTTGTATTTATTTCTTTTTAGAATTGATAATTTTTCCAGAATAGGGTTTTTATTATTTCCTAAAATTGTTTCAAGGTATTTAAGCTCTCTA
>CACBMH010000050.1 GCA_902539825.1 uncultured Alphaproteobacteria bacterium
ACCTTCAATGTCTTTTTCAGTAATAATGTCTACTACACCTTCTGAAGATAAAACATCTTTATAATCAATTTTTTTTATTACTCCTTTACTGCAATTACTGTATCCAATTACTGCGTGAAGTAAATTTTTAGGCTCTGATATATCATCAGTATAAATTGCTTTTCCAGTAACATGTTTTAATGCACTTTCATGTTCAATATTTTTTGTAAATATTTTATCCATTAATATAACGTTGATTTAATTTTATTATTTTCATACAAAAACCTCTCTAAAAGGTTTTGACTAATTTTAGTTCTATAATTTTTTGACGCTCTCATATCATCTATTGGATCAAATTCTTTTTTAATAATTTTTTTTGCTTCATTAATATTTTCTTCATTAAATATTTTATTCAATAAAAATTTTTGTGCTTTTTCAGCTATTTTTGGAGTTTCTGCCAAACCTCCACAAACGATTTTTATTTCTTTAATAATATTTTTATCAATCCTAGCATTTATAGCCATGAAAACAGAACTTATGTCATCATCTATTCTTTTTGAAATTTTATAACATTTAAGAATATTTTTTTTATAAATTGGTATTACAATTTCTTTAATTATTTCATTAGGTTTTAATTTAGTTTTTCGATAGCTGAGAAAATAATTATCCAATAATAAAGTTTTTTTAACCTTTCCTTGAATTACAATTTTACTATTGAGTGCAATTAACACAGGCAAACTATCACCTATTGGAGATGCGCTTCCAATGTTACCTCCAAGAGATGCAGTATTTCTTATTTGCTCAGATCCGTATCTTTCAAACATTTTAGCAAATGTTGGATAAATATTTTCTAAAATTGGTAAAATATCATTTATTGGGGTAGCGGATCCAATGTGTAAATTATTGTTTTTATTTTTAACATAATTTAAATCATTATTTGATCCTAAATAAAAAATATTTTTTAAATCTTTTCTTTTTTTCGTTACTTCAAGAGCGAGATCTGTACCACCAACTAGTAAATGTCCATTACTAATCTTTTGATAGTCTTTTATTAGAGAATTTAAATTATAATGAATGAAAAACTTAGAATCATTTTTTTTAATAACAATATCAGTTTTCTTAATTGATTTTAATAATCTAATAACTTTACTTTTTGAAAATTTATTACTTTTATAGCTATACATATTCTTAATTGCATTTTTAATTGGAAGATAACCTGTACATCTACATAAATTTCCAGAAAGAAATTTATCTATATTTTCTTCTGTTGGTTTTATTTTGTTTTCGTACATATTATACATTGACATAATAATACCAGGTGTACAAAAACCACATTGAGATCCATCACTATCAATCATTGATTGTTGAACAGGATGAAGTTTATTTTTTTTTATATGTTCAACCGTTATTAATTGTTTGCCATGGAGAGAGTACAAAAAAGTAATACAAGTATTTATACTTTTATAAGAAATTTTATTCTCTTTTAATTCTCCTACAACTGCAGTACATGCTCCGCAATCACCAGATGCGCAACCTTCTTTTGTTCCAGTTAACTCATGATTGTTTCGAAGATAATTTAAGACCGTTGTATTTGTGTCTAAATCTTTGATAGAGATTTTTTCTTCATTAAGAACAAAATCGACATGCGCTTTAGACACTAGCTTCCTCTATATGTTGAATAACTCCACGGGGTAATAAGAAGAGGTACATGGTAGTGCTCTTCTTTGTTAATTCCAAATCTAATTATTACGTCATCAAGAAAAAATGGTTCATCAAGATTTGTAAATTCCTTAAAATAACTCCCGCAAAGAAATAATAACTCATATTTTCCAAGTATAAAATTCTCTTTACTTAATATAGGCTCATCACATCTGCCATCTTCATTGAGAATGAAATTTGAAATTTTAACTTTATTTTCACCATCAATTTTGAAAAGTGACCCTTTTATACCAGAACCAGGCTTACCATTATAGGTATCCAAAACATGAGTAGTTAAATATCCTTTAGACATAATACTTATTCGTTTATACAGTATTTAGCTAAATATTAAATCAAGCATTTTTATGAAAGACGACAGAAATTATAAAGGCTACGGAAATAATGACTCTAACTTTTATTGGCCTAATAAATCAAAACTAGCTCTTCAATTTGTTCTAAATTATGAGGAAGGTGCTGAAAATTCAATAATGAATGGTGACGAAGGATCAGAAACTTTTTTGTCGGAAATAATTAATGCAAAGCAAATAATAGGTGCCAGAAATATGAATATGGAATCAATATATGAGTATGGCTCAAGAAGGGGTTTTTGGAGAATACATAATGAGTTTGAAAAAAGAAAATTACCTTTAACAATATTTGGCGTTGGAATGGCTTTAGAAAAAAATCCTGATGTTTGTGAACAAATAATTAAATCAAAGTATGAAGTAGCTAGCCATGGTTATCGATGGATAGACTATCAAAATATAACTGAGGAAGTTGAAATAGAACATACTATAAAATGTAACAACATTATTAAAGATATTTTTGGTTATTTTCCGTCTGGTTGGTATACTGGTAGAACAAGCCCAAATACAAGAAATATAATTTTAGAAAATACAAATATTATTTACGATAGTGACTCCTATGCTGATGATTTACCCTACTGGATAAAAGTAAAAAATAAAAAACATTTAATCATTCCATACACTCTAGATAATAATGATATGAGATTCTCTACCTTACAAGGTTTTAACACAGGTGAGGATTTTTATAATTACTTAAAAAACTCATTTGATACATTATACAGAGAAGCAAACGAGTTCAATAAACCAAAAATGATGAGTGTGGGTTTACATTGTCGTTTAATAGCTAGACCTGGAAGATTTATGTCTTTGGTAAAATTTTTGAATTATGTTTCTGGTTATAATGATATTTGGATATGCAAAAGAGAGGAAATTGCCAATTATTGGTATGAAAATTTTAGTGATGAAAATTGAAGATATTAATAATTATAACTCTGAAAAATTTATTGATTCTTTTAAAAATATTTATGAA
>CACBMH010000051.1 GCA_902539825.1 uncultured Alphaproteobacteria bacterium
TATTGAGTTTTTCGATCACATTCTACTTAATGATTCCAAATAACGATCTAGTAAAAGATCCAAGAAGACTACAATTTTTTTTATTGGCGGATGTAATTTTTGTCATTTTATTGATATCCATAATTATTAGACAAGTTGTTCTGATTTTAGTGAGAAGAAGAAAAAGTTATGATGAATCGCGATTATATATAAAATTTGTAAATTTATTTGCTGCGATGGCTTTAGGACCAGCTATTGGTTTAGTTATTATAACATCATTATTCTTTAATTTAGAATTAAGAACTTGGTATGGCGATGCCGTAAGGGATGCGGTTGTAAATTCTAATATCGTGGCAAGAAATTATGAAAATGAAATACAGGCAGAAATTGTGTCTGATACTCAGTTAATTATGAGAGAGATATTAAAAGTTTCTCAAAATAATGAGGTTAATATTCAATCAATTAGAACAGCTTTAAGTGAATTTATTAACTTAAGAACAATTTCAAGTATTTATATTTTTAATACGGAAGGCAATATATTTTTAAGTTTAAAAGATCTTGATAATAAAAATTTTTCAGTGCCATCAAATGAAATATTTAAGATTGTTAATCAAAATCGTGTTTATATTTTTCAATTAAATAAAAATTCTATTACAGCTTATAAAAAAATAAATTTTTTAAATGATGTTTACATGCAGGTTAATAGAAATCTAAATACTAATATCTGGGATCATATTAGCGCTACAAAAGAGGCATTTGAAATATATACTATCAAAGAAGAGGAAAGTTCAGGAATTCAAATAACTTATTCAATGATATTTGTTCTTTTCTCTATTTGTTTTATATTAGTGGCTATTTTGATTGGATTTAATCTAGCTAGCAATCTTAGTAAACCAATTACAAACTTAATAAAATCAGCGAATAAGATATCAGAGGGCAATTTTGATGCTAAAGTTAGTGAGGCAGATCAATTTCAAGAGATAAAAGTATTACTATCATCTTATAATAAAATGATTTCCGAAATTGAGAATAAACAAAATGAGTTAATATCAAAAAGTCAAGAAGATGAAGAAAAAAGAATATTTATAGAGGCGATCTTAAGCCTTTTAACAATAGGCGTAATTTCCTTAGATAAAAATTTTAATATTTTGTTATACAATAAAACTTTAACAAAACTATTTAGAAACACTAAAACTTTTAAAATAAATGATAATTTTCTATCCTATTTCCCTGAATGGAAAAAAATATTCGAGAATTTTGAAACCTCAAATAAAGTATTATTAAATTTTCAATACGATTTTACATTATATGATGATCAGAGGAATTTTAATATTAGAGTCATTAAAGAGATTAATGATAATAAAATTGAGGGATATGTTGTTGCTTTAGATGATGCTACATCTTTAATTTTAGCTGAAAAACATGCTGCTTGGTCTGATATAGCAAGAAAGATAGCGCATGAAGTTAAAAATCCTCTCACCCCCATTAAACTTTCTGCTGAAAGAATAGAAAAGAAATTTTTAGATGCAAAAACACATAAGGAGGATATTTCACTTTTAACTAAAACAATATCAAGACAGGTAGATGATATTGGAAAGTTAGTCGATGAATTTTCATCTTTTGCAAGAATGCCTGAAGCAGAAATTAAGCTTGATAACCTAACAAAATGTTTAGAAGAAGCATACTTTTTATATTTCAATACAAGGAAGGATATAAAGCTTAATTTAATTAAACCTGAAAATGATATTTATTTTCATTTTGACTCTCTTCAAATCTCAAGATGTTTCAGTAATTTAATTAAAAATGCTATTGAAGCTGTGGAAAAAATACCTAACCCTGCAGTAGAAGTATTAATGGATACTGATACTAAAAATATAAAAATTGAAATAAAGGATAATGGCGTGGGAATTGATGAAAAAATGTTGGGTAAAATATTTGAGCCTTATTTTACAACTAAAACAAAAGGAACTGGTCTTGGTTTATCTATTGTAAAAAGAATTATTGAAGATCATGGTGGTAAAATAAAAATTGAGAAAAACAAAAATATGGCAGGCACAAAATCACTTATTAATTTTGAATACAATGCATAAAGTTTTAATTATAGATGATGAAAAGGATATTTGTTTCCTTATTTCTGAAATTTTAAAAGATGAAAACTATAATACTTCAATTGCTCTTAATTCCGAAGAAGCAATTAGTAAATTTAATGAAATTAAACCTGATTTAGTTATTTTAGATGTATGGTTATCTAACAGTAAATTAGATGGTATCGAAATTTTAAAAGAATTCAAATCGATTAATAGCAATATTCCAATTATTATTATTAGTGGTCATGGAACTGTTGATCTTGCAGTGAAATCTATAAAAAATGGAGCGTATGACTTTTTAGAAAAGCCATTCAACAGTGATAAATTAATTATTCTTACCAAGAGAGCAATAGAAAGTTCATCATTATTGAGTGAAAATAAAAATTTAAAAGATACCTTAATTAAAACAACACCATTGATAGGAAATTCAGAATTTATTAAAAAAATTAATAAACTTTTAAATGAACAGAGCTCAAGTAATTCAAGATTATTAATTGAAGGGCCATTTGGAACAGGAAAAAAACACTTTACAAATTTAATACATCAAAATTCACAATATAGAGATAAACTTCCCATATCAATTGATTTT
>CACBMH010000052.1 GCA_902539825.1 uncultured Alphaproteobacteria bacterium
AAGATATCGATACAAATATGGACTTTGAATTAATTTTTTTAGACAATCCTCTTAAAAATTTAAATGAAAGTAAAAGAATTCTATTAGAATATAAAAATAAAATACTAGCTGATCATAAGGTTTCTATTATGAGTTTAAATAATGGTTATTTTAGAAAAGATTATTTGAGAACAAACGAGAATGGTTATTTTGATTACTTATTTAAAAAGAACACAAAATATCTAATTGAAAGTGTTGTTATAATTGAAGGCAGTAATAAGAAAAAAGACAATTATGCTAAATGGCATTCTTTGTGGACTTCTTATACATTAAAAACACCAAATAAATGATTTAAGATTGTTGAATTGCTATTAAAAATTTTATGAATAATTATAATATTAAAGACAAATAAAAATGACTAATACAAATATAATAAAAGATTTTTTTGAAGGAAAAATAAAACTCTGGAAATCCTATTGGTTAGTTGGTGAACTACTAAATGGTATTGTTTTACTTATTATATTTAATCTTGAAATTTATTTTTTTAATACAAATAGCTCTGTTTCCCAAATACCATTTTTAGATTTTACTAATCTTGCGCTAATCTCAAAAATTTTTATTTTTATTTGGACAATATTTATTTCTATTGGAATTTGGAGAGCAGCAGAAAATTACAAAGGAAGCATTATTTGGATAGTTTTAACATTTATAATTGTTGCTTATAGATGCTATTCTTTACGTTTAATTTTTTTTATTTAATTTTTGTTTTAAAATATCATTTAACATTTTTGGATTAGCTTTTCCTTTAGTTAATTTCATAGCTTGGCCAACAAAGAAACCTAGTAACTTATCTTTACCTGCTAGATACTGTTCGACCATTTTTGGATTATCTGCAATGACCTCATCAATAACTTTTGCTATTTCATCCTGATCTGTAACTTGTTGCAAATCCTTTTCATCTACGATTTGTCTAGCTGTTTTTCCTGAAGAAAACATATCTTCCAATACATCTTTTGCAATTTTGCCAGAAATTTCATTTGTAGAAATTAACTTTATAAGTTGTCCTAAGTTTTTAGGTGATACTGGAGAGTCATTTAAATCTTGATTATTTTTGTTTAATAATGAAAACAATTCAGACGTAATCCAATTTACAACTATTTTTGCATGATTTTTTAATTCTGTATCTGAATTAATTGTTTCATTAAAATAATCAGATGTTTGTTTCTCTGCAGTTAATACTGAGGCATCATAATTAGACAATTTATAAGTCTCAATAAATTTATTCTTAAGCTCATCTGGAAGCTCTGGTATTGATGATTTAATTTTTCCTATTTCTTCATTAGAAATTTCTAGTGGTAATAAATCTGGATCAGGAAAGTATCTATAGTCATGAGCTTCTTCTTTATTTCTCATAGGTCTAGTTTTGCCAGTAGATGTATTAAAGAGCATTGTGTTTTGCTCAATAGAACCGCCAGACTCCAATATTTCTATTTGTCTTTTTGCTTCATAATTAATAGCCTGCTTAATAAACTTTATAGAGTTTAAGTTTTTAATTTCACATCGAGTTCCATATTCATCTCCAGGTTTTCTTACTGAAATATTTACATCTGCTCTTAAAGAGCCCTCTTGCATATTTCCATCACATGTATCTAAATACATTAAAATTGATCTGATTTTGGATATATACATTCCAGCTTCATCAGGCGTTCTAATGTCAGGCTCACTAACAATTTCCATTAAAGCAACACCAGATCTATTAAGATCTACATATGTTTTTGAAGGATTTTGATCGTGTAAACTTTTACCAGCATCTTGTTCTAAATGTAATCTTACAATTCTAATATCTTTTGATGTTCCGTCTTTAAAATCAATTGTAACTTTTCCTTCTCCAACAATTGGATATTTATACTGACTAATTTGATATCCTTGTGGAAGATCAGCATAAAAGTAATTTTTTCTATCAAAGACAGAATAATTATTAATTTTAGCATTTAAACCAACTCCAGTTTTTATTGCCTGCTCTACGCAATACTCATTAATAACAGGCAGCATTCCTGGCATAGCAGCATCGACTAAAGATACTTGACTATTTGGTGATGAGCCAAATTTTGTTGATGATGAAGAAAATAATTTAGAATTTGATTTTACTTGAGCATGTATTTCAAGACCGATTACCATCTCCCAATCATGCTTTTCACCTTTTATTAAATTATTCATATGATCTTTCTAGAGATACAGCAGCATTAAAAACTTGTTGTTCATCAAAGTGTTTTCCTAATATTTGAATACCTAGTGGTAAATTATTTTTATCTTTCCCATAGGGAATGGAAATACCTGGTAGGCCAGCTAAAGAAGCAGGAACCGTAAACACATCATTTAAATACATTTTGATAGGATCATTTTGTTTTTCATTTAGGGGAAATGCAGCACTTGGTGCAGTAGGAGTAACTATAAAATCACACTCTTTAAAAGCTTTATTAAAATCATCAGCTATTAATTTTCTTACTCTTTGTGCCTTAAGATAATATGCATCATAATAGCCTGCAGATAATACGTATGTTCCTATTAAAATTCTTCTTTTTACTTCTCTTCCAAAACCTTGAGCTCTTGTATTTTCATACATTTCATCGAGAGAATCAATTTCATCAG
>CACBMH010000053.1 GCA_902539825.1 uncultured Alphaproteobacteria bacterium
CTTTTGTTTGCAAAAGTTACTGCATCTTCAATATTAGTACCTTCTGAAATTTTACCATTATCATAACCTACAAAACCTATTTCTCCCTCAATAGAAATGTTATATTTGTGAGCTCTTGAAGCAATTTTTTTACTAATTTTTATATTTTCTTTTAAAGTTAATTTAGAACCATCAAACATTACAGATGTAAAGCCACTATCAATCCCCTCATAACATTCATCTAGAGTGTATCCATGATCAACATGACAACAAATGTTCGTTTTTGTTTGACTCGCTAAGTATCTAAACATTTTTCCTAATATTGGAATTGGCGTGTGCGCTCTGCATGAAGGGCCAGCTTGTAATATAATTGGAATTCCAGTTTCATCAGCGGCTTGCGTAAAAGCTAAGGCGTCATCCCAGCCTAGTACAACTAAACCTGCTACTGCATAATTATTTTTATTTGCATCATTTAAAATTTTTTTTAAATTTACTGCTGTCATTTATTTATATTTAGCAATCATATCCTTAATTCCTGGAATTGTTTCTACTTGATATGCGTGCTCAGGTTGAAAAAATTGGACAAGAGATCTTTGAGACAGTCCTCCAAGAATTGTAAAATAATACATCTCATACCCAGGTGCTACGACACATGGATGATAGCCTGTTCTAATCATAATGGTCGACCCATCAATTATATGTTCAGCTTTACCAACTTTATCATCAACTTGCTGAAACATCTGAAAACCAAATCCATTATTAGGTTTAAATCTGTAATTATATGTTTCATCATGCCTAGTTTCATCAGGTAGACGATCAGTATCATGCTTATGAGGCGGAAACCCCGACCAACCTCCCTGCCCTACAGTATAAAGTTCATTACAAAGCAATCTTCCAACTTTATCATGATGCTTAGCACCTAAAATATGTTTAATTTTTCTATGAGTTTTTGTATCATCAGAACCGTACTGCACTAAATCAATTTCATTTGTTCTAACAGCAAATGGTTCAAGAGTTTTATCATACTTTGCGCCAGCAATAAAAATTTCTGAATTATCTACTAAAGATGTAAATTGAGCTTTTGTATTAGAGGGCACATAAACACCTTCTGGCTCTCCATCCCACACATCAACTGTTCTAGTCCCTAATGACTCAACTTTTATTCCTTCAATTTCTATATTAATTGTTCCAGTAGCAGGAACTATGCATGTTTCATAACCAGGTGTTTTATATTCAAAAGATTGATCTTTATTTAATTTTACTATGTTAAAATAATTTAAAGGAACTCTACTGTCTTCAATATCTACAATTGGCTTGTTTTTATTATCAAATGGTGGAATATGCATATTATTCTCCTTCATTAATTTTATTATATTTCATAAATTCTAAAATTTCATTTAAATTTGGCATTGCTGGCGCACAACCAACTTTTGTTACTACAATAGCTGCTGCGGCTGAACCTATTTCTATAGATTTTTCTAAATCATTAGTCTTTAAAATTGATCCAATTAATGATCCCATAAATGCATCACCGGCTCCAGTTGGTTTCAAGGGCTTAACGGGAAATATTCCTTTTTTAATTTCTTTGTTCATTGCAAAAGTAATAGAGCCTTTTTCACCTTTTTTATAAATAATTAAGCTTACATTTTTAGCTAATTGTCTAGCATGATCCAAACCATTGTTGTAATCACCAGCTAATACTCCAAACTCATCATCATTTCCAATTACACCACTACATTTACTTGCTGCTAAATTATAAACTTCTTTTGCTTTTTTTGATGACTCCCAAGTATATGGTCTATAATCAATGTCCATAATTACAGGAATATTATTTTTATTTGCTATATCTAAAGCATATAAAGTAGCACCTCTCGAAGGCTCAGCTGCTAAAGAAGTTCCAGTAATTAATAAACAATCAAAATTTTTTATATTAGCATTTTCAACATCATCTTTATTTAAAAATAAATCAGAAGCTTTATGTCTATAAATAATTGATTGATGATCTTTAATAGTGGTTTCAACAATAGCAAAAGAAATTCTTGATTCATTTTTTTCAAATTCTACTAATTTGTTTTTAACGCCATAATGATTTAGTTGATTAATAGCCAATTTACCTAAAGCATCATCAGATACTCTGGTCAGTAGATTACAATTACCTCCAAATAAAGTTAATTGGACACCCATATTTGCAGAAGATCCTCCAAGATGGGTAACAAAGGATTTGGCGTTTTCAGTTTTAGTCCCCGGCGGATCAGGATAAATATCAATCCCTGCTCTACCTATGAGTAAGAAATTATTTTTTTGAATTTTCGAAATTAAAAATTCAAAAGACATAAAATTATTTATTTTTCATATCAATAAAGTCAGCATCATATTTAAAAGGATCAATTGAATCTATACATCCAATATTTATTGCTGCCCCATTTGGATCGCTCCTCCTATGATGATGAGTATAGATGCCACAAATCTTACAAAAAAAATGTTCAGCAATCATTGTATTAAATTTGTAAGAAGTTAAGTTTTCTTTTCCTTTAAGAATATTTATTGATTCTT
>CACBMH010000054.1 GCA_902539825.1 uncultured Alphaproteobacteria bacterium
TTATTTACTGCTGGGGAAGATCATTGGTTAATACCAACTGCTGAAGTTCCTTTAACAAACATGGTTAGAGAGGAAATACTTAACCACAATCAATTACCAATGAGAGTAACTTCTTATACCCCATGTTTTAGATCAGAGGCTGGTGCTGCTGGTAAAGATACTCGTGGTATGTTAAGACAGCATCAATTTACTAAAGTTGAATTAGTTTCAATAGTAGAGCCGCAGCATTCACAAGATGAATTAGAAAGAATGCTTGAAAGTGCTGAGAGTATTCTTCAAGATTTAAATATTCATTATAGGATTATGACTTTATGTACTGGTGATATGGGCTTTTCAGCATCAAAAACATACGATATTGAAGTGTGGCTTCCCGGTGAAAATACTTATAGAGAAATTTCAAGCTGCTCTAATTGTAATGATTTTCAAGCAAGAAGAATGAATACAAGATATAAATTAGAAAATAAAAATATTTTTGTTCATACACTTAATGGATCCGGGTTAGCAGTAGGAAGAACACTAATTGCTATTCTTGAAAATTATCAAATGAAAGATGGAAATATTAAAATTCCAGAGGTTTTGAAAAAATATTTCAATAATTCTGATACTCTTATCTAGTGCTTGATGTAAGGAAAATAAGATTGATACTCGAGTTACGAGAGTCAGGTATTAGTAATGCTGAAGTTCTCTCAGCAATTGAAAAAATCCCAAGAGAAAAGTTTATTAGTGAAGCTTACAGAAATCAAGCTTATGAAAATATAGCTTTACCAATTGAAAATAATCAAACAATTAGTCAACCCTACGTTGTAGCAAGGATGACTGAATTACTTGACGTTAAAAGTAACCACAAGATATTAGAAATAGGCACTGGTAGCGGATATCAGTGTGCAGTATTATCAATCTTGGCAAGGCGTGTATACACTATTGAAAGAATTAAAAATTTACATGAAGGTTCTAATAATATTTTTGAGAAATTAAAATTAACTAATATTGTTTCAAAATACGATGATGGTAATAATGGTTGGATTGAGCAAATACCTTTTGATAGAATAATATTTACAGCAGCATCAAAAAAAATAAATAATGAAATTTTTTCTCATATTGAAAATGAAGGAATTATTGTTTGTCCTATTGTAAAAAATAACAAGCAAATACTTGTAAAATATATAAAACAAAATAATAAAATTATTTCTGAAGAATATGATGACGTTTTATTTGTTCCAAATCTTCAAGGTGTAGTATAGCTACTTTGAATATTTCGAATTTTATTTGAAGAATAAAAATAATATAAGATACCAATTATCCAATGAACAAGAGTTAACCCAATAAACATATAGATATAGTTTTCTTCTATAAAATTATTTACAAATAATATTACAATTATAGGAACTAATACAAATCTAAGTATGGCCATATACATTACTATTATTGCTTTTTTTAGTCCTTGGAATGAAGCATTAGAAATAAAGAAGAATGGAAAAGCTGGAAAGCCAAGTGCGTATATTTTAAGATATATTGATCCATAGTAAATTACTTCTTTATCATCAGTAAATAATCTCATTGAATCTTCTGCAGTTATAAATAAAATTAATCCTGCTATAGTTAATATTATTACACCAGTAATCATAGCTTTATTGTAAGTTTCTAAAATTCTTTCATAGTTTTTAGCACCAAAATTCTGACCCACAATTGCGGTTACTGCTGTACTTAATCCTAACAAGGGTAAGAATAGCAGTTGTTCGTATCTTCCAGCTGAGGAAAAACCTGCAATTGCATCATTACCAAATCGACTTACAAAAAATAATAATATATATGATCCGAGAGCAATCATCATCAATCCTAATGCCGCTGGAATAGCCTGAAATGAAATTTCCTTAATTAAACTTAATTTGGGTATCAAATAATTATTTTTAAAATTTTCAAAAATCTCTGTTTTATAAATTTTATATAGTAAATATAACAGGCCAATTATTTGAGATAGTATGGTAGCTATTGCTATTCCAGTTATACCCATTGGGGCAAATAATTCAAAATTAATTATTTTTCCTGTGATTAATATTGGATTTAAAATTATATTAAGAAAAAAACTAAAAATTAAAACATTTCTATAACTTTTAGTATCTCCTTGAGCAGATAAACAAGAATTACATACCATGAGTAAAAGTATTATGACTGATCCTAAATAAATTACGTTCATATATAATGATGAAAGTTTAAGGGTTTTTGAATCATCATTTATAGATTCTAAAATAATGTTCCCAAAATAAAGTCCAAAAATAGTTATACCTAAGCCTACTAAAATTGTTACGACAAAAGATTGTGAAAATGCATGACTTGCTTTTTTAATATTTTTTTCTCCTAAAGAATTAGCAACATTACTTGTTGTAGCTATGCTCAGTCCTATTCCAAGTGCAATAATTATAAAATATACAGGAAATGTTTGACCAATAGCTGCTAAAGCTGTTTCAGAAATCATTCTACCTGCAAAAATAGTATCAACTAAAGAATACA
>CACBMH010000055.1 GCA_902539825.1 uncultured Alphaproteobacteria bacterium
GTCTGGTTTGTTTTATGATTTTTATGAGAGATGTTCTAGTTACTCCTTTTAAAATATCAGAGTTAGCTGGATGAGTTATTAAATTATTTCTTTTTATAATCCAAATATTAGAAGATGTGCCCTCAGTTACTTTTCCATTTTGTATTAAAATTGCCTCATAAGCATTTTTCTTTTTGGCCATATTTGCTGCTATAATATTTGGAAGTAAATTTACTGTTTTGATATCACGTCTTTTCCATCGAAGATCTTGGTATGTAATTGTATTTACTCCTACAAATTTTTTTCCAGGTAAATTAAAACTTTTATTTCTTGTGTATACAATTAAAGTTGGGGCTAAATTTTTTTGATATTTGTGTTCTCTAAATTGAATACCTCTTGTAATTTGTAAATAAATTATACCGTTGCTTGTTTTATTTTTCTTTATTAGATTGAGAAAAATATTATTTAAGTTTTTTTTATTGATTGTAAATTTAATTTCTAATTCACGAAGAGAATATTTTAATCTCTTAAGATGAAAATCTAAATCAATTAAATTTTTATCTAAAACTGCGATAACTTCATAAACACTATCTGCAAATTGTAATCCCCTATCCTCTATATGAATTTTTGCTGATTTAAAATTTACAAATTTGTTATTTATATAAGCAAAATTTGGCATTAAATTAAACTTTTGATAAAAGTTTTTCTAGTTTTTTTATGCAGTTTGTTTCAGCAAAAAAAACAACATCATCATTCTCTTTAAATACAGTTTGACTATTAGGAATTATAATTTTTTTATCCCTTACTATGGAGCCAATACGTATACCTTTTGGCAATTCTAACTCTTTTAGATTTTTATTACAAAGAAATGATTCTGACTGAATATCTGCCTCTATTACCTCCCCAAAACCTTCACCTATTGAATAATCATTTCGTATTTTTACACCTCTTACCTTTTCTAAAATTTTAGAAATTGTTATTATTTTTGGATCTATGGTCATATCAACACCTATATTAGATAATAAAGATGAATAATTGCTATTATTAATCAAAGTTATTGATGTGTTAGCCCCTGCTCTTTTAGCTAATAAAGATGATAGTATATTAACTTCATCGTCTTCCGTAATTGATATACAGTAACCTGAATCTGATATGTTTACCTCTTCAAGTATTTGATTGTCTAAGCCATCTCCACATGTCACTGTGATATTTTCTAAATTTGATGCAAGAAATTCTGCTCGTTCTTTATTAGCTTCAATAAGTTCAGTTTTTATATATATGTCAGAATTTTCAATTAGCTGAGCAAGTGAAAATCCTATATTTCCACCACCTATAATTACGGCTTTTTTTGCCTGTAATTCTTGATGGCCAAATTCAGATAATACATCTGTCAAATTATCAGTTTCCACAACTAGAAAAATTGTGTCTTTTTTTTCAATTTTAGTTGAAGAATTTACTGTAAATTTTTGATCTCCTCTAAAAATAAACATTATGTTAGCAAGATAGTCTGGAAATTTTTCTGATAATTCTCTGACAGAGAGACCTGAATGTAAAAAATTATCTTCACATTTTAGACCAATTAATTTTAATTTTTTGTCTGATAATTCAACCATGTCTATTGTACCAGGTGAAATTAATCTTCTAAATATACCCTTAGCAACTTCTTGTTCGGGAGAAATAATTGCATCTATTGGGAAATTGTCATCATTATATAAATTTTTCCAATCAGTTTTTAAATAATCTTGTTGTCTTATTCTTGCAATTTTCTTTTTAATTTTGAATAAAGAATAGCCAATTTGGCAAGTAACCATATTAGTTTCATCACTCTTAGTAACTGCAATTAGTATTTCGCAGTCATTAGCACCAGCGCTCTCTAAAACTGATGGCATACTAGGAATGCCATTAATTGTTTTGACATCCAACGTTTCAGATACTTTATTTAACCTATATTCATCTTCATCAATAACTGTTACTTCAAAATTTTCACGTGATAGTTTATCAGCTATGCTATATCCAACATCTCCAGCTCCACAAATAATTGTTTTCATTGATTAGTTATTCTACTTTAATATCTAGTGACTTAAATTTTCTATAAAGAGCAGTTCTTTCCATTCCTGTAAATTCAGAAACTTTAGTTATATTACCATTAAATCTCTTAATTTGCGATATTAAATAATTTTTTTCAAACTCAGATCTGGCTTCTTTAAGAGACAAATCCAATGAATTATTTGAAGAATTTGACGCAGTTTCATCTCCCATTTGTAGTGCTAAATCATCAACCTCTAACTCTTTTATATTTTGATCCTGATTAAGTATTAGACTTTTCTCTACATAGTTAATTAGTTGAGATATATTGCCAGGCCAATCATACATTTGTAACTTAGTTAAGGCTTTAGAAGAAAATTTAAAATTTAAAATTCCTCCACTTTTTTCATTTAAATAAAAATCAAGAATAGGAAGAACAT
>CACBMH010000056.1 GCA_902539825.1 uncultured Alphaproteobacteria bacterium
AAATTTTTATCAATTCCACTTTCTGAGTAAATGAACAAAGCTGATTTATAGTCAAATTGTTTTAAATCTGAATATAATTCCTTTGTTTTTAAACTTTTGATTTCGAATGAATCAATAATAATAACTTTTTCCTCAGTAAATTTAATAGACAAGGCTGATTTTAAAGCTAGTTTTTTTTCTTTTTTATTTAAACTAAAAGAATGATCTCTATTTTGAGGACCCATGGAAACAGCCCCTCCCCTAAAGTTAGGTGGTTTATTACTTCCTTGTCTTGCATTACCTGTACCTTTTTGAGAAAAAGGTTTTTTGCTACGTCCGCTTACCTCAGATCTTGTCTTAGTTTTATGAGAGCCTTGTCTAGATTTTGCATTTTGATATCTAATGTATTGATGTATTAAATCAGGAAGAATCTGTGCACCAAAGATATTGGAATCTAAATCAACATGACCGACGTTTTTATTTTTTAAATTTAGGATGGAAGTTTTCATTATGATTTTTTAACAGAGTCTTTAAGGAAAATAATCGAATTTTTTTTCCCTGGAATTGAACCTTTGATCATTAATAGGTTATTCTGTATGTCTATTTCAATTATTTTTAAATTTTGTTTTGTTACTTTTTTGTTACCCATTCTGCCAGCCATCTTTTTACCTTTAAAAACTCTACCTGGGTCTTGGTTTTGACCAGTAGAACCATGAGATCGATGAGAAATAGAAACACCATGTGAAGCCCTTAGCCCGCCAAAGTTATGTCTTTTCATAACACCTGCAAAACCCTTACCAATAGATATGCTGCTTACATCTACAAATTGATTAACCTTAAAATGATCTGCATTAAGCTTTGTTCCAATTTCCAAAATATTATTATTATCAACTCTAAATTCTTTAATTATTTTTTTTGGTTTAATTTTTATTGAAGAAAAGATCTTTCTTTGAGGTTTATTAATATTTGAAATATCTTTCTCAGTTTCTATTGAGGCTAGCTGAACAGCATTATAACCATCTTTTTCAAAGGTTTTAATGTTAGATACAATGCATTCATCAACTTTTATTAAGGTAACATGGGTGTTCTTTCCATCTTCATGGAAGTATGAACTATTTCCAATTTTTGTTGCTATTAAACCAGATCTAAGCATTTTAAATTTTAATATCCACTTCTACTCCTGCAGACAAGTCAAGCTTCATCAAGGCATCAACAGTCTGAGGTGTTGGATCAATTATATCTAAAAGACGATTATGCGTTCTTATTTCTAATTGATCTCTACTTTTTTTATCTACGTGAGGTGATTTATTTACGGTAAACCTCTCAAATCTGGTTGGAAGTGGAATAGGTCCTTTAACTTTTGCCCCGGTTCTCTTTGCGGTATTAATTATGTCTTGAGTGCTTGTATCTAACAGAGAGCTATCAAAACCCCTTAGTCTAATTCTTATATTTTGATTATCCATTATGCTAACTTTGCCTTAACTTCTTCTGCAACATTTGAAGGTACTTCTTCATAATGATCAAATTGCATTGTGTAATTTGCTCTACCTTGAGATAAAGATCTAAGATTATTTACATAACCAAACATATTTGCAAGTGGTACCATAGCGTCTACGACGTTAGCGTTTCCTCTTGTAGACATTTCTTGAACTTGACCTCTTCTACTGTTTAGATCTCCTATAACATCGCCCATATATTCTTCAGGTGTCACTACCTCTACTTTCATCATAGGTTCAAGCAAGACTGGTTTTGCTTTGGCAATACCTTCTCTAAACGCAGCTCTTGAAGCAATTTCAAAAGCGAGAACGCTTGAATCTACATCGTGATAAGCGCCGTCATATAGAGTTGCTTTAAAATCTATACATGGAAAACCTGCTATAACACCAGTTTGTTGCTGAGCTATAAGACCTTTTTCAACACCAGGTATATGTTCTGTTGGTATATTTCCACCTTTTATTTGATTGATAAATTCATAGCCGCTACCTGGTTCTCCTGGTTCAAATTTTATTTTCACTCTGGCAAATTGACCAGAACCACCAGATTGTTTTTTATGGGTATAATCAACATCAAAAGAATCTGAAATTGTTTCTCTATATGCTACTTGAGGGGCTCCAACATTTGCTTCTACTTTAAATTCACGTTTCATCCTATCAACTAGAATTTCAAGATGAAGTTCTCCCATACCTTTTATTATTGTTTGACCACTTTCATGATCAGTAGTTACTCTAAAACTAGGATCTTCTTGAGCTAGTCTTCCTAATGCCTGACCCATTTTTTCATGATCAACTTTAGTCTTTGGCTCAACGGCTACCTCTATAACTGGGTCTGGAAAATCCATTCTTTCTAAAACTATTGGATTATCAGAAGCACACAAAGTCTCACCTGTTGTTACATCTTTTAGACCAACTAAAGCAACAATATCACCTGCATTAGCT
>CACBMH010000057.1 GCA_902539825.1 uncultured Alphaproteobacteria bacterium
AAATATCTAAACCGATCGTTTCAATTGAAGAAGCATTAAAGAAAAAATCATTTGTTTTAAAACCGAAGCATCTAACTAGAGGAAATATAAAAGATGGGTTTAAAAAATCTGACAACATTCTAAAAGGTAAATTGTATTCAGGGGGTCAAGATCATTTTTATTTAGAAGGTCAAATTGCAATGACTATTCCACAAGAAGATAATAATTTTTTAGTTTATTCTTCAACACAACATCCATCAGAAACACAGCAAATTATCGGTAAAGTTCTTAAACAAAATTACAATAGCATCCATGTGATAGTAAGAAGAATTGGTGGTGGTTTTGGAGGAAAAGAAACACAATCTTTTTTGTTTGCAGCCATTACAAGCATTGCTGCAAAAAAGTTATCTAAACCAGTAAAGTTAAGAGTCGATAGAGATGATGATATGATCATGACTGGAAAAAGACATGATTTTTTATTTGATTATGAAGTGGGTTTTAATAATAGTGGTGAAATACTTGCTCTAAAAATAATGATGGCATCGAGATGCGGTATCTCTCCAGATTTATCAGGAGCTATAAATGATAGAGCCATCTATCATATAGATAATGCCTACTTCTTACCAAATATAGAAATTAATTCGTATAGATGCAAAACAAATACTGTTTCTAATACAGCTTTTCGTGGATTTGGTGGGCCTCAAGGAATGTTTTGTATTGAAAATATAATTGAAAACATTGCTCAAAAATTAGATCGAGAAGCAAGTGAAATAAGAAAAATTAATTTTTATAAAGATAAAATTAAAAATACTACTCATTATGGAATGAGAATTACTGACAATGTGATTGAAGATATTTTTAATAAACTAATTAAGAAATCTAATTACAAAAAAAGAAAAGCAGAAATTAATAATTTTAATAAAAAAAATAAAGTTCTAAAAAAAGGAATAGCAATAACGCCTGTAAAGTTTGGAATATCATTTACAACTACTTATTTAAACCAAGGTGGTGCCTTAGTTCATATCTACACTGATGGATCCATTCATTTAAATCATGGAGGAATTGAAATGGGTCAAGGATTAATGACGAAACTTGCTTTAGTGGCTTCAAATGAATTTGGCCTTAATTATGAAAATATAAAAATCTCTTCAACGGATACAGAAAAAGTGCCTAACACATCAGCAAGTGCAGCATCAGCTACAACTGATATAAATGGAGCAGCAATTGTTAATGCTATAAATAATATCAAATCAGGTTTAAATGAATTTATCTATGATTATTTTAAAACAAATAGCAAAATAAAATATGAAAATAATTTTGTTTATTTTGATAAAAGAAAAATATCTTTTAAAGAATTGATAAATACTGCTTACTTGAATAGAATTCCATTGTCATCTTCAGGTTTCTATAAAACTGACAAAATTAATGTAAATACAAAAACACTTCAAGGAAGGCCGTTCTTGTATTTTACTTATGGAGCAGCGGTAACAGAAGTAATTATTGATAAATTAACTGGTGAAAATAAAATACTTCAAGTTGATATAATTCATGATGTTGGCAATTCTATAAATAAGAGAATTGATAAAGGACAAATTGAGGGTGGCTATATTCAAGGATTAGGTTGGCTTACAACTGAAGAAGTGTCTTGGAAATCAAATGGAGTTCTAGCAACTCATAGTCCTTCTACTTACAAAATACCAACTGCAGGTGAGACACCATTTAAATTTAATGTCGAAATTTATGATCGTGGTTTTAATAAAGAAAAGGTTATTAATCGCTCTAAAGCTGTTGGAGAACCACCATTTATGCTAGCAATTTCAAGTTTTATTGCATTAAAGAACGCTGTATATAATTCCAATAAAGGAAAAAATTCTGAAAATTTAATTGCACCTGCTACTGCTGAAAATATATTAAAAAGTTTGCATTAAAATGTATCTTAAAAAATTAAGTAAAAATATAAATTTTAATAGTAAAATAGTTAAGGCTAAAATTATTGAAGTTAAAGGATCATCGCCCAATAGTTTAGATGATATTATATTAATCTCAACTGATACTATCTTTGGAACTATCGGTGGCGGAAACTTAGAGTATTTAGTTATCGATGAAGCAAGAAGATTAATTGATAATAATATAGCAAATAAAGTAATGAATATTCCGCTTGGGCCAGGAATTGGACAATGTTGTGGTGGATACGTACAAGTTAAATTAAGCTTACATAATAATTCCAAAGATGCACTAAAAAATGAATATGTTGTTAATAATATTAAACCTAACTTATATATCTTTGGATCAGGACATATTGGTCAAGCGTTAATTTCTAAATTAGAAAATATTAATTTTAATACTTTTATAATTGATTCAAGAGAA
>CACBMH010000058.1 GCA_902539825.1 uncultured Alphaproteobacteria bacterium
TGGAATATATTCATTAGAAGATCCAATTGAGGCACCATTAATATAGTTTTTAATCATACTCATATAAATATTATTTTAACTTTTTATTATAAATTAATATTAAATTTCTTAAATAAATAAATATACCAAACAACTGACCAACAATTATTACTGGATCTTTTCTAAAAATTGCATAAATTAAAAGGCCCAGTCCACCAAATATACTTAAGTACCAAAATATTATAGGAATATGACTTTCACCCTTTCTTTCTGAATGAATCCATTGAACTATAAATCTTGATGCAAATAACCCCTGTCCTGTAAAACCAATTATTAAAAAAACAATTTCTGTGTTTGATAAATTTGAAAAAAAATTAATCATTCTTTATGTTTTTTAAAATTAGCAATACTCTTAATAAATCAATAATTCCATATATTAATCTATCTAAGGTGCCATAATTTGATTTACCTTTTAATCTAGGCCTATGATCAACATCAATATAAACACTTTGTTTTTTATAATGCATGAAAAATGCAGGTAAGAACCTATGGAGTCCTTTAAACTCTGGAAATTTTAAAAAGGTATTTTTATCAAATACCTTCAATGAACATCCAGTATCAATACAATTGTCCTTAAGTATCCTGGCTCTAATTTTATTTGCGAATTTAGATGTGATTTTTTTGATAAAATTATCTTTTCTATTTTTTCTAATACCACCAACTAAATATATTTTTTCAGAACTTAAATATTTATCCATTAGACGTGGAATATCTATTGGATTGTTTTGCCCATCTCCATCTAATGTACAAATAATATCATATTTAGCTTTTTTTACTCCCTTAATAATTGAAAAACTTTGCCCTAGGTTAGTATTATTATCGATAATTTTTATAAGTTTATTAGATGAACTAATCTGATTTATTACTTTTAATGTATTGTCTTTACTGCAGTCATTTACCAATAGAACCTCAAATTCTTTATATAAATTATTTAATGAAGCTAATATTTCATTTATTAACTCTGAAATATTATGCTCTTCATTATACAAAGGTATTATAATTGAAAAACCCACTTGATAATAAATACAATAATATTACGATTATTGACAATAATGATTTTATTTAAATTCCTGGCAACGACCTACTCTTCCATAACTTAAGTTAAAGTACCATCGGCGCTAACAGCTTTCACTTTCGAGTTCGGAATGGGATCGGGTGTTAATCTGTTGCTATTGTCACCAGGAAACGGTTAGTATAAAACTTTTCTCTGTACGACTATTGTAATCAAGCCAATCGAGTTATTAGTATTGGTAAGCTTCATTCATTACTGAACTTCCACACCCAACCTATCAACGTGGTGGTCTTCCACGACTCTAATAGGGAAATCTAGTATTCAGGTGGGTTTCCCGCTTAGATGCTTTCAGCGGTTATCCTGTCCGTACATAGCTACCCAGCGATGCTCCTGGCGGAACAACTGGTACACCAGTGGTACGTTCATCCCGGTCCTCTCGTACTAGGGACAAATCCTGTCAAATTTCCAACTCGTATAGCAGATAGGGACCGAACTGTCTCACGACGTTCTGAACCCAGCTCACGTACCACTTTAATTGGCGAACAGCCAAACCCTTGGGACCTTCTCCAGCCCCAGGATGTGATGAGCCGACATCGAGGTGCCAAACACCCCCGTCGATATGGACTCTTGGGGGGTATCAGCCTGTTATCCCCGGCGTACCTTTTATCCGTTGAGCGATGGCCCTTCCACTCGGAACCACCGGATCACTATGACCGTCTTTCGACTCTGCTCGACATGTACGTCTCGCAGTCAGGCAGGCTTATGCCATTGCACTCTAAAGCTGATTTCCGACCAGCCTGAGCCTACCATCGCGCGCCTCCGTTACTCTTTAGGAGGCGACCGCCCCAGTCAAACTACCCACCATACAGGGTCCCACATCCAGATAATGGATGATGGTTAGATATCAAAAAAATAAAGGGTGGTGTTTCATCTTTTGACTCCACAATCGCTTACGCGACTGCTTCAAAGTCTACCACCTAGCCTACACATTATTTTTCTAATACCACTGTAAAGCTATAGTAAAGGTGCACGGGGTCTTTCCGTCTAACTACACGTACTCCGCATCTTCACGGAGAATTCAATTTCGCTGAGTTGATGTTGGAGACAGCGGAGAAATCGTTACGCCATTCATGCGGGTCAGAACTTACCTGACAAGGAATTTCGCTACCTTAGGACCGTTATAGTTACGGCCGCCGTTCACCGGGGCTTCATTTTAGAGCTTGCACTCCACCATTTAACCTTCCGGCACCGGGCAGGCG
>CACBMH010000059.1 GCA_902539825.1 uncultured Alphaproteobacteria bacterium
TGGATAGTTTTAATCAAAATAATGTTAAAGCCAATTTACATGATACAAACTTTTCTAAAGTTGGTATAATTACATTATCAACTGATTTTACCATAGAGCAGGATTTTAGAAAAATTTGCCATAATTTACCAGTAGACCTTTTTTTTAATAGGATACCTTTTTTAAATCCTCTAACTCATGAAAATTATATGAGGATGGCTGATCATCTTACAGAAACAACAAACCAAATATTACCCAATGAAAAAATACAAGTTGTAGCGTATGGATGCACTTCGGGTACTATTGAAATTGGTGAAAAAAGAATAAGATCTGAAATTTTCAAAGCCAAACCTGATGCTTTAATTACGACACCTATTACAGCAGCTGTCAAAGCACTTAAATTGTTGAACCATAAAAAAATTGCTGTTCTTACACCTTATCCTAAAGATGTTAATATTAAAGTTTACGAATATTTAATTGATAGTGGATTTGAAATTAAATCATTTAGTTCGTTTAATTTAAATTATGATTCGGAAATTGCCAAAGTTACTCATGATAGTTTAATGCAAACAATTTCCTCAATTGATTTAACAGATGTTGATAGTATTTTTGTTTCTTGCACTGCATTAAAAGTAATTGAAATTATTGAAACATTAGAGTCAAAATTAAGCATAGATATCATTTCAAGTAATCAAGCTATTATTTGGGATTCATTAAGATTATCTAATATTAATCAAAAAATTGATGGTTTTGGTAATCTATTTAAATTACATTAAATTGGGTTTAAATTGATTACACTTCAACAAATACAAGATGCACATAAGAAAATTTTACCTTATGTTAATTATACACCATTAATTAATTCTAATTTCTTATCAAAAAGTAATAAAGTAAAACTAAAGTTAGAAAATTTTCAAATCACTGGCTCATTTAAGTTAAGAGGTGCGGTTAATAAGCTTCTTTCTCTAAGTGAAGATGAAAAAAACAAAGGAGTCATCGCAGTTTCTACAGGCAATCATGGCAAAGGCGTTGCTTATGCTTCAAAGGTATTGGGCATTCAATCAACAATATATATGTCTTCAATGGTTCCAGAATATAGAAAAGAGGCTATTGAAAAATTAGGAGCAAAAGTAGTAATTATTGGAAAGAATAGTGATGAAGCTGATTTGCATGCTAAACAAATTGCGAAAGATAAAAATATCACATTAATTCACCCCTTTGATGATGAAGATATAATTATAGGCCAAGGTACAGTTGGACTTGAAATGCTTACTGAATTTCCTGAAGTTGATACAGTAATTATACCAACATCTGGTGGTGGTCTTATATCTGGAATAGCACAAGCAATTAAACTTCAAAAACCTGACACAAAAATTATTGCCGTATCTATGGAAAGAGGTCCTTCAATGTATGAAAGTCTAAAAGAAGGTAGACCTGTTGATGTAGAGGAAACTGAAACTTTAGCTGATTGTTTAGGGGGTAGTATTGGTTTAGATAATAAATTTACGTTTAATTTCGTACAACAATACGTTGATGACTTTGTTTTAGTAAGTGAAGAAAAAATAGCTGAGGGAATTAGAATAAATTTTTTAGAACATAAAATTGTATCTGAAGGTGCTGCAGCAACAAGTGTAATGGTTGTTAAAGAAAAACTAACATCGCACTTAGGAAAAAATATAATTTGTTTAATTTGTGGTGGAAACATTGACTCAGAACTATTTAACAAAGTTTTAAGCCATGCTCATCCTTAATAAAAATGATATTATTCAACATGTAGATTTGAATAAAAATCTCATACCAATAATAGAAGAAGCATTTAAAAGTTTATCAAAGGGATTGGTAATGATGCCACCTATAATGAGAATTGATATTGAAAAATATCATGGTGAATCAGATGTTAAAGCTGCATACATTGAGGGTCTTGATAGTTTTGCAATAAAAATCGCTTCAGGTTTTTTTGATAATCCAAAACTGGGTTTGCCATCTAGTAATGGACTGATGGTTTTATTAGATTCAAAGACTGGATTTGTAAAATCTGTTTTATTGGATGAAGGTTATCTTACAGATACTAGAACAGCTATAGCAGGAGCAATAGCTACAAAATATTTATCAAATCAAAATTCTAATACTGTTGGTATTATTGGTGCTGGAATTCAAGCTAAATTACAACTTCAAGCTATAATGTTAGTTAGAAAAATAAATAAAATAATAGTCTGGACAAGAGATGAGACAAAAGCGAACCAA
>CACBMH010000060.1 GCA_902539825.1 uncultured Alphaproteobacteria bacterium
TGAAGAAGAATAATTCTTCTTGGTTTCGCCCCTGCTACTTGCGCAGCAGATACATAGGGTTCATTTTTTATTTGTATTACTTGACCTCTTACAACTCTAGCATAATTTTCCCAACCACTAATACCTACTACAAAAATTAGGATTGTAATACTCGAGCCAAAAACAGATATTAATAATAAAGCCATTAAAGTACCTGGAAATGCAATCTGTATATCTACCAACATCATAAAAATGTTGTCTATGATACCTCCAACATATCCAGATATGACACCTATTAAGGTTCCAATCGTCATGGAGATTAATGATCCTACTAAAGCAATAAATAAAGTAAACCTTAAACCATATATTAATCTTGAAAGCATATCTCTTCCAAGTTCATCGGTGCCTAGCAAAAAGCCAACTTTAAATTTTTCAAAACCTAAAGGAGGTCTTAATCTAGCTAACAAGCTCGTCGAATTTGGATCATAAGGTGCAAGAATAGGTGCAAAGATAGCAACAAGTATTAAAAAGAATAAAAGAAATAAACCTCCCTTAATGATTAAATCACTTTTTTTGAATTTTTTAACTAATTCACTATTATTAAGAATTGAAAACATCAGTTTACTCTAATTCTAGGATCTAATAATGCATATGTCAGATCAACTAAGAGAGTAGCCAATACAACTATTGAACCCCATAGCATCACACCATATTGGAGTATTGGATAATTGCTAAAGATCGCAGCTTTAACAATTAAGTTCCCTATTCCATCAATGGCAAAAACTGCTTCAACTAAAACAACAGCAGCAATAAAACCTGCAATTTGTAATCCAAGAATTGAAACGATAGGCATTGATGCATTTCTAAATGCATGCTTAAAAATAACTATACGTTCTGATAAGCCTTTTGATCTTGCAGTACGAATATAATCTTCATTGAGAACATCAAGCATTGCTGAGCGTGAATAACGGATTTTACCGGCCAACATAGACATAGCTAAACAGCCTACTGGCATAATATAATGATAGGGAGTTTCTAAACCTACAGTTGGTAATAAATGAAGCGTAAAAGAAAAAAGAAGGATGGCAAATATAGCTAATATGTAATTAGGAATAGCATATCCAGTAAATGCTAAAGCCATTATGAATGTGGTTAAAATTGAATTTCGGTAAATAGCAGCGTAAATTCCAAGAGGAATGCCAATTATTAATGAAACTAAAAATGCATATCCAAATAAAGCTAAAGTATTAGGTAATTTACTAAAAAAAACTTCTGTTACAGGTTGAAAAGAAAAATAAGAAAAACCAAAATTACCTTCTATTATTCCTTTAAAATAACTAATATATTGGACAAAGTATGACTCATTGAGTCCAAAATACTCCATTAAATAGTTATACTCTTCATTACTTAAACCTTCGGGTGCAAAATTATCAATCGGATTTCCTGCTATTCTTGTAGCAATGAAAGTAAGAGTAATGACTCCCCAAATTGTTAAAAAAGCTCTTAGAGTTCTTATAATTACGAACCGCATTTTTTATAAATAAACCTTAAACGGATGACCCCAGGCCTGTTTACCGTCATTTGTTCTTAAAATTAATCTTGCCCAACTATTATGGAACTTTGCTAATGGAAGTTTTGCTTCTTTAAGGTTTTCACCTGAAATTTTTTCAAATCTTGCTCCTCGACCAACTAAACCGATATAATCAACATTAGAAGTTTCTACATGAAAATATTCACTAACTATTTCACTTCTAATTATCTCTGGCCCTGTTGATCCATAATAATTTCCAGATTTAAGCGCATCCAATATATCATTATGCGAGTTAGATGCTGCTTGAACCATAACCCAACCTGCATTGGCATCTTTTTCGTAATAATGAGCATCATCAGTTGCAATAGCTCCAATCATTCTACCCGAAGCCATAACTTGATCAATTAAATATGAGCCATTTTCTCTTCCAAAAGTTTTGCAAACACCATTAAATGCTTCAATTGCATGAATGCCTAAGGGCATAGATAATGCATCATTTAGATTTAAACCTGACCATTCAGGATGGGCGATAGCAACAAAAGCTCCAGCTTTTAGAGCTCTTGTAGCTATTTCAGGCCCAGATTCATCTTCAGTCGGGGAAGTGAAATCTTTAGGAATACCAACAGATAAGATATGCCATTCGTCTCCATTACTATTTTTACCAGCGTGAAGTTCTGCACCAGTTATTGTTGTAAATTTATCA
>CACBMH010000061.1 GCA_902539825.1 uncultured Alphaproteobacteria bacterium
CCATTGCGCATGCTTTAACGATAAGGTCGTTAAAAGAGATTTTGATATTACTATTAAAATTAATTTTTTTTCTTAAATTTATTAGCTTATCCATTCTTGTTTCAATAGTAAGATAAAAATGTGGAACCTCATTTTTTGTTTGTGTTGTTCTTTCAGCAATTATTTTTCTAATACTAGATGGCTCAATTATAGAAATATTTTCATCATTGATATGAAGTTCAAAATTTTGAATATCTTTTTTTATTATCCTACCGTCAGGTCCAGACCCTTTAATAAGAGTTAGATCAATATTGTTATCTTTCGAAAATTTTTTAACAAACGGTGAAGCAAAATTAGTATTTTGTTTAGTGTTTGAATCTTTACTTATTTTTATTATTTGGCTGTTATCTACTTCAGTATTTACTTTAGGTAATTCTGATACTTCATTTTTTTCTTCACTGCTTACAGTTTGATTTTTATCATTATAATCTTCTAATCTTTCATCTTTGCTACCATTAATTAGAGCAATGACAGAATTAACAGCAATTTGTTTATCTGGTGTTGTATCAATTAAATGTGTAATTTCTCCCTCATCAACTGCCTCAACTTCCATTGTTGCTTTATCTGTTTCAATTTCAGCTAAAATATCTCCAGCTGAAACAGTATCACCAATATTAACTAACCACTTATTAATTACACCCTCTGACATTGTGGGTGATAATGCAGGCATTAAAACTTTAATTGCCATTTATTTTATATAACTTACTTTTTTTGCAGCATTTATAATGTCATCAACTTGAGGAAGATATAATTTTTCTAAGCTCAATGCGTATGGCATTGGAACATCCGCACTATTAACTTTTATCACTGGTGAGTCTAAATAATCAAATGCATCTCTTTGAACAATATTTGCAATTTCAGAACCAACACTACCAAATGGCCATGACTCTTCGACAGTAATTAGTCTATTAGTTTTTTTAACTGAATTTAAAATTGTTTCCGTATCCAAAGGTCGTAAAGTTTGTAAATCAATAATTTCTGTATCTAAATTGTATTCTTCTTTTAATCTTAATGCAGCTTCTTTAGATTTCTGTAACATTATAGAATAAGTAACAATTGTTAAATCTTTTCCTTCTTTTTCAATATTTGCTTTTCCAATTGGTATTGAAAAGTTAACATCATTGTTAACAGGACCTTTTAATCCATAAAGAATTTCATTTTCTAGAAAAATTACGGGATTTGGATCTGATATTGCAGAACGTAACAGACCTTTTGCGTTATAAGGAGTAGATGGCGCAATCACTTTTAAACCTGGCACTTGAGAATACCAGGAAGAAAAATCCTGACTATGTTGTGCAGCAACTTGAGCCGCAGCACCATTAGGTCCTCTGAAAACAATAGGACAATTAATTTGTCCTCCAGACATGTAAAGTGTTTTTGCTGCTGAATTTATAATTTGATCAATTGCTTGCATAGAAAAATTAAAAGTCATAAACTCTAAAATTGGTCTCAATCCCTTAAATGCTGCTCCAACTGCTAATCCAGTAAATCCATGTTCAGAAATAGGAGTATCCAATACTCTTTCTTTGCCAAATTCCTGAAGAAGACCTTGCGTTACTTTATAAGCGCCTTGATACTCGGCAACTTCCTCTCCTAGTATGAAAACTTTTTTATCTTTTCTCATTTCTTCAGCCATTGTATCTCTAAGCGCTTGACGCATAGTAGTTTCTTCTGAACTTAAATTACTATCTTTTTCTATTTTAGGCGATGGTGTATCGATTATATCATCTTTATTATTCTCAATTTTTGTCTCAATATTTTTTTCAATTTTCTTTTCTTCAATCACTTTTTCAATGGGAGCTTCTTTTTTTACTTCAACTTTTTCATTTGGATTGCCAATAATAGCTATAGCTTTATTTACTGGAATATTGGCTTCTCCTTCTTTAAATAAAAGATCAAGAACAACACCTTCATCGACCGCTTCTACTTCCATTGTAGCTTTATCAGTTTCAATTTCTGCAATCAAATCACCAGCTTTAACTGTATCCCCTTTTTTAATTAACCACTTAGACAGATTCCCTTCTGTCATTGTTGGAGATAATGCGGGCATTAAAATTTCTGTGCTCATAATTTA
>CACBMH010000062.1 GCA_902539825.1 uncultured Alphaproteobacteria bacterium
ATATTAGCAAAAGAAAAAAATGTACAAAAAGTTTCAAACCACAATATAAATTTATCAATATTTAATAAAGAAAATGCTGCTACAACAGTAGCAAGTACGATTTCTATAGCTTCTAAATTTCAAATAAGATTTTTTGCAACAGGAGGAATTGGTGGTGTGCATCTAAATACTGAAAATACCAATGATGTATCTGGAGATCTATATGCACTTTCTGAGAATTCAAATTTTGTAATCTGTAGTGGTGCTAAATCTATTTTAGATTTAAGTAAAACGAATGAACTTCTTGAAACTTTAGGAATTACAAGAATTGGTTATCAAACAAATTATATGCCTGGTTTTTGGTATGAAGAAACAGAAAATAAAGTCGATAATAAATTTGATGAAATTCATGAAATTTCTTCTTTTTTAAAGCTCAATGAAAATATGGGAAATAAAAAATCAATTCTCATATTTAATAAAGTTCCATTAGAAAAAGCACTTAATAAAAATGACGTAGAAAAATGGATAAATAATGCAACAATTAAAGCTAATAGCAATAATATTAGTGGAAAAGAATTAACCCCGTTTCTCATAAAAGAAATTAACGAACAATCAAAAAATGAAACTCTAAATGCTAATGTATCTTTAATAATTAATAATGCAAATTTAGCTGGAAAGATTGCAAAAAGTTTTTATAGTTAAGGTAATAACGATAATTTAGCTTTAAGTAATTGAAAAAATTTTTCATCATTAGCTTCATTCATCACAAAACAATTTACTGGTCTTTTAGTAACACCTAGCCAATCAACAACAGTCTCCCCTCTTGTTAATTCAGAATTTTCTTCAACTGTAACATTAACTTCTTTTCCACTAAAAATAAATGGATCTAATAAATATGCAATAACACATGGGTCATGCAAAGGAGTTTGCTCAGTTTCGTATAATTCTTTATGAAATATTGTATAAAATTCCATTAGTTCTCCAAAAAACTTAGAACTTTTATTTTTATTTTCATTCATTGATTTGATAATTTTTGAATTTACATTTACCTGATGAGTAACATCTAAACCCATCATTGTTAACGGAATTCCTGATTCTAAAACAATATTAGCCGCATGTGGATCCACATAAATATTAAATTCAGCTGATGGTGTAGTATTTCCTAAGCACATAGCAGCCCCACCCATAAAAACTATTTCTTTTATATTTTCTTTAATAGACGGATCTTTTTTTAAACTTAAGGCAATATTTGTAAGAGGTCCTGTTGGACATAAATAAATTTGCTCTGTTGAAGATTTACAAGTTTCTACTATGAAATCAACTGCATATTTTTCTTGAGGTTTATAATTTGTATCTATTATTATAGGATCACCTTTTTTATCTAATCCGGTTTTTCCGTGAACATATTCAGCTGTAAATAATTCATAATGAATAGGTTTATTTGCACCAGAGTAAACTTTAATGTCCGTTCTTTCAATTAACGTACAAACTTTAAGAGCGTTATTTACTGTATTATTTAAACCAGTATTTCCACCGACACAGGTGATACCCAGTATGTCAATCTCTTTAGAGGAAGCAGCTAACATTATTGCTACAGCATCATCATGACCTGGGTCACAATCTAAAATTATTTTTTTAGTCATTAATAAAACTTTTAAGAGGTATTGAAGATCTTTGTAACCAATTCCATTCAGGATATTCGTTGTTATTATCAATTACATGAATTGTGTAAGCATGTCTTGATTTTAAACTTGTGTTCTCACATGAATAATGAGGGAGTCTACCATGTAATAATACAAGTGATCCTTTTTTTACTTCTACAAAAGTATCAGTTTCAGGAAATGGTTCATCATTTAGATCTATCATTTGCATTTTACCGTCTACTTTTTTAAAAAGTTTTCTTAATGGGCCTTTATGACCTCCACTTGCAACCTGTAAACATCCGTTTGTTTTATTTGCGTCTTCTAATGCGAACCAGAAACCGATAGTACTTTCTGGCTCGGTATATAAAAAAGTAGAATCTTGATGACAAACTACTTCACCACCTATTTTGGGTTGCTTAAAAATATACATAGACTGAAGTAATTTTGGTTTCGAGAAACCAAGTGATAAA
>CACBMH010000063.1 GCA_902539825.1 uncultured Alphaproteobacteria bacterium
ACATTTCATTAGCTTTGTTCATATTACCAAGGGTGATGTAAAGTTCTCCAAGATATTCATGTGCTCCTAAATGTTCAGGATTTGCGTCTAAAGCAATTCTATATGCTTCAAAGGCCTTATCTAGATTTGGCTCACTGTGCTTTCTGTAACTAAAACCCAGTAGGTTATATACATCAGCTTTTTTTTCACCTAGGTCTTTACGCTTAGCAATTTTTTCAAGTAATTTAATAGATTTATCAAATTTCTTATAATAAACTAATTCGTAAGCTTTATCGTATAATTTTGTAACTTGTTCACTAGCTGAAATGCTAGTTTCACTGTCATCTGAACTAGTACTAGCGGCAAATGACGTGGAACTTATAAATAATAATGTAAGAAATATTCTAATCATCAAGATGAGATATGTGAGTTTAAACCAATTTCAATATTTGTATGTGAATTAATTTAATTAATGGCAGGCGATATTATATTTTTTTAATCTGTAATAATTATATGGCCACGGCGTTAAAAAGCCTGCAAGAAGCATTATAGGTATTATCCACCATACAAGTTTAGCGCCACCCATAATGATCCAGTCGACTGTATTCATAGCTATTTCCATAGACACCATTGAAATTAAACTCATTCCTATGGCTGTTTTAAAAGCTTTGCTGATAATCATTTGTCTTGATAAAACGACAGTCTCTAAAATGATGCTAGTAATAATACCATTAATGATTGCTAGGATCATAATATAAAAAGTAGGCCAAGGAATGCCAGTTAATTGAAAATAGAGTATGGTTCCAAAATCGCCAATACTACATCCTAGCAAACACCAAGCAGTATTTTTAGCACTTCTTCTCCATGTATGTTTACATTTCCAATGAAAACGTGGAGCTGGTTTTTTTAATGTTTCAGCTACAGACATTTAAATTATATTCCTTGTTTGAATTCGAAAGTCTTATTTATATCATTAATTTCATAACTATCAATTGTACCATTAGTCCATTTAATTGATATATTTATAATTACTTCACCAGGGCGTAAACCATAATGTGCCATTGGTTCCATTTGACATAAATATCCTGAGCCAGCATCAATAGTCTTGGCGTGATTTCTCAAATTTGTATGTAATGTAACAGTTGCACCTCTAGCTGGAGCACCAAAGGTGTTAAGAGGTTTAATTCTAATATAGTTTGTATTTGATACATTTGCTTTATACAAACTAAGTGGTTGAGCTCCAGATTCACCATGTGAAATAAGTAATTCTAAAATTCCATCTCCATCAATATCGGCAACAGCAGCACCTGTTCCTAGACCTTGTGCTTCAAGTGCTTCGTCTAACTTGATTTCTTCTAAGTTTCCTTCATCAAGAATACGAAAGAGTTTATTTGGTTGACCGATATTATTTAAAAAAATTTCATCATAACCATCATTATCAAAATCTGCTGATATAACTGTTCGTATTCTACTAGGTGATCTAAAATCTAATGAAGACATATCGAGAAAAGATTTTTTTTGTTTTACAAAAATACGATGATAACCTTCCCAGTTACTTGTTATAATATCAAGTTCACCTCTATACAAAAAATCAGTTAAAGCAGTTCCGCGACCATTTTGAAAAGTATCTTGCACATTTTTTTCAATCGCAATATCATTAAAATTACCATTAATATTTTTATATAAAAAATTTGGACCTCTCTCATTAGCTGCAAATATATCCATATTATCAGAAACTATATGTCCTGAAATTACCGCTCTTCCTCCAGTTATTTGATCAATTCCAAGCATTGGAGCTAAATCTTCAACTTCATTTTCTTCAATTTCATAAAATCTAGTAGGACCTCCATAATTAGCAACATATATGCCGTACTTTCCCGATCCATTTCTGTCCACACAAACAACAGATCTGCCTGCGGTTAAATTTAAATTTTCTAAATTCTTTTCTAACTCAAAATAATCGAATATTTTGTTATTATTATCCAGTAATCTGTCAGAGTATTTTTTTTCTCCACTATACGTATCGGTATTTAAGAA